>JBFXES010000216.1:0-4522 GCA_050179875.1 Thiohalomonadaceae bacterium
GAAGCAGTCATGGTTACCCGACGCTTCACATCTTCTCGGCCTGCTCCGGGAGTATGGTTTGCCATCAACCGATTACATGATTTCTTTTGTGCTTGGAGCTTTCAGTATGTCTGCCATAATTGTAGCGCTCGCCGCCTTGGCGCTAAGCATCGCGTTGTCAAGGCGCCGACTGGCGACCTTCGTGGTTCTGCCATTCCTTCTCCTGGTAACCCCGTTCCTTGCCAGTGTGTTAGAGGACACGGATGACGGCTATTCATTGGGCGCCATTCCTGCTGCTGAGGCGGTTGATAGCATGGACCCGAACAGGTATCTCGAAGCATTCTACGCGGCAGAATCCGAAAAGGTTGTCTTGTTCAAGACGCCACAGGGTAGCGCTACTCCCTTCGACGTCGTCATCCTGCATGTGTGTTCGCTGTCATGGGATGATCTGAAGGAGATCGGGATCGGTGCCGACGCACCTTTCTTCAAACAATTCGACTATCTCTTCACGAATTTCAACTCGGCGACCGGCTACAGCGGTCCTGCGATGAGACGGCTTCTCCGTGCCAGCTGCGGTCAGAAAACCCACGCGGAAGTGCACCGCAACGATACCCCGAAGGATTGCCTGCTGTTCGATGGGCTGGCTTCCGTCGGTTATCAGCCTTACATCAGCATGACTCACGATGGTGTTTACGGAGACTTCCTCGAGACAATAAAGGACAGTATTCCCGCCAACGCTTCGTTATTGCCGCTCGATGGTTTCGAATCCCAAGCGATCTTTTTCGATGGCAAGACGAAGCTTTATAGCGACTACGAGGTACTCGAGGCCTGGCTTGACGCCCGGCAATCGTCCCCGGACACGCGCGCAGCCCTTTACCACAACAGCGTACTGTTGCATGCCGGTGTTCGCTGGAAAGGCGAGAAAACCAGTCGCGGCCGCGACGCGCATGATCAGTTTGCCGACGTATCTTCGGTGCTTCTCGAGGATATTCAGGCGTTCATCGACGCGCTCCAGGCCTCCAAGCGAAACACGGTGCTGCTTTTTGTGCCCGAGCATGGCCGCGCACTGGTCGGCTCGCCGCTTCAGCCCGCTGACGTACGCGACATCCCGCTTCCCAGGATTACCAAGGTGCCTGTGGGCGTAAAACTCATAGGCGAGAAATTCAAGGGTGTGCCCGCGCAAAACATCGTGTCGAAACCGACCAGTTATTTTGCCCTGTCGTGGCTGCTTGCCAGGTTCATGGAGGCCAGTCCGTTCGACGACAATGCCACCGCCGCCGATATGCTGAGTTTCCGCATCCCACGGACCGAGTTTGTTGCCGAACATGAGGGGCGCGTGGTCATGGAAATGGAGGGCAGGTACTGGTATCGCGACAACAAGGGGCAGTGGACCCAGCTTGGTGCGCGTCAACTGCGATAAGGCGAGAATCGGGTGCTCGTGGGCGCGGCATTCGGCCGATGGACCAGAGTGTAGTTACCGGTATGGCTCTGACGCCAGGTTTGCTGCGAAGCGAGGTGCCATTCCGGTCTCCAGAGAGCGTGATGGTGGTGCTCGCGCTGGGAGACGGTTGCGTGGGCTGACGGGCAGGTCGCGCAACCGCCAGGGGAAAGGATTACGCATCCTTTGCGCCCCTGGATCTTTGCTCGGAACGGTTCTTATACCGGCTTGCGCTTGTCGTGCTCGATGAGGGCGTAAGCGGAGTGGTTGTGGATGGATTCGAAGTTTTCCGATTCCACCACGTAGGAAACGATGCGCTCGTCCTGATTCAGCCGTGCGGCCACGTCGCGCACCATGTCCTCCACGAACTTCGGATTGTCATAGGCGCGCTCGGTCACGTACTTCTCGTCGGGGCGCTTGAGCAGGCCGTACAGCTCGCAGGAGGCCTCCTTCTCGACCAGGTCGATGAGTTCCTCGATCCACACGAAGCCCTGACAGCAGGCGGTGACGGTCACGTGGGAGCGCTGGTTGTGGGCGCCGCGGTCGGAGATCTCCTTGGAGCAGGGGCACAGACTGGTGACGGGGACCACCACGCGCACCTTCATGCTCGGCTTGCCGTCGACGATCTCGCCGATGAAGCACACGTCGTAGTCCATGAGGCTTTCCACGCCGGAAACGGGCGCCTTCTTCTGGACGAAATAGGGGAAGGACATTTCGATGTGCCCGGCCTCGGCTTCGAGCACCTGGACCATCTCGGCGAGCATGTCCCGGAAGGACTTCACCGAAAGCTCGCGTTCCTGCCGGTTCAGGATCTCCACGAACCTCGACATGTGCGTGCCCTTGAAGTTGTGCGGAAGGTTCACATACATGTTGAAGCTCGCGATGGTGTGCTGCTCGCCGCCGGTGCGATCCTGGATGCGCACGGGGTGGCGGATATCCTTGATACCCACCTTGTTGATGGGTATGCGACGGGTGTCGTGGCTGCTCTGCACGTCAGCCATCGGGGTCTCACAGCACTTGGTCATGCTCAGTCTTCCTTCGCGTAGCGCACGCAAGCACGTTCCGTCTCCCAGACGGTCACGGCGCTCACCTGCACGCGCTCGTTGTCGAGGGCCGCAGCGATGCGTTCGAACAGGTACGCGGCGATGTTTTCCGCGGTCGGGTTGACCTGATCGAAGGGCGGGATCTCGTTGAGATAACGATGGTCCAGTTCACCCGCTGCCGCACGCGCTGCCGCCTTCACGTCTTTGAAATCGATGGCCATGCCGAGCCGGTCGAGCCCGGATGCCACCACCTCCACTTCCACCTTCCAATTGTGGCCGTGCAGCCGGCGGCATTCCCCGGCATAGTCCCGCAAGGAGTGGGCGGCGGCGAAATCGGTCACGACCTTGAGGGTATACCTGGGTTTCATCGACGAGATGTTGAGAAAATCGCTAAGAATTTACGTGACACCGGGACCGTTATCAAGCCCCGGCGATCCAGGCGCGAACGGCGGCGATTATACCATCCGCATGGAGTCCGCAGGCCGCCAGAAGCTCCTCGCGGCCGCCCTGTTCGATGTAGGCGTCGGGCAGGCCCAGGTGGCGCACCCGCACGTGGATGTCCGCGCCCGCCAGGTACTCCGCGACCCCGCTGCCGGCGCCGCCCATGATGGCGTTTTCCTCCAGGGTCACCAGCAGTTCGTGGCCGGCGGCCAGTTCGCGCAGCAGGTCTTCATCGAGGGGCTTCACGAAACGCATGTTGACCACCGTGGCGTCGAGCGCCTCGCCCGCCGTCATGGCCGGCGCGACCAGGCTGCCGAAGGCGAGCAGGGCGACGCGGCGTCCACGGCGGCGCACCTCGGCCTTGCCCACGGGCAGGGGATCCAGCCCCGGCGCGATGGGGGTACCCGGCCCGGTGCCGCGCGGATAACGCACCGCCGCGGGGCCGTCATGCAGGAATCCCGTGGTGAGCATGCGCCGGCACTCGTCCTCGTCGGCGGGGGCCATGATCATCATGTTGGGCACGCAGCGCAGGAAGGACAGGTCCAGGGTGCCGGCGTGGGTGGGGCCGTCCGGGCCCACGATGCCGGCGCGATCGACGGCGAACAGCACCGGCAGGTTTTGCAGCGCCACGTCGTGGATGAGCTGGTCGTAGCCGCGCTGCAGGAAGCTTGAATAGATGGCGACCACCGGCTTCATGCCCTCGCAGGCCAGGCCCGCGGCCACCGTCACCGCGTGCTGCTCGGCGATGCCCACGTCCAGGTAGCGGTCGGGGAAGCGTTCCGAAAAGTCCACCAGGCCCGAGCCTTCGCGCATGGCGGGGGTGATGCCCCACAGGCGCGGATCGCGCTCGGCCATGTCACACAGCCAGTCGCCGAACACCTGGGTGTAGGTCGGCCCGGAGGCCTTCGTCACCATGGTACCGGTGACCGGATCGAAGGGCGTGACGCCGTGATAGAAGCAGGGGTTCTGCTCCGCGGGAGCATAGCCCTTGCCCTTCTTGGTGACGATGTGCAGGAACTGCGGGCCCGACAGCGAGCGCAGGTTCTGCAGGGTCTTGATGAGGGTTTCCACGTCGTGCCCGTCCACCGGGCCGATGTAGTTGAAGCCCAGTTCCTCGAACAGCGTGCCCGGCACCACCATGCCCTTCACGTGCTCCTCGGCGCGGCTCGCCAGTTCCCACAGGGGCGGCACGTTCTTGAGCACCTTCTTGCTGCCCTCGCGCACCGTGGAATAGAAGCGGCCCGACAGCAGCCGCGCCAGGTAGTTGGACATGCCGCCCACGTTGGGCGAGATGGACATTTCGTTGTCGTTGAGCACCACCAGCAGATCCGCATCCAGGTCGCCGGCGTGGTTGAGCGCCTCGAAGGCCATGCCCGCAGTCATGGCCCCGTCACCGATGACGGCGACCACCTTGCGTCGCGATCCGCTGCGCCGCGCGGCCAGGGCCATGCCCAGGGCGGCGCTGATGGAGGTGCTGGAATGGCCGGTGCCGAAGGTGTCGTAAGGGCTCTCGTCACGCTTGGGAAAGCCAGACAGTCCGCCGCGCTGGCGCAGCGTGGGCATGCGATCACGCCGCCCCGTGAGGATCTTGTGCGGATAGCTCTGGTGTCCCACATCCCAC
>JBFXES010000217.1:0-4508 GCA_050179875.1 Thiohalomonadaceae bacterium
GAGAGGCCCAGTTCCTGCGCCGCGCGGCTCTTGTTCCAGCGGTGGCGGATCAGGGTCTCCTTGAGGATGCGCGCCTCCAGGTTTTCGATGCGGTCCTTCAGGCTGCCGCCGTCGATGAGCAGGCTCATCAGGCCCATATCTTCCTCGGGCACGGCGTGCAGCACGCGCTTGCTGAGCAGTTCGGCGCCGAGCCACTCGCCGTCGGCCATGACCAGCATGTGGCGGATCTCGTTCTGCAATTCGCGCACGTTGCCGGGCCAGTGGTAGGCGCGCATGCACGAGAGCGCCTCCTCGGTGAATCCGCGCACGCGCTTGCCCAGGGTCTTCATGGCGTCCTGCAACAACGCCTCGGCGAGCACGGGGAGATCCTCCAGGCGTTCGCGCAGCGGGGGCAGGTGCACGGTGACGGCGGCGAGGCGGTAGTAGAGGTCTTCGCGGAACCGGCCTTCGCGCACCTCGGTTTCCAGATTCTTGTTGGTGGCGGCCACCACACGCACGTCCACCTGGCGCGTGCGGCCGCTGCCCAGCGGGCGGATCTCGCCTTCCTGCAAGACGCGCAGCAGCTTCACCTGGAAGGCGGGCGAGACCTCGCCGATCTCGTCCAGGAACACGGTGCCGCCGTTGGCCCGTTCGAACAGGCCGATGCGGTCCTCGATGGCGCCGGTGAAGGCACCGCGCTTGTAACCGAACAGTTCGCTTTCCAGCAGTTCATCCGGGAGCGCCGCGCAGTTTTCCACCACGAAGGGCTTGTGCCAGCGCAGGCTGTTGTAGTGCAGGGCGCGGGCGATCAGTTCCTTGCCCGTACCGGACTCGCCCATGAGCAGGACCGATACGTCGTAGGGCGCCACGCGCGCCACGTGATCGCACACGGCATTCATGCAGCTGCGCGGCGAGCGCACGATGCCGTCGTCATAACGGTAGTGTTCGCGCAGGATGCCCCGCTTCTCGGCCACGCTCTGTTCCAGCGGCCGCGGCGTGCGCTTCAGCTCCACGGAGAGCATTTCGTTCTCGCGCTGCAGCTCGGCCAGATGCACGGCGTTGCGCAGGGTGAGGATGAGACTGTCGGGGTGCCAGGGCTTGGTGATGTATTGATAGATGCCGGCGTCGTTCACCGCGCTGATGATGTCTTCGGAATCGGTGTAACCGGAGATCACCATGCGTATCACGTCGGGCCATTTCTCCCGCACCTGCTTGAGGAACTCGACGCCCGAGGTCCCGGGCATGCGCTGATCGCACAGGATGACCTGCACCCATTCCCGCGCGAGGATGGCCTCGGCCTCCACGGTATTGCTCGCGGTCAGTACCTCGAAGTCGTCCTCGAGCACGCGCACCAGCGACTCGAGGCTGCGCACCTCGTCATCCACGACCAGTACGGTGGGCAGCTCACTCATGCAACCTCCTCGGATTCCCTATGCGACGATGTGCGGCGAGCGTCAACGGGGTACGTGACTTCGGCACCTTGTAGACGAAGTTGTAACGGGCAACATGGTAGCTGGAGTCGAAGCCGTGGAAGTTCACGTGCATGCGCTCCAGTTCCTCCTGGCGATAAAGCCGCAAGGGCTTTTCGGCCTCATCGCGACGGCGGCGCTGTTGCTTTTCCGCGCGCGAGGTTTCGAACACATCCGGCATGGCCAGCCGGGTGGCGTGCTCGCGCACGTCTGACAAAAAACGTTCCACGTCGCCGTCGAGGACCTCGTCCACCAGGCCGAGCTCGTGCGCCTCGTCGACGCCCATGGGCAGGCGCGCTTGCGAGATGCGCCGGGCGTTGTCCTCGCCCGCGTAGCGGGGCAGCAGATAGGTCCAGTATTCGGAGCCGTACAGGTTGCCCATGTCCTTGTAGTGCGGGTTGAGCACGACGCCGCGGCGCGCCCACACCCGGTCGGCCGCCCGCGCCAGGAACACGCCGCCGGCGCCGGCGTTGCCGCGCAACGCCGCCACCGTCAGCTGGCGCTCGTTGGTGATGATGGCCTCGGCGAGATCGTCGATGGCGTTGATGTTGCGCCACGACTCGTCGCTGGCGCTGGCAGCCGCCTCGATCACGTTCAGGTGCATGCCATTGGACCAGTAATCGGCGCCGCCCAGCAGCACCAGCACGCGGCAATCGCCGGCGCTCGCTGCGCGGTAGGCGCGCAACAGCCGTTCACATTGCTCGCTGCTCATGGCGCCGTTGTAGAACTGGAAATGGAGATAGCCGACGCCGTCGGCCTCCTCGTAACGGATCTCCCGGTAACCGTCTGCGCTGTCGACGGCAATCTCCGGCACCGACGCCAGTTCCTCGCGCAGCAGCAGCGTCGCCGGCAGCTTGAAGGGATGCTGACACACCTTGTCGCGCAGGTGGCCGATCCACACGGCGCCGTCCACGGTGGCGCGGCAGAGCGCCGGGCCGGAACGGGCGAGTACCGCGCCGGGCGCACCGCGCAGGCCGGGCGCCGGGTGGGCGTCGTACAGATGGCAATCCCGGCCGAACAGGTGATCGAGAAGACCGGGTGCGCCGTCGGCGCTGCGGATCTTGCGCAGCACGTCGGGCGTGCTGTCCTGCCGCCAGTCGATACGGCGATCCGCCTGGTGCATGAGCGGTCGCCAGTCGCCGAACCGTCGGGCCGGATAGCGCGCGGGCGGGATCGGACGCCAGGTCCCGCCGGCAAAACGCTCGACGGCTTCGAGCACCGCCGCCACCGCCGCTTCGGTCACCTCATGGCGATAGAGGCTCGCCTTGGTGGTCTCGCGCATGGGAAATTCGGCTGCGGCCCAGATGTCGCCGCCGTCCATCTCGCCATTGGCCTGCAACACCGTCACGCCCCAGTCTGTTTCGCGCCCGAGGATGGCCCAGTCCAGCGCGGAGGGTCCGCGGTCGCCGGGAATGCCGGGATGCACGACCATGCAGCAGTGCCTGCTCCAGATCGCCTCGGGGATGGCGCGCTTGAGGAAGGGAGCGATGATCAAATCGGGTTCGAACAGCGCCACCGCCTCCATGCTCACCTGGTCGTTGATGTCGAACTCCACGCTCACCTCGTGGCCGCGCCTGACCAGTTCCACGTACAGGCGCTGGCCCAGGCTGTTGAAGGCGTGGGTGAGGAAGAGGATTTTCACGATGGTGCTCCGGGCCGCGTGCGCGCTCCTCAACAGATCCGCGGCAGGGGATCGCCCGCCAGCCAATCGACCACACGGCTGCCGCCGAAGCGGGTTTCCATCTGCACCAGGGCGTAGGGGTCTTCCACCACCTCGCCGATGATGGCGCTGTTCGCACCCAGCGGGTGCGCGCGCATGGTCTTCAGCAGGCGCTCGGCCTTGTCCTGCGGACAGATGGCGATGAGCTTGCCCTCGTTGGCCAGGTACAGCGGGTCGAGGCCGAGCAGTTCGCAGGCGGCGGCCACCTCCTCGCGGATGGGGATGGCGCTCTCGCGCAGCATCATGCCCACGCCCGACTGCCGCGCCAGTTCGTTAAGGGTGGTGGCCAGGCCGCCGCGGGTCGGATCGCGCATGCAGTGGATGTCCGGCTCGGCGGCCACCATGTCCGCCACCAGTCCGTTGAGCGGCGCCGAGTCGGACTGGATGGTGGTCTCGAACTGGAGGTTTTCGCGGCTGGACATGATGGCGACGCCGTGGTCGCCGAGCGTGCCGCTCACCAGGATGGCGTCGCCCGGGCATGCCCGATCGCCGGAGATGTGCACGCCCTCGGGCACGATGCCCACGCCGGTGGTGGTGATGAACACGCCGTCGCCCTTGCCGCGCTCCACCACCTTGGTGTCGCCGGTGACGATGGCCACCCCGGCCTCGCGCGCCGCGCGCGCCATACTGGCGACGATGCGATCCAGATCGGCGAGTGGATAGCCTTCTTCGAGAATGAAGGCCGCCGAAAGATACAGCGGCCGCGCGCCCGACATGGCCACGTCGTTGACCGTGCCGTGCACCGCCAGGGAACCGATGTCGCCGCCCGGGAAGAAGATGGGCGAAATGACGTGGGCGTCCACGCTCATCACCATGCGCCCGGCGCCCACGTCGAAGGCCGCCTGGTCGTTGCGCTGGCCCAGCAGTTCGTTGTCGAAATGCCGCACGAACAGCTCCTCGATGAGTTGCGAGGCGGCACGCCCGCCGCTGCCGTGGCTCATGTCCACGTGGCCCCCGCGCAGGTCGAGGCGGTGAAGGGATTTCAGTTTCGCGCTCATGGACCGCTATGCCCTCTCTGCACTGTTCTTTGCCGCGCCGCGGAAACGGCCATAGCTCCAGTAGGCCGCGCAGGCGCCCTCGGACGAGACCATGCAGGAACCCAACGGATTGTCCGGCGTGCACACCGTGGCGAACAGCTTGCAGTCCGTGGGCCGCTTGGCGCCGCGCAGGATGGCCGGGCACTCGCAACCCTTGATGTCGGCCGCCGGCACCACCGGCATGTCGAAGCGCCGCTCGCAATCGAAGTCTGCGTAAGCCTCCCTGACCTTGAACGCGCTGTAAGGCACGGTGCCGAGCCCGCGCCACTCGAAGCTGCGGCGCAGCTCGAACACCTCCGCCAC
>JBFXES010000218.1:0-4505 GCA_050179875.1 Thiohalomonadaceae bacterium
TCGGCAGTCCGCACTTATCATTAGCACTCGCGAAATGCGAGTGCTAACAGCCCCGTGCATCGCCCCCCCGGAACGGCGTGCGCCCAGCGGGCTGAATTGCGCCATTCAACCGTTTAATCAATCAGTTAGGAGATCAACAAGAATGAACATCCGTCCGTTGCATGATCGCGTGATCGTTCGTCGCCTGGAAGAGGAGCGCACCACCGCCGCCGGCATCGTGATCCCCGACACGGCAACCGAGAAGCCCAATCGCGGCAAGGTCATCGCCGTGGGCAAGGGCAAGACCAACGACAAGGGCGAGGTTCGCCCCATGGAAGTGAAGGTGGGTGACGTGGTGCTGTTCGGCCAGTACGCCGGCACCAAGGTGAAGGTCGACGGCGAAGAACTGCTGGTCATGAGCGAAGACGACCTGATGGCCGTCCTCGAAGGCTAATCCCCGCCCTTCAAACCGGATCTAGAGGAATCGACAACAATGGCTGCCAAAGAAGTAAAGTTTTCCGCTGACGCCCGCCACTCCATGCTGCGCGGCGTGAACATCCTGGCCAACGCCGTCAAGGTGACCCTGGGCCCCAAGGGCCGTAACGTGGTGCTGGAGAAGTCCTTCGGCGCTCCCACCATCACCAAGGACGGCGTGTCCGTGGCCAAGGAGATCGAACTGGAAGACAAGTTCGAGAACATGGGCGCCCAGATGGTGAAGGAAGTCTCCTCGCAGACCTCCGACGTGGCCGGCGACGGCACCACCACCGCCACCGTGCTGGCCCAGTCCATCCTCATCGAAGGCATGAAGTCCGTGGCCGCCGGCATGAACCCCATGGACCTGAAGCGCGGCATCGACAAGGCCGTGGCCGCCGCCGTGGAAGAACTGAAGAAGATGTCCAAGCCCTGCACCGATGACAAGGCCATCGCGCAGGTGGGCACCATCTCCGCCAACTCCGACGAGTCCATCGGCCGCATCATCGCCGACGCCATGGGCAAGGTGGGCAAGGAAGGCGTCATCACCGTCGAGGAAGGCACCTCCCTGGAGAACAACCTGGACGTGGTCGAGGGCATGCAGTTCGACCGCGGCTACATCTCCCCCTACTTCGTCAACAACCAGCAGAGCATGAGCGCCGAGCTCGACGACCCGTTCATCCTGCTGTGCGACAAGAAGATCTCGAACATCCGCGAGATGCTGCCCGTGCTCGAAGGCGTGGCCAAGGCCGGCAAGCCCCTGCTGATCATCGCCGAGGACGTGGAAGGCGAGGCCCTGGCCACCCTCGTGGTGAACACCATCCGCGGCATCGTCAAGGTCGCCGCCGTGAAGGCGCCGGGCTTTGGTGACCGCCGCAAGGCCATGCTGCAGGACATCGCCATCCTCACCGGCGGCCAGGTGATCTCCGAAGAAGTGGGCCTGACCCTCGAGAAGGCCACCCTGAATGACCTGGGTTCCGCCAAGAAGATCCAGGTCACCAAGGAGAACACCACCATCATCGACGGCGCCGGCAAGAAGGCCGACATCGAGGCGCGTGTGAAGCAGATCCGCGCCCAGATCGAGGAGACCACCTCCGACTACGACCGCGAGAAGCTCCAGGAGCGCGTGGCCAAGCTGGCCGGCGGCGTGGCCGTGATCAAGGTCGGTGCCGCCACGGAAGTGGAAATGAAGGAAAAGAAGGCCCGCGTGGAAGACGCCCTGCACGCCACCCGTGCGGCAGTGGAAGAGGGCGTGGTGCCCGGCGGCGGCGTGGCGCTGATCCGTGCGCTCAGTGCCATCAAGGACCTCAAGGGCGACAACCATGATCAGGACGTGGGCATCGCCATCGCCCGTCGCGCCATGGAAGAGCCCCTGCGCCAGATCGTGGCCAACGCCGGCGAAGAGCCGTCCGTCATCGTCAACAAGGTGAAGGAAGGCAAGGACGCGTTCGGTTACAACGCGGCCAATGGCGAGTTCGGCGACATGATCGCCATGGGCATCCTGGACCCCACCAAGGTGACCCGCACTGCGCTGCAGAACGCCGCTTCCGTGGCCGGCCTCATGATCACCACCGAGGCCATGGTGGCCGAGCTGCCGAAGGAAGAGAAGGGCGGCATGGCCGGTGGTATGGGCGGCGGCATGGGCGGCATGGACATGATGTAAGTCCTGGCCGGCTTCAGCCGTCCGACAAGAAAGGCCCCGCCGGCAACGGCGGGGCTTTTTTTGTGCTCACGAGCGTCGCAAAGAAAAAGCATTAACCACGGGGGACACGGGGGAAAATCCCTCAAGGATTACCCCTGCCTGCAGGAGCGGCTCAGGCCACGATTGTCGTCAGATACCGCGCGATCGCGGCATGAGCACCCTCCGGGCATAAAGCCGCTCCTGAAACAGACGCATCCCCCCGTGTTCCCCGTGTCCCCCGTGGTTAAAGCTTTTCTCTTCTCTTCACTTGTCTCCGGCAAGTCCTGCGCTCGAATCGTTACAATGGGCCTCGGTCAAGCCATGGTGTCCTCGTGAACGACTTTTCCCTGCCCTCCTCCGAACTGGCCGCACTCCCTCCCTTGCTGCGCGACAGCTCGGAGCGGCACTGGCGACGCTTTGCCGAGGCGGGCGGGGGCGTGCCCGATGCGCTGTTGTCCGAGGCCGTGCGGGTGTTCGCCTGCAGTCATTTCGTCGCCGAGGCCTGCGGCCGCCATCCCGATTTGCTCACCGATCTGATCACGAGCGGCGATCTGGAGCGCAGCCACGATCACGGCCGTTACGCGACGGCTCTTTCGGCCCGGCTGGAGACGGTTAGCGGCGAAACGGATCTTTTCCAGGTGCTGCGACGTTTCCGTCGCCGCGAGATGGTGCGCATCGCCTGGCGTGACCTGGCCGGCCGCGCCGGTCTGGCAGAGACCCTCGCGGACCTGTCGGCGCTGGCCGATGCGTGCGTGAACGGGGCGCTCGATTGGCTTTACCGCGACCACACCGCCATCTGGGGAACGCCTGTGGATGAGGACGGAATCCCCCAGCGCATGGTCGTGTTCGGCATGGGCAAGCTGGGCGGGCGCGAGCTGAATTTCTCCTCCGACATCGACCTCATCTTCTGTTATCCCGGTGAAGGCGAAACCCGGGGCGGGCGCCGTTCGGTGGCGCACCAGGAGTTCTTCGTGCGTCTCGGCCAGCGGCTCATCAATGCCCTGGACCGCACCACCGTGGACGGCTTCGTGTTCCGCGTGGACATGCGCCTGCGCCCTTTCGGCGAGGCCGCCGCCCTGGCGATCAGCTTCGACGCCATGGAGGAGTACTACCAGACCCACGGGCGCGAGTGGGAGCGCTATGCCCTCATCAAGGCCCGTCCCGTGGCGGGCGACCTGGCCGCGGGCGAGCGCCTGCTGGCGGCGCTGCGTCCCTTCGTGTATCGCCGCTACGTGGACTACGGCGCCTTCGAATCCCTGCGCGACATGAAGGCGCTCATCGAACAGGAAGTCCGGCGCAAGGGCATGGCGCACAACATCAAGCTGGGCGCCGGCGGTATCCGCGAAGTGGAATTCATCGGTCAGGCCTTCCAGCTCATCCGCGGCGGACGCGACCCCGGCCTGCAGCAGCGCTCCATCCTGCCCGTGCTCGACGCGGTGCGGGAACGCCAGCTGCTGCCGGGCTACGTGGTGGACGAACTGGCGGAAGCCTATGTGCTGTTGCGCAATGTGGAAAACCGCATCCAGATGGTTGCCGACGAGCAGCGCCATACCTTGCCCGAAGGCGAAGAAGAACGGGCGCGGCTCGCGTATGCGCTCGGCTTCACCGAGTGGACGTCATTCGATGCGGCGCTGAGTGCATCCCGCAGGCGGGTGCACGAGCATTTCGAGCAGGTGTTCGCGGCCCCGCAGAACCAGGCGTCGGCCCAGGGCAGCGAGGACCTCGCCGCGCTCTGGCTGGGCACGCTGGATGAACCCCAGGCCATGGCCGTGCTCGAAAACCGCGGCTACCAGGCGCCCAACGAGGCCCTGCGGCTCATCACCCTGACGCGCGAATCCCACGCCCTGCGCAACCTGAGCGAGCGGGGCCACGGACGCCTGGACCGGCTCATGCCGCTGCTCATCGCCGCCGTGGGCAAGCGGCGCGACCCGGACCGCACCCTGCAGCACGTGCTGCGCCTGGTGGAGGCCATCGCGCGGCGCACGGCCTATCTGGCCCTGCTGGTGGAAAACCCCATGGCCCTGTCGCAGCTGGTGCAGCTCTGCTCGGCCAGTTCCTGGATCGCCGCGCTGCTGACCCGCCATCCGGTCCTGCTCGACGAACTGCTCGACCCGCGTTCCCTCTATTACCCGCCACGGCGTGACGCCATGCACGCGGAACTGGCCGAACGCCTCGCCGGGGTGGCGCCGGACGACGAGGAACAGCAACTGGAAGTGCTGCGCCAGTTCAAGCAGGTCAACACCTTGCGCGTCGCCGCCGCCGACGTGGCGGAGGCCGTGCCGCTGATGGTGGTGAGCGATCACCTGACTGAACTGGCCGAGACCATCCTCGCCGCGGCCATCCAACTGGCCTGGCGCCACCTCGCCGCCCGGCA
>JBFXES010000219.1:0-4494 GCA_050179875.1 Thiohalomonadaceae bacterium
TTCCAGGAAGAAGCCCAGCCAGCCTTCCCAGTCCCCGGCGTCACGCACTGCCTGTAGGCGTTCGTAGTACTCGCTGCGGTGCTGCTTGAAGTAGTGTGAGAGGTAGAGCACCGGCTTGCCCAGCAGGCGCTTTTCCGTGAGCAGGAAGGTGATGAGCAGGCGCCCCACGCGGCCGTTGCCGTCGAGGAAGGGATGGATGGTTTCGAACTGGGCATGGGCCAGCCCCACCTGGATCAGGGGCGGCAGGCCGGCGCCGTCGTGCAGGAACCTTTCCAGGTCCGACAGGGCGCCGGGCACCTCGTGGGGTGGGGGCGGCACGAAGGTGGCGTTGGCCAGGGTGCAGTCGCCGGGGCCGATCCAGTTCTGGCTGGTGCGCAGCTCCCCCGGCGCGAGGCGTCCGCCGCGTACGCCCTGCATCAGTTCGGCGTGGATCTCGCGGATCAGGCGCACGGAGACGGGCAGGTCGGCCAGCCGGGCCAGGCCATGGTTCATGGCGCGCACGTAGTTGGCCACCTCGTTCACGTCCCTGGGGGTATCCGGGTCGAACAGTTGCGCCTCGGCAGCCAGCAGGTTCTGCAGGGAGCTTTGCGTGCCCTCGATCTGGCTGGAGAGCACGGCCTCCTTGCGGACGTACATGAACACGAACAGGTCGGGATTGGGCAGCGTGAGCACGGCGCCATCCAGCCGCCCCAGGGCGTAGTCGGCCTCCGACAGGCGCTCGCGCAGCGGGCCGGAGAGGTCCAGGGGCGGCTCCGGGGGAAGGGGCGCGGGGATGAAGGCCCGGTAGCCGGTGGGCTGCTGCAGGTAGCGGCCGGCGCGGAAGCGCATGGGATCGGGTGCGTTGATCATGAACCGTGATGGGCCGCTTGTTAAACGTATAGTTTAGTATGGGCGGGTTCCAGAGCCGAGTTCAACGCGGCGTTGAAAAGCCCAGGGCGGCCAGATTGGCCTCGATCGCTGCATCCAGCCGCGCCGCTTCCGCCCGCTGCTGGCGCCACTGTGCTGCCAGCCGCGCCATCTTTACTTCGAATGGTTCGCCGTCGTCTTCCTGCGCCGCCGCGCCCACGTAGCGCCCCGGCGTGAGCACGTAGTCGTGCCTGCGGATCTCGTCCAGCGTGGCGGACTTGCAGAAGCCGGGCACGTCGGCGTATTCGCCAGCATCCTTCTCGCCTCGCCAGGCGTGGTAGGTGTCGGCGATCTTCCTGATTTCCTCGTCGGTCAGCTCGCGCCGGGTGCGGTCCACCATCACGCCCATGTTGCGGGCGTCGATGAACAGCACCTGCCCGCGTCGGTCGCGCAGGCCCTTACCGGGGTTCTTGTTGCGGGCCAGGAACCACAGGCAGGCAGGGATCTGGGTGGAATAGAAGAGCTGGCCCGGCAGGGCCACCATGCAGTCCACCACGTCGGCTTCCAGCATGGCCTTGCGGATCTCGCCCTCGCCGCTCTGCTGTGAACTCATGGAGCCGTTGGCCAGTACCACGCCCGCGGTGCCGTTGGGGGCGAGGTGGTGGTAGATGTGCTGGAGCCAGGCGTAGTTGGCATTGCCCACGGGCGGCACGCCGAACTGCCAGCGCACGTCGTCACGCAGGCGCTCGCCGCCCCAGTCGGAGACGTTGAACGGCGGGTTGGCGAGGATGAAGTCGAACTTGAGGTCGCGCAGTTCGTCCTTGTGGAAGCTGCCCTCGTTGTTCCAGCGGATGTCGGCGTCGATGCCGCGCACCGCCAGGTTCATCTTGCACAGGCGCCAGGTGGTGTAGTTGCTCTCCTGTCCGTAGATGGCGATGTCGCCGATGCGGCCGCCGTGCTCCTGCACGAACTTGTCCGACTGCACGAACATGCCGCCGGAGCCGCAGCAGGGGTCGTAGACGCGGCCGGCGTAGGGTTCCAGCATTTCCACCAGCACGCGCACCACCGAGCGCGGGGTGTAGAACTCGCCGCCGCGCTTGCCTTCGGCGCCGGCAAACTGGCCGAGGAAGTATTCGTACACGCGGCCGAGGATGTCCTTCGATTTGCCGCCCTCCTCATTGAGCGCGATGCCGGAGATCAGGTCGATCAGCTCACCCAGCATCACCTTGTTGAGCGCGGGCCGGGCGTAGTCCTTGGGCAGCACGCCCTTCAAGGACTCGTTCTCCTTCTCGATGGCGCGCATGGCGTCGTCGATCAGGGTGCCGATGGTGGGCTTCTTCGCGTTGGCCTGCAGGTGGGACCAGCGCGCCTGCTTCGGCACCCAGAACACGTTTTCGGCG
This sequence comes from Thiohalomonadaceae bacterium, assembly GCA_050179875.1. Taxonomy (GTDB): domain Bacteria; phylum Pseudomonadota; class Gammaproteobacteria; order Thiohalomonadales; family Thiohalomonadaceae; genus JALOAT01. The sequence continues at coordinate 2,247 of JBFXES010000219.1, forward strand.
AGGTATTCGTCGCGGTCTTCGGCGGCGGCCGGGTCTTCGGCCAGCAGCGTCTTGTGCCTGGCCTCGAAGGCATCTGAGATGTATTTCAGGAAAATGAGCCCCAGCACCACGTGCTTGTAGTCGCTGGGCTCCATGGTGCCGCGCAGCTTATCGGCGGCCTTGAAGAGTTCGGCCTCGAAGCCGAGGGAGGCGCCGTTGCCGTTGTTGGCGGCTTTTCCTCTGGCGGTTCTCTTCTTTTCCATGATGTTCTTGCCCTTTACGTAATGCTCTTTTTACTCTCTGGCAATGGTCCGACGCCTGGGCTCGGCCCAGTACCGGCACAGCACGATGCCGGTCTCGATGGTTTTCCCGAGGCCGCCCGACGGGTCAGGTCATGGGCATAGTACTTGGCGTGGTGCGGGGTCAGGGACATGACATCAGGCGACACCATCGCCCACCTCCCTGTTCAACAGCACGATCTGCTGGTCCGCCGGGCTCCGGGTGGACGGGTCAGCGTCTAGGCCGAGACGTTTGATCGCGTAGTAGAGCAGAGCCCTGCGGACGGTGATGCTGGCCTTGCCGCCGCGCATGCCATAGTCCAGCGCGATGACCTTCTTCTGCGTGTCGGACAGGCCCGGGTGCGGACCGATCTTCAGCGTGACGTGCGTGTGCCAGTCGGCATCCTGGCCGGGGTCCGCGTCACTGGGGCGGCTGTCCCGGGTGCCGAGGATGCGCGCCAGCAGGAAGTCCTTGAAACAGCCGTCGGTGAAGCAGTACGCCCGGGCATGCCAGCGGAAACCGTCGAAGGAGATGGCATGCGGTGCGATCCAGCGCCAGCGTGGGGCGGGATTGGAAAGGGACTGGTACTCGACCTCCAATGCCTGCCTGGTACGGATCGCTTCGATGACCCGGCGCAGCGTGTGGGCATCGATGCCACGGACAGGGCTGGGGACCGTATCGAAGGCCGGCATCTGGCCGATCCAGGTTTCCTCTTGCGTGACGATGCCGTCGGAGAGCGACCGCAATTGGGACAGGTAGCTGGCCGGGGCCGGTTTCAGAAACAGGGGCTCGAAGCGGTCGCCCCGGACGTAGGCGCGGGCGCTCTTGTCATAGACCATGTTGCCGTGCGCCATGCCGAGATACCGGTTCAGGTCGGCGGAGGCCTGGTTGATCGAGATCCCGAAGGCGGCCATCAGGTCGCTACGGTTGACATGGCCCTCCCAGAAGAGCCGGAACTCGATGAATTCGAGCCGGCGCTCAATGCCCCACCGAACGCTGCCTTGCGTTGTCCCCACCCTTGCACCCCAGTATCGTGACCCGTATCAGGATTGTATTCGACCAGTTTCTGGTTGGTTTGTAAAGAGAGGAGGGCTGCGGCGGGGTGGGCCATCGCCGCGAGGGAGAGGACGGTGCTGCAGTCAGCGGCTCATGGTATTTTTCATGGCATTTGGTGCTTTTCACCGCGATAACACATTGATCTATATGCGATTAAAGCTTCCATTGATGTTCGAGTGGGAGTGAGTAGATGTAAGGTCCCGGACGATTGCATTGATCCGCGACGTCGTGCATTATTCATGGGTCGCGAGATGAGGTTCCCTCGGTTTTTCGTCTTCCAAAGGGCAGTATTCATGCTACCAGTTTTTCCTGATGCTGTTGCCTGATCCACGTCTCGAGAAACTGTGTGGGCGAGCGGTAGCCCAGCGTCGAGTGCTGCCGTTTTCGGTTGTAGAACACATCGATGTATTCGAAGGTGACCGCCTCGATCTCGGCCTGCGTCGCGTAGCGAACGCCATGCACCCGTTCATTCTTGAAGCTGTTGAACCAGCTTTTGCGTCGGCGCGTTATCCCAGCAGTTTCCTTTTCGGCTCATCGAGCAGGTCATGCCGTACGCCTTGAGTCTGTCCTGAACGTCGTGACTGGCGTACTGGCTACCCCGGTCGCTGTGATGCAGCAGCCCCGCGGCTGGCCGCTTCTTGAACCAGGCCATGGTCAGCGCCTCGGTGACGAGCTCTGACGTCATGCGTGGCTTGAGCGACCAACCCACCACCTCCCGGTTGAAGAGGTCGAGCACGATGGCCAGGTAGAGCCAGCCTTCATCGGTCCACAGGTAGGTGATGTCCGAGGTCCAGACCTGATTCGGCGCCGTCGGCGTAAAGTTGCGGGCAAGCAGGTTGTCGGCCACCGGTAGGCCATGCTTCGAATCCGTCGTCACCCTGTAGCGTCGTTTGTGGCGGGCATGGAGGCCGTGCTCGCGCATCAGTCGCTCCAC
>JBFXES010000220.1:0-4466 GCA_050179875.1 Thiohalomonadaceae bacterium
ATCCATGCCCTTTTCATCGCTGAGGCTCAGGCTGACGAGTCGGAGGCGAAGGTCTGCACCGGCCTCGATGCCCTCGATGGTGAGCTTATACGCCGGGCTCTTCATCGCGCTTGAGGTTCAGGGTGAATTCGATCTTGCGTGCCACTCCGCCCGCCATGAACACGCTTTTCGATTCCTCGACCGATTCGATCAGCCAGTACCCGTAGTAGTAGCCTTCACCGTCCAGCAGCGGGTAGCTTTCGCCGCGTTCCGCCATGGCGCGCAGGTCGTCCAGGGTCGAGGGGCCGCCGGTGATCTCAGGCATCAATACGCCGGTGATGGTGATGGCGTCATCCCCCGGCCCAAGGTGCTGGTGCGCGGCGAGGAGGCCGAAGCGGTTGTTGCTGGCAATGCGCTGCGCGGTTGAACGCCGCAGCTGGTCGAAGGGCGCGGTGCGCAGGCCAAAGACAAAGCGGCCCAGGACGGCGAGCGGTTGGCTCATGGATCAGACCTCGTCATACAGGCGGCCACGGGCGCGTGCGGTCTGGCCGCGCTGGATCTTCTCCACCTCCGCGGCGACAAGCTTGGCGAGCTGCTGGCCATCCGTTCCGGCCGGGGCGGTGACGGTGATATTGATGATGGTGGTGCCGCCCGCGCCAGCCGCAGGCGCGGCCATGGACGGGGAGGCCACGGCGGCCCCGGCAGTGACGCCCATGGCGAGCGCCGTGGGCAGCGCGCCGGGCAGCATGGACCCCAGCCGACCGGCGGCCTGCATGGCGAGCTTGGCCTTGTCGCTGATGCCCACGCCCAGGCCTTCGGAGATGTAGCCGCCCAGCTCCGCGAACACGCGGGACGGGCTGTGGATGTCGAGCTTTTCCTTGATCCAGCTCACCGTGCCATCGCCCAGGCTCATCACTCTGTCCTTCACCGCGCCGATCTTGTTCTTGATGCCATCGGCAAGGCCCTTAGCGATTTGCCCGCCGATATCGAACATGCGCGCTGGAAGGCTTGCCACGTAGTCAACGACACCACGAGCGGCGGCCTTCATCGCATCCCAGTGTTCGACCACGAGCCACCCTGCGCCGATCAGCAGGCCCATAGGGCCGAGCGCCATCAGCAGGCCGCGCCCGAAAAGCATTATGAAGCGGGATGCGATGAGCAGCGCGGGGCCGAGGGTGCGAATAAAGGCCAGCACCGCGCCGCCCTTGCCGACCACGAGGGCCATGATCGGGCCGATGCGCATGAGCGCGGCGGCCATGCCCGCAAGCTGGACCGTGGCCCATACCAACGGGGCGGCCTTGAGGGCAAGCATGATCCACAGCAGGTTTTCCCACCCGCCCACGGCGCTGGCCACACGGTTGAGCACGTCCACCACCTTGGGCACGTTCACCCACAGCCAGCGTGCGACATTCTCGATGGCGTCGAACACCTGGACGATTTTCCCACCCACAGCCTCCGCCCATTGTTGCAGGCGACCATCGTCCTTGGCGGCGTTGATGGTATCCAGCGCGCCTTGCAGGCGCGCCTTCAGGCGCTCGAAGGGGCCGGATTTCATCACGGCCACCTGGAACGCCGTCCAGCTGTCCTTGATGTTGCTGATGATGCCCGACCATGTGCCAGACAGCCGCTCCATGCCGCCCGCGTATTTCTCGTTCCAGATGCGGCTTAGCGCGGCCTCGATGGCCTTGCGGTCGTCCTTCTGAACGCTGAGGGTGCGCTGGATGCCTTGCTTGTCCGTGTACTCGTAGCTGATCAGCCCGCCCTTGGTGCTGGCCTTGATGCCGAACTCCTTCAGACGCTCATTCTCGCCGGTGATGGCGTCGGCAATGGCCTCCACCGCCTGCATGATGTCTTTGCCCATGGCGGCGCTGGTGTCGCCAAGGGTGGTCAGCAGGCCGTGGGTCGGGTCCAGACCATAGGCCTTCAGGCGCACATAGGCTTCAGTGACCTGGTCGAGCTCATAGGGTGTCTTGGCGGTGAAGTCCGAGACCCAGGCCATGCTCTTCTGCGCCTGTTCGCGCGAGCCTTCGAGCGTCTCCAGCATGACCTCGTACTGCTCGAACTGCGCCGCCTTGCCCAGCGCGCCCGCGCCAAGCGCCATGCCTGCCGCGCCTCCCGCGGCGCCGATCCCGGCCATCCATGCACCCGCCGTCTTCAGGCCTTCCCAGCTGCTACGCAGCTTGTCGCCGACCTTGCGCCCTGCCTCCATCAATCCCTTCTGGCGTTCGAGCTTGTGATTGGTCTGCTCGATGCGCTGGGCAAGCTGCTGCTGCGCGTTGCCAAGGTTCCCCGTCGTGTAGCCTTGCTTTTTCAGCGCATCGTCCACCCTGTCCATTTCTGACCTGAGGGCGGCCTGCTTCGCCGCAAGCTCTGCGGCCTTCCTTTCTGCACTGGCCAGCGACTTCTCGAACCGGGTCGTTGATTTGCCCGCGGCGGCGGCAGCCTCGATCTTGGCCTTAAGCTCGTCGATGCGTTGGGCGGCCTGCGCGGACTGGTCGCGCAGCTTGGACAGCTTTTCAGCGGACTGAGCCAGGTAGTCGAGCTGCTTGCCCTCCTGGCGTAGCGAGCGCAGCGCGTCTCGGGTTTCGCGCATGCGTTCGGTCATGCCGCGGGTGGCCTCCTGCACGCGGCGGGCCGGGGCGGTGGCCTTATCGACAAAGGAGAGAATCAGGGCGAGGTCGAGCTTGTTGGACACGGGTCAGTCATCGGGCTGCTTGGCGCGGGATTCGGCCTTGTCGCGCCACATCATCAGTTCGTCGAGTGGCATGGGGTCCATGGCGGCCGGCGGCCAGTGGAAGACCGTCGCGATGTCCGCCATGCAGTCTTCGACCGTTACGGGGTAGCGGTCGAGGGCGTGAAAAAACCGACGATCTCAAGGGCAATCGCGCCCAGGTCCTTGGGCGAGAGTGCCGCCATGTCGGCAGCGGTCAGGGCCGGGTTGCTGATGCGCGGCACCAGCGTCATGACCGCATCGGTCTTCATCATGAACAGGTCGGCCAGGTGCAGGCCGCGCAGCTCGCCGGACATGGGTTCGCGCAGCTCGACGACTTCGATGTACTTATCGCCGCGCGGAAGCGGTTTGCTGAGGGTGATCGTTGCGTTACTCATGCCTCACCTCACAGGCCAAGCGCATTGCGCTGTTCGGCCAAGCGATCAATGCCGCCCACCAGTTCCACCATGTTCACCGGGTCCAGGATGATCAGGGGGATGTCGTTCTCGTGGTACTCGAAGCGGCTCAGGCTGGCGGACAGCTTCATGGTGTTCTTGTCGCCGGTCTTGGCGGTGCCCAGGTCGATCTCCTTGAAGCGGCCGCGCATGACGATCTCGATGGCGTTGGTGGCGCAGCTGCCGTCGTCGGCCACCGCGGCGCCGCGGAAGCGCATCAGCACGCCATCGACGCCGCACACGCCGAACTGCAGCAGCAGTTCGCGGCTCATCTCGGCCATGGTGATCTCGGCTTCGAGCTTTTCCATGCCCATGTCGATGTCGACCGGTCCGGACATGCCGCCGGCGCGGTATTCCTCCATCTTGCGGGCCAGCTTGGGCAGGGCGACTTCCTCGACGCGCCCGGCATAGCCGAAGCCGTCGATGAAGATGTTGAAGTTCTTGAGACTTTTCGGCAGGGCCATGGTCAGTTACTCCTTACGCCACCAGCTGGCTGAGGTAGTCGGTGGTGATGCGCTGGTAGAACGCCAGGTTCTCCAGCGGCGGGACCGGGGTGTAGTCGTAGTCGATGTTCAGCTTGCCGGCGGCAAGGCTCAGCTCGTCGTTCTTTTCCGGATCGATCCATGCGGTGCCGTCCACGATGTAACCCTGGGTCTTCAGCTGGCGGAACTTGGCGTTGATGCCGTCCAGGATGTCCTTGATAAGCGTCTTGCTCATCGGCTTGTCGATGGCCCACAGGTGCGCCTCGGCGATGGTATCGGCCAGGATGTCGCCAGTGCGGGTGGCGGACTCGAAGGCAAACAGCGGATCCGCGCTGCACGTGCGGCTGCCCCAGAAGCGGAAGCCGCTTTCACGGATGATGGTGGTGACCTGGTTCGAGTTGAGGTAGCCAGCCACGGTGTTCGGGTCTTGCAGGTCCCACGGCACATCTTTCGAGATCCCCGTCACGCCGTTGACCGGGATGTTGGACAGGGTCTTGTGCCAGCCGACATCGTTGTCGATCTTGGCGCGCAGGCCCATGGCGCGGGCCACGGCATGCAGGGTCTCGTTGCTGCTGGTGGCGGTGTTCCAGCCGACAAAGTCGGGCCAGATGACCATCAGGCGCTTGGAGCCGAAGTTGTTGCGGTAGAGCACCGCGGCCTCGGCTGTGGCTGCGCCGTAGGCAGACACATAGGCAAAGGCGCGCAGGCTGTCGGCAATGCTCACCAGCTCAGCGGCCACGGCCTGGGTGTCCAGGCCCGGCACGCCGATGATGCGGGGCTTCACGCCAAGCACGGTCTTGGCGGTCAGCATGGCTTGCAGGCCGGTGTGCTGGCCGGTGG
>JBFXES010000221.1:0-4450 GCA_050179875.1 Thiohalomonadaceae bacterium
GACCGTCCACCGTGAACGCCAGTTTCCACTGCTTCAAGCTCAATTCCATGGCCATGTACAGCACCATGCTTTTCGCGCTAACTTCTTCCACTTGGGTCGCCTGAGTCATTTCTCTCTCCCGTTTGTGGTGATTCGGTTGGGAGGGTACTCTGGCGGCCCTTCTTGCTCATAGTTTCTACGGGCTCCCGGTTTGTAGGTCATGTTGGCGCACAGCGCCTACGTGACAATCCGCTGCGAGAAGATGTCACGTAGCTTCGCAACGTGACCTACGGGTGTCGTGGGCGCGCCGAGCTCAGCGCATGCGCTGTTCCCACGCCCAGGCATGGGCGACGATGGTGGCCAGGTCGGCGTAGCGCGGTTCCCATCCCAGTTCCTCCCGCGCCCGCGTGGCATCGGCCACCAGCACCGCGGGATCACCGGCCCGTCGCCCGGCGGCAACCACGCGGATCTCCCGTCCGGTCACCTCCCGTGCGGTGTCGATGACCTCGCGGATGGTGTAGCCCTCGCCGTTGCCCAGGTTGTAGGCGGCGCTCTGTCCGGTTTCGCGCATGCGTTCGAGGGCAAGCAGGTGCGCCTCGGCCAGGTCCCACACGTGGATGTAATCGCGCACGCAGGTGCCGTCACGGGTGTCGTAGTCGTCGCCGAACACGGCAATGCTTTCCCGCCGTCCGGAAGCCGCCTGCAGCACCAGGGGAATCAGGTGTGTTTCCGGATCATGCCGCTCACCCAGTTCGTTCCCAGGATCGGCGCCGGCGGCATTGAAATAGCGCAGGCAGGTGGACTTGAGGCCGTAGGCCGCGTCGTAATCCGCCAGGATCTGCTCCACCATGAGCTTGGTGCGCCCGTACGGGTTGATGGGCTGCTTGGGATGGGTCTCGTCGATGGGCGTGTATTCAGGCTCGCCGAAAATGGCGGCCGTCGACGAGAAAATGAAATGCCGCACCTCGTGCGCCACCATGGCATCCAGCAGCGTGAGGGTGTTCGCGACATTGTTGCGATAGTACTTGGCAGGCTCGCGCACGGACTCGCCCACCTGGATCCAGGAGGCGAAGTGCATGACGGCGTCGAAGCGCTCGCGGGCGAAGAGTTCGTCCAGCAGCGCGGCATCGCCGATGTTGCCTTCCACCAGCGTCGCGCCGGACACGACGGCATCCCGATAACCGGCCGACAGATCATCCAGCACCACCGGGGCATGCCCCGCCTTGGCGAGATACTTCACCATGTGCGAACCGATGTAGCCGGCGCCGCCGACGACAAGAATCTTCATGCGTTTCCTTTCTGGACCGGATGCAGGCGAACCGCGTCCGCTGCGTTGTCGGAGAGTCCGGGAATTCTAATCCAAGCAACCCTGAGCCGCTCGTGCCGCAATGTGTCGGCTTATTCTTGATGCCAGTTCCAATAGGTCTCCGTGTAGGAGCCCACATTGTGGGCGAAGCTTTTCAGCCGCTGTTGTTTAGCCAGGCCGCGTTCGCCCACCGTGTGGGCTCCTACGGCGGAGGCGTTGTAGGAGCCCACATTGTGGGCGAAGCTTTTCAGCCGCTATGGTTTAGCCAGGCCGCGTTCGCCCACGGTGTGGGCTCCTACGGCGGAGGCGTTGTAGGAGCCCACATTGTGGGCGAAGGCATTTTCGGCCGCTGTTGCTTCACCAGCCGCGTTCACCCACGGTGTGGGCCCCACGAGGGAACGTTTCGGTGCGGTGCGTGCGCCGGTTCAGTCGGCCGCCGGTTCGCCCACGCCCAGGTTCAGTTCCTGGATCTTGCGGATTTCGTCGCGCAGGCGCGCGGCTTCCTCGAATTCCAGGTTGCGGGCGTGGCGGTACATCTGTTCTTCCATGGCCTTGATCTTCTTCTGCAACTGTTCCGCGGACATGGCCGCGTACTGGGCCACTTCGTCGGCCACCTTGGCATAGCGCTGCGGCAGTCCGGGGGTGCCGGGCACGCCGGTTTCAAGGATGTCCTGGACGGACTTCTGGATGGAACGCGGGGTGATCCCGTGCGCCTCGTTGTAGGCCATCTGCTTGGCCCGGCGCCGCTCGGTCTCGTCGATGGCGCGCTTCATGGAGCCGGTGATGTTGTCCGCATACAGGATGGCCTTGCCGTGCAGGTTGCGCGCGGCGCGGCCGATGGTCTGGATGAGCGAGGTCTCGGAACGCAGGAAACCTTCCTTGTCGGCGTCCAGCACCGCCACCAGCGACACCTCGGGCATGTCCAGGCCCTCGCGCAGCAGGTTGATGCCCACCAGCACGTCGAACTCGCCCAGGCGCAGGTCGCGGATGATCTCCACACGCTCCACGGTGTCGATGTCCGAGTGCATGTAGCGCACCCGCACGCCGTGTTCGTCGAGGTATTCGGTGAGGTCCTCGGCCATGCGCTTGGTGAGCGTGGTCACCAGCACGCGCTCGTTGGCCGCGGCGCGCTTGCGGATCTCCGACAGCAGGTCGTCCACCTGGGTGCGCGCGGGGCGCACCTCCACCTCGGGGTCCACCAGGCCGGTGGGGCGCACCACCTGCTCCACCACCTCGCCGGAATGCTCCAGCTCGTACTTGGCCGGGGTGGCGGAGACAAAAATGGTCTGCGGCGACAGCCGTTCCCATTCCTCGAAGCGCAGCGGGCGGTTGTCCAGGGCCGAGGGCAGGCGGAAGCCGTAATTGACCAGGTTTTCCTTGCGTGAGCGGTCGCCGCGGTACATGGCGCCGATCTGCGACACGGTCACGTGGCTCTCGTCGATGACCAGCAGGGCGTCGTCGGGCAGGTAGTCGAACAGGGTCGGCGGCGGCTGGCCCGCCTCGCGGCCGGAGAGAAAGCGCGAGTAATTCTCGATGCCCGAGCAATAGCCCAGTTCCACCAGCATCTCGATGTCGAAGCGGGTGCGCTGCTCCAGGCGCTGGGCCTCCACCAGCTTGTTCTCCTTGTAGAACCACTCCAGCCGATCGCGCAGTTCCTCCTTGATCTTCTCCACCGCCCCGAGCACGGTCTCGCGCGGGGTGACGTAGTGGGTCTTGGGGTAGATGGTCAGGCGCGGGACCTTGCGCAGGATCTCGCCGGTAAGCGGGTCGAAGTAGCTGAGCTGCTCGATCTCGTCGTCGAAGAACTCCACGCGCACCGCGTCCCGGTCCGACTCGGCCGGGAAGATGTCCAGCACCTCGCCGCGCAGGCGAAAGGTGCCGCGGCGCAATTCCACGTCGTTGCGGGTGTATTGCAGCTCGGCCAGGCGACGCAGGATGAAGCGCTGGTCCACCACATCGCCGCGCACCAGGTGCAGCACCATGCCCAGGTACTGGTTGGGGTCGCCCAGGCCGTAGATGGCGGAGACGGTGGCCACGATGATGGCGTCCTTGCGTTCCAGCAGGGCCTTGGTGGCCGAGAGGCGCATCTGCTCGATGTGCTCGTTGATGGAGGCGTCCTTCTCGATGTAGGTGTCCGAGGCGGGGACGTAGGCCTCCGGCTGGTAGTAGTCGTAATAGGAGACGAAGTACTCCACCGCGTTGTGCGGGAAGAACTCCTTCATCTCGCCGTAGAGCTGGGCTGCCAGGGTCTTGTTGTGGGCCATGATGAGCGTCGGGCGCTGCATCTGCTGGATGACGTTGGCGATGGTGAAGGTCTTGCCCGAGCCGGTCACCCCGAGCAGGGTCATCCCCGCCTCACCCGCGCGCAGGCCCTCCACCAGCTTGCGGATGGCCTCGGGCTGGTCGCCGGCGGGGGCGAATCGCGATTCAATTTGGAATTGGCGCTGCATCGGGGATTCAGAAACGGGGGCGAACCCAGTATATTACGCGAGTTTTTGCGTCAACCCTGCGTGTCGAGGACACACTGCTTGGACATCCAACTTTCTGACCGCGTTCAAACCGTCAAGCCTTCGCCGACCCTGGCGGTCACCGCCCGCGCCAAAGAACTGAAATCCCAAGGAAAAGACATCATCGGCCTGGGCGCCGGCGAACCGGATTTCGACACGCCCGAACACATCAAGCAGGCCGCCATCGAGGCCATCAAGGCCGGCTTCACCAAGTACACCGCGGTGGACGGCACCCCGGAGCTGAAGGAAGCCATCATCGGCAAATTCCGCCGCGACAACGGGCTCTCCTACACCCCGAACCAGGTGCTGGTGTCCTGCGGCGGCAAGCAGAGCTTCTACAACATGGCCCAGGCCCTGCTGAACCCGGGTGACGAGGTCATCATCCCGGCGCCGTACTGGGTCTCCTACCCGGACATGGTGCTGCTGGCCGACGGCAAGCCGGTGATCATCGAGACGGGCCTGGAGCAGGGTTTCAAGATCACCCCCGAGCAGCTGGAGGCGGCCATCACCCCGCGCACCCGCGCGCTGGTGCTGAACAGCCCCTCCAACCCCACCGGCAGCGTCTACACCAAGGCCGACTGGGCCGCCCTGGGCGAGGTGCTGCGCCGCCATCCCCATGTGCTCATCGCCAGCGACGACATGTACGAGCACATCTACT
>JBFXES010000222.1:0-4435 GCA_050179875.1 Thiohalomonadaceae bacterium
GCGTATGTGGATGTGCTGCTCGAAGGTCTGGACGGCGGCTCGGATCATCCGCCATTCACCGACATGCAGGAATCCCTGCGGATCCCCGCATCCTGAGCCCGCACGCCGGTATCCGGGCGATTAATCTTTCACAAGAAGCCGGCCCTGTGGGGGAGGGTCCGTGGACATTGCCGTCGTCCTGATCGCGGTCGCGGTGTTCGCGGCGAGCGTCGTGCCCCTGGTGCGGCGCGAGGCCTGGTGGGTTCGCGTGTTCGATTTCCCGCGCCTGCAATTCCTGCTGCTTGCCCTCATGGTGTTCGCCCTGGTGCGTGTCACGGATCAGGCGAGCACTTGGCCCGGACGCCTTGCCCTCCTTGCAGCCTCAGCGGCCGCGTTGATCCAGGCCGCTCGCGTCTTCCCCTACACGCCGCTCGCGCCGCGCGAAGTCATGGATGCGCGGCAGGCCGCACCGGAGGACACGCTGTCCTTGCTCATTGCCAACGTGCTCATGGACAACCACGCTTCGGATGCCATGCTGGCCCTGGTGCGTGCCTGCCGGCCCGACCTCGTGCTGCTCCTGGAGCCGGACGCCTGGTGGGAGGCGCAGATGCGGCCGCTGGAGGCCGACTGGCCGCACACCGTGAAGCGACCGCTGGAGAACGAATCCGGCATGCTGCTGTATTCGCGCCTGCCGCTCATCGAACCCGAGACCCTGTACCGGCTGCGCGACGGAATACCTTCCATGCGCACGCAGGTGCAATTGCCGTCGGGGGCGCAGGTGTCACTCCACTGCGTTCACCCGGAGCCGCCTTCTCCCACCGAAGCGCCCACGTCGCTGCCGCGTGATGCGGAATTGCTGATGGTGGGACGTGAGGTGAAGGCGCACGGGGGACCCACCATCGTGGCCGGCGACCTGAATGATGTGGCCTGGTCCTATACCACGCGCCTGTTCCAGAAGATCAGCGGCCTGCTCGATCCCCGTCGCGGCCGCGGCATGTTCAACACCTTCAATGCGAAGGTGCCTCTCATGCGCTGGCCGCTGGATCACGTGTTTCATTCCGGGCATTTCCTGCTGGCGGAAATCCGGCGACTGCCGGCATTCGGGTCGGATCATTTCCCGGTGTACGTGCGCCTGAGCTTGCAACCGGGCGAGGCGGTGCCTGAGGCACCTGCACCGCGTCCCAGGGATGAGCAGGTGGCCGCGGAGAAAACGGGCAGGGCGCGGCAAGAGGAGGGCAGCCGCGAGACATGAAATCCCACAGGAGTCCTGTGGTAGTAAGGGACGGTTCCTGGCGGATGGGAAGGCCGCCGTTCCGCCGCACGGCCCGCCTGATCGCTATGCTTTTCACGGGAAGCGTTACCCGGGCGCGCTGGCGCCACAGCCATGGACAAGCAAGTGGGCGGTGATCTGGAACCTTTGATGTCGTCGCTGCTGGACGGCGATCACGCACGCGCCCTCGCCGAGACGCGCCGGCTGGTTGCGGCGGGCGTGGCGCCGGAGCGCATCGTCACCGAGGGCCTCGACAGCGCCATGAGACAACTGGACGAGAAATGCACCGTCGAGGCCTTCAATCTGCTGGAGATCATGCTGGTCGGGCGCGCGGTGTCGGCGGTAGTGAAGGAACTCTATCCTGCGGGCGGTCCGTTGCCGCAGGGCAAGGCCACGTTCGTCATCGCCACCCCGGAGGGCGACATCCATGACCTGGGCAAGAACATCGTCAAGATGGTGCTGACCGCCAAGGGCTATCGCGTCGTGGATCTGGGCAAGGACTGCCCGTCGCAGGATGTGGTCGACGCCGTGGAGCGGGAATCCGCGGCCGCGGTGCTGCTCAGCGGCCTGATCGCCTCCGTCGTCCCCCAGGTGCGCCAACTGCGTGCGGCGCTGAAGGCCAGAGGTCTCGGGCACGTGAAGGTGGTGGCCGGCGGCGCGGCGCTCAAGCAGGCCTCGGCCGAGAGCCTGAATGTGGACTATGTGGCCGAGAACGCCTTCGACGGCGCCCGCTATCTGGACGAACTGGTACAGGCCCGGTCATGACATGAACGGTCTGGAGCGTATCCTCGCCACCGTCGCCTTCAAGCCCGCCGATCGGGTTCCGGCCATACCGCTGGTGTTCGGCCACGCCGCCGTGCTGGAGGGCGTCGGCCTCGACGAATACCTGCGCGACGGCGCGTTGCTCGCACGCTGCCAACTCGCCGCCCAGGCGCATTACGGAACCGATGCGGCGTACGCCTTCATGGATACGTTCGTGGAAACGGAGGCCATCGGTTCGAAACTGCGTTTTCGCAGGAACCTCTATCCGGAAGTGCTGGAATACGCCCTCAAGCCCGGTGATGACCTTGCCCGTTTGCCCATGCCGGATCCGGAACAGGACGGGCGCATGCCCGAGACCCTCAAGGCGGCCGCGCTGTTGCGCGCGCAGGCCGGTGACCGCCTGTTGATCGTGGGTGCGCTGGTGGGGCCCATGACCCTCGCCACCCAGCTCATGGGCATGGAGGATGCACTCTACTTCGCCGCCGACCACCCCGACGATTTCGAGCGGCTGCTGGACTTCGCCACCGACGTGGCCATCCGCTACGGCCTCGCCCAGGTACGCGCCGGCGCCCACGTGCCGCTGGTGTTCGACGCCTCGGCGTCGCCCGTGATCGTCCCGGTACCGTTCTTTCACGAATTCCTGCTGCCGCGCCTCAGGCGGATTTTCGGCGCGTTCCGCCGGGAAGGCGTGCCGGCATGGCTTTACCTCCCCGGCCATATACGGCCGCTGTTTCCATACTGTCCGGAAGCGGACGTGCAGATCCTCAGCTTCGGCCACGAAGTACCGGCGAGCGAGGCGCGGGATGCGTTGCCACACACCGTGCTGGCCGGCAACGTCAAGCCTCTCGACCTGGTGCTTGGTTCGCCCGAGCGGATCTTCCAGGACGCCTCCGCCGTGCGGGCGGTTTTTGCCGGACGTGGCGGTTTCCTGCTTTCCTCCGGTTCGGAGGTTCCGCTCGAGGCACGCCCCGAGAACATCCGGGCGCTGGTCGCCGCGAGTGAAGGGGCGTGAATCCATGCGCTGCCGGACGTCGCGGCGCGCGGACGGGCAGGTGACGCCCGGAACAGGCACGGGTGCATGAAGAAAAGGCTCGATGCGGTCATCCGCACCGCACAGTACCTGGCCACGCTGGATCCGCGTCAGGATATCTGGGCGGAACTCGGCAATGTGGCTTTGCACATCGTGGACGCCGACCTGGTCGCGTTCGCCGCGCCGCGCCATGGGCGCGCGCCGGCGTTTCATCACTGCGCCGGCGATCGTGAGGCGTGCCGCCACGTGCACAAGGCGGCCATCGACCTGGTGCAGCAGGTCATCAACAGCGGGTTCATGGTGTCCGAAATCCTCCGCCTGGACGATCAGGACTACTGCACGGTTCTCCTTCCCCTGGTGCTGGACGGCAAGACCGCCTTCGTGATGACGCTCGGCATGCGGGGCAGTTGCCCGGCCTCGCGCGACACGTTGAACCTGTACCTCGCCATCGCCGGCCTGTTCAGCTCCACGCTCACGCGCCTGGAGTCGCAGCGGCGATTTCTCGCCATGGCGGACAACGTGCCGGAGATGCTGTTCCAGCTGGTGCGCAATCCCGACGGCGGCCTGGAATTCGCCTATGTCAGCGGCGGTTCGCGCGCCGCTCTCGGGTTTTCGCCCGAGCAGTTGATTGCGGACCCGGAGCGGTTTCTCTCCCGCTTGCAGGCGGATGACAGGGCGGAGTTCGAGCGGGCCATGGCAGGGGAGGCGCGGCTGCACCGCATCTTCCGGAGCACGGGCATGAACGGACAGGAGCAGTACCTGCTGTGCAACGCCATGCCAAGCCCGCGGGAGGATGGCGGCATCGTGTGGGACGGCGCCATCCAGGACATCAGCGAGCACCGGCGCCTGGAGGAGGAGCGGCGGAACTACCTGGAGCGGCTCGAAAACAGCATGGAGGCGACGGTGCAGGCCATCGCCCATACCATCGAAAAACGCGATCCCTACACGGCGGGGCATCAGCGGCGCGTGGCCGCACTCACGCGCCATCTGGGCGAGGAACTCGGCCTTTCCAGGGACGAGGTCCACGGCATCACGCTGGCGGCGAGCATCCACGACATCGGCAAGATCCACATCCCCGCCGAGATCCTGAGCTATCCGGGCCCATTGGCGAACATCGAGTACGAACTGGTGAAGACCCACGCGCAGAGCGGATTCGAGATCCTCAAGACCACGGATTTCCCGTGGCCGGTGGCGCGCATGGTGTTGCAGCATCACGAGCGCATGGACGGCTCGGGATATCCGAATCACCTGCCGGGGAGTCAGTTGCTGCTCGGCGCGCGCATCATCGCCGTGGCCGACGTGGTGGAATCCATGGCCACGTTCCGTCCCTATCGGCCCGCCCTCGGCGTGAACGCTGCGCTCGCGGAGATAGAACGGAACAGGAACCGGCTCTA
>JBFXES010000223.1:0-4423 GCA_050179875.1 Thiohalomonadaceae bacterium
GCCCCCGGTGTTGCAGGCGGACCGAGGAGACACGATGCCCCTGATCCGTGAGCCGGCCGTGGCCGGAACCTTCTATCCCGCCGACGCGGAGACACTGCGCGCCGAGGTCCGTCGCTACCTGGGCGAGGCCCGCACCGACGCGCCGGCGCCCAAGGCCATCATCGCCCCCCACGCGGGCTACGTCTATTCCGGGCCGGTGGCGGCCAGCGCCTATGCACGTCTCGCCGCCGCACGCGACACCGTCCGCCGCGTGGTGCTGCTCGGCCCGTCCCACCGCGTGGGCTTCCGCGGCCTGGCGGTCTCTACCGCCGGCGCCTTCCGCACGCCCCTCGGCGACATCCCGGTCGACGAGGTCGTGAAGAAACTCCTTGCCTTTCCCCAGGTGCGCGAGCTGGATCAGGCCCACGCGCTGGAGCACAGCCTCGAGGTGCAACTGCCCTTCCTGCAGGAGACCCTCGGCTCCTTCACCCTGGTGCCGCTGGTCGTCGGCGACGCCGACCCCGAGGAAGTGGCCGAGGTGCTGGAATTCCTGTGGGGCGGCCCCGAGACCCTGGTGGTCATCAGCTCCGACCTGAGCCACTACCACGACTACCAGACCGCGCGCGCCATGGACCAAGCCACCAGCCGCGCCATCGAATCCCTCGCCGCGGAGGCATTGCACTACGAGGACGCCTGCGGGCGCACGCCGGTACAGGGCCTGCTGCACCTGGCGCGCAGGCACGGCTTCCACATCGAGACCGTGGACCTGCGCAACTCCGGCGACACCGCGGGCCCGCGCGATCGCGTGGTGGGCTACGGCGCCTATGTCCTCGACTGAGCTTTCCGCCGCGGATCGCGACACCCTGCTGCGCGTGGCGGCGGCTTCCATCCGCCATGGTTTCACCCATGCGCGCCCGCTGCCGGTGAAGGCCGAAGACTACCCCGAGGCGCTGCGGCCATTGCGCGCCACCTTCGTCACCCTGCTCGACCGCAGGAATGAATTGCGCGGCTGTATCGGCGGGCTGCAGGCGCAATGGCCGCTGGTGGAAGACGTGGCGCGCCACGCCTTCGCCGCCGCCTTCGAGGACCCGCGTTTTCTTCCGGTGCGGCCGGAGGAATTCAGCGGGCTCACCCTGTCCATATCGATCCTGAATCCCGCCGTCGCCCTGCCGGCCTCCTCCGAAGCGGAACTCGTCGCCGCGCTGCGGCCCGGCGCCGACGGCCTGATCCTGCGCGAGGGTGCGCGTCGCAGCACCTTCCTGCCCAGCGTCTGGGAACAACTGCCGGATCCGCACGATTTCCTGGCCCACCTGCGCATGAAGGCCGGCCTGCCCCCGGACTACTGGTCCGACACCCTGCGCTTCGAGCGCTACACCACGGAAAGTTTCGGCACAGCTCTGTGCTCGTAGCTACGGTGTGCGGCGTGCCACCGTGCCAGGCTTTTCCGAGTCAGCCCGGCGCCTGCACAGCATCCATCCTATTCCCGCGAAAGTGCTTTTTTTCATGCCGGACCTGATGTTAGGGTAAGACGCTCGCGCACCGCCAACGCAGCGCGGCGGGTACAAGAAAACTTTTTGATTCGGGGGGAGAAGTTTGTGACTAAGCAGAGGCTCGCGGTGGCGGTTTGCGCCACCTGTCTGGGAGTGGGGGCCGCCCATGCGGCGCCGTTCAATTCCTTCGATCCGCGTTCCATGGCCATGGGCGGTGCCGGCGCCGCCGTAGGCAACACGGCGACGGCGCCGTTCTTCAACCCGTCGTTGCTTTCCACCACCGGGCACGATGACGACTTCGCCATGGAACTGCCCATCGTCGGCACCCGTCTTCACGACCCGGACGAGTTCCTCGACAGCGTGGACAAGTTTCAGGACAACCCCGAACTGGTCATCGACGATGAACTGGTACTCAATACCAGCGTCGACGACGCCAAGGCGGCGTTCGCCGCCATCAATGCCCTGAATCCTGCCAGTCCCACTTACGTCAACGACGTCCAAGCCGCCGCTGCCACCGCCGCGGCCGCGCTCGGCACCACGAGCACATCGGGCACGGTCTCAGGCGATACCCGGAGATTGAACGCCGGCTTTGCCACCCTCGGCGGTCGTGCATTGAACCTGGAACTGGGCGTCGGCACCGTCATCGGTATCCCCAGTCGCAAGTTCGGCGGCGCGCTGGTGTTCAATTCCTGGAACGCGGCCAGCGCCATCGTGAAATACGAGGATGCCGGCCTGCTGGACAGCCTGGCAAACGACGCTGCCACCTTTGCAACCAGCCTCGACAATGTTGCCACCTGCGCTGACCCTGCATCGTGCCAGAGCGCTCTTACACCGCCACCTGGCCTCACCCATATTCAACAAGACGGTGACGGTAACCTCGTGCTGGATTTCGACCCCGACGAAGACATCAAGTCCACCGTCGAACTGCGCGGCATCTCGTTGAACGAGGTGGGCCTGTCCCTGTCGCGCGAGTTCAACATCGGCGGCAGCAAGTTCGCCCTGGGGGTGACACCCAAGTATGTCCGCGCCATCACCCTGAACTACAAGGCCTCGGTGAACAAGGCCAGTGACGAGGATATCGACGCCGACGACTACACCCACGAGACCACCAACTTCAACATGGATCTCGGCGTGGCCAAGGACTTCGAGAATGGCTGGCGCGCCGGCATGGTGGTGAAGAACGCCATTGCCCAGACCTACGACCTCATGCGCAAGGACGCCAGCGGCGTGAAGGTGAAGACGGGCGAGATCGAACTGAAACCGCAGATGCGCGCAGGCGTGTCGTACCAGAACAGCTGGCTCACCGCGGGCCTGGACGTGGACCTGTCCGAGAACGCCCCCATCGGTTTCGAGGACGAGACCCGCTACGTGTCCCTGGGCATGGAACTGAACGCCCTCGACTGGGCGCAAGTGCGCCTGGGTTACCGCGCCGACACGGTGAACAGCGATCGCAGCATCGCCTCGGTCGGCCTCGGCCTGTCGCCCTTCGGCGTCCACTTCGACCTGGCGGTGGCCGCCAGCGACAAGGAACTGGGCGCCGCGGCACAGTTCGGCGTGCGGTTCTGACGCCCCCTCGGAGGGGCGCATCGCGCCCCTCCTCGATTCGCAAACACCCGAACGCCGGTCAGATTCCAGGAACCTGTTTCTCGAGCGTGGGTGTCGTTCTCACACTCGGCTGCGGCCCTCCGCACCTCAGGGCAAACGACACGTGCCTACCGAATCCGCCAGGCACTGTACGCCCGGCTCCCACTCGGCAAAATCGAGGCGCGCACCGGTGAAGTCCGCGCCTTCGCGGCGTGCGTCGCTGAGGATGGCGTAGCGCAGATCGGCGTCGCGGAGATTGGCGTTGATCATGTCGGCGCCGCGCAGGTTGGCGCCGAGCAGGTTGGCGTGGGAGAGATTGGCGCCGCGAAGATTGGCGCGCGCGAAGTTCACGTAGGCCAGATCGCCGCCGTGCAGGTTGGCCGCGCGCAGGTTGGCGGTGTTGAGGTCCGCCGAGCGCAGCACGGCGCCATCGAGGTTCATGTTGGCGAAATCGCGGCCGGCCAGCAGGCAGGCGCTCCAGTTCACACCTGGCGCCGGCGATGCGGAACAATCCGAAGGGTTGGCGGGTTCGGGCTCGGGCAGCAGGAAAGGCACGGCCACCACCGCGGCCACCAGCACGGCCAGCACCACGTAATGCACCCGACGCGGGCCGGCGGGTTCCGGCTCGACCACCGGACGCACGCGCGTCACGGGTTCGCCGCGACGGCGTTCCTTGTCCGCGGGCAGCGGCATGTGCGGGTGGCGCCGCTCGTCGGCCCAGCGCCGCGCCGCCTGCAGTTTTTCCTGCAATTCCGGGTCGTCCGGGTGGGCCGCGGCGTCACGCATTACCTGGGGCACGAGGGCATCCACCTCGCGCACCCGCAGCCAGGCGGCCCGATCGGCGCT
The DNA here is from genome assembly GCA_050179875.1 of Thiohalomonadaceae bacterium. Taxonomy (GTDB): domain Bacteria; phylum Pseudomonadota; class Gammaproteobacteria; order Thiohalomonadales; family Thiohalomonadaceae; genus JALOAT01. The sequence continues at coordinate 3,900 of JBFXES010000223.1, forward strand.
GACCTCGTCGTCCGGCTTGACGCGCCCGAGCAGAACGTAACGTGACACCAGCCCCGCCGGATAGGGACCGGTGACCCGCCCCTCGCGACGCACGTACCAGTTCTGCTGCAGATTCTTCATGCCCCGGCTCCGTTTTGGCGCATCATAAATGACAGAGCGATCAGCGGATACTCTCCTCATCACACTGCCATGGACCTGATACGCCTCGCTGCCGGGCCACCTTCGCTCACCTTGCTCACCCGCGCCGCCCCTGCCCTGGTGGCGGCCTGGCGCGCCGGTGCCGTGCTGGAGGCGCTGGTGGTTGCCACCGATGCGGACCAGGGCACCGCGCGCGTGACCATCCAGGGACGAACTTTGGACGTGCGCACCGAGGTCCCGCTGCAATCGGGCCAGCGCCTGCTGCTGGAAGCGGAACCCCGGCCCGGCCAATGGCGGCTGCACCTGCAGCCTTCGCGCGAGCTGACGGTGCTGCAACAGGCCTTGCGCCAGGCCCTGCCGCGCCAGCAGCCGCTGGCGCCCGCCAT
>JBFXES010000224.1:0-4408 GCA_050179875.1 Thiohalomonadaceae bacterium
TGATCCAGGCGTCGAAGCGCTCGGGACTCACCGCCTCCACCACCAGGGGCATGCGCGCATGCCAGGTGCCGCACAACTCCGCGCACTGGCCGCGGAACACGCCTTCCTTCTCGATGGTGGTCCAGGTCTCGGTCACGTAGCCCGGAATGGCGTCCTTCTTGAAGCCCATCTCCGGCACCCAGAAGGCGTGCAGCACGTCGGCGGAGGTGTGCAGGAAACGGATGGGCGTGTGGGTGGGCAGCACCAGGCGGTTGTCCACCTCGCGCAGATACAGGTCGCCCGCCTGTTCCCTGGGCGTGAACCGGCTCTCCACCTTCACGCCATCATTGAGATAATCGAACTCCCACCACCACTGGTGACCGGTGATCTTGATGTCGAGCATCTGCTCATCGGGCACGTTCCACAGGGAGTCGAGCACGCGCTTGGCGCTCCCGGCGATGGCGAAATCCACCCCGAGCACCAGCACGGGCACCGCCACCCACGACCAGGTGCCGAAGCGCGACGTGTGGAAGTGCTGGTCCGGCACGTAGCCGCGATCCTTGCGGAACGTCACCACCGAGTAGATCACCGCCGCCGTAACCAGGATCATGAGCACCGTGGCGATGCTCAGCGTAAGCATGTGGATGTCGTAGATCTGCTGCGCGCCGGTGCTCGCCGGCGGAGGGAGGTTCAGGCCGAGTTCCGCGTTCGCCGGCGCGGCGAAGAGCATGGTCGCCGCGAGGGCGATCCCAGGCGTGCTGCTGATCCGCATCGTGTTTCCCTCGAACAAATACGCGGCGCGCCGCGCGTTCCCTTTCGCCAAGGGCTTCTGGTTTCAGCTGGGTTTTTGAAACATAGTCCAGATTTGCCGCTTTGAAAGCGCGGCGGGCGACGGGGTCGTTGATGTTCGAAAGGCGATCACCCAGGCGTCCTGTTTCCCTCGCGCCTGGGTATCGACGTTCGTGGCTTCCTCACATAGGAACGTCCCTCTCAGTCCCGGTCACGCCGCGTCCACCAGCCTCCGCCGTAAAAGCAGGCCAGGCCGGCGAGCGCACAAAGCGTGGTATCGAACAGACGGGGCTCGACGACGGACGGAGCGGTCTCGCCGTAGAGCATCAGCGCGGCGGTGAACACGAGCCATGCGCCGAACCACTTCAATGCCAGGGCGATCCCATCGCGTGTTCTGTCATCCATGTGGAGACCTCCGCGGGTTCAGCGCCAGCAGGTGGTCAAAAACTTCTCTGAGTGTCGTTGCACGAAAATGCTGTGGCAAGGCCATCCATCCATCACAGTTCCGATGTCATGGAGCGCATGACATAAGCCGGTGCCGTTGCCGGACCCGTTGGGCACGTACAGCGCTGGAGCAGCGCCCGCCCCGCGGCTACGGTCTGAAAGAGGAAGCGCAGCGCATCCGCGCCGCGCGACGAGCCATGCCCACACCGGTTTCGAGCCCATCTCCGGCCATCGAGGATCACGCCCTCATCGGCGACTGTCGCAGCGCCGCGCTGGTGACCCGCAGCGGCGTGGTGGATTGGCTGTGCCTGCCGCACTTTTCCAGTCCCAGCGTGTTCGCTGCGCTGCTGGACCACGAGCGCGGCGGACATTTCGCCGTCACCCCCGCAGGCCCCTTCCGCAGCAGGCGTCGCTACCTGGACGGCACGGCCGTGATCGAAACCGAGTTCGAAAGCGCCACGGGCCGCGTGCGCCTGCGCGATCTCATGCCCATTGCGCGCGGACGTGGTTTTCTGGAGCCGCAGCGCGAGCTGCTCCGGCTGGCCGAGGGCCTGGAAGGCGAAATGGAACTGGACGTGGAGTTCGCGCCGCGTCCGGGCTACGGGCGCTGGCGTTTCCGCCTGAGCGAACGTCGTGGGGTCGGTTGGCTGTGCGAGTACGGCAGTGACGCGCTGTTGTTGCGCAGCGACATCCCGCTGCATGCGGACGACGACGGACGGCGCCTGCACGCTCGCGTGCGGCTGCGCGCCGGCGAGCGCCTTGCGCTGTCGCTGTGTTTCGCCGACGAGGATCCGCTGGCCGTGACGCCGCTGGGTGCGGCGGCGGAGGAACGCTGCGCAGCCACGGCCGATTGGTGGCAGCGCTGGAGTTCGCGTTGCGTGTACCGCGGCCGTCATGCGCCGCTGGTGCACCGCAGCATGATCACGCTCAAGCTACTCACCCACACCCTGTCGGGCGCGCTCATCGCCGCGCCCACCACGTCCCTGCCCGAAAGCGAACAGGGCGTGCGCAACTGGGATTACCGCTTCTGCTGGCTACGTGACGCGGCGCGCACCATCGAGGCCTTCGAAAGCATGGGCTATCACGACGAAGCCGAGGCCTTCATGGGCTGGCTCCTGCACGCCACGCGGCTCACCCGCCCGGAACTCCAGGTGGTCTACGACGTGTTCGGCGAGGCGCGCCTCAGGGAACGGGAACTGCCGCATCTCGCGGGCTACGGCGGCGCGCGCCCCGTGCGCATCGGCAACGGGGCGTGGGACCAGTTACAGCTGGACGTCTATGGCGAGGTGGTCCAGGCTGCCTGGTATTTCGCACGCGCGGGCGGCGAACTGGGGCGCAGCGAACAGGCGATCCTGCGCGACTTCGGCGAGGTGGTGTGCGAACGCTGGACCGCACCCGACCATGGGATCTGGGAGATCCGGGGCGAACCCCGTCATCACACCTATTCCAAGCTCATGTGCTGGGTCGCCCTGCACTGCCTGCTGGCCTTGCAGCGCGAAGGGCGCATGCACGTGCCCACCCGCCGCTTCGAATCCCACGCAGGCGCCATTCGCGAGGCCATCGAGCAGCGCGCCTGGAATCCTGTGCTCAACGCCTACATGGGCATCTTCGACAGCGACTGGCCCGACGCCAGCCTGCTGCTCATGCCCCGTTACGGATTCGAATCCGCCGACACGCCGCGCCAACGGGCCACCTACGCCTTCCTCGAAGGACGCCTGGGCGCCGGTCCCCTGTTCTACCGTTACCCGCACGGCACTGACGGTATGCCTGGGCGCGAAGGCACCTTTGCCGCGTGCGCGTTCTGGGCGGTGGATCACCTGGCGCGCGCCGGCCGCCTTGCGGAGGCGCGGGCCCACTTCGATCAGCTCATGGCACTCGCCAACGACGTGGGCCTGTTCGCCGAGGAATACACCCCGGACGGCCGCGCCCTCGGCAATTTCCCGCAGGCGTTTACCCACGCGGCGGTCATTACCGCCGCGCTCGCCCTGGAAGAAGGCGCGGGCACCGGTTCCGCGCCAAGCTGAACACAGGCGGCGAACGCACGGAGGTCGCCATGGCCATGATGGAGGTGATGCGCGAACTGGAGGCCCTGTTCCTGTGGGGCGGCCTCGCCACGGCCGTGCTCACCGTGGTGCTCTCGGGCAGCCAGGGTCTGGGGCTCACGCGCCTTTCCCTGCCGTTCCTGGTGGGCACCTTCTTCACCGGCGATCGCTTTCGCGCCAGCGTGCTGGGGGCCGCGGTGTATTTCCTGGGCGGCTGGCTGTTCGCATTCCTCTATTTCGCCGTGTTCGCCCGGCTCGGCTACGCCGGGCTGGTGCCGGGGCTTGCATTGGGGACCATGCACGGGCTTTTCCTCCTGGTGTTCGTGTTACCCCTGCTGCCCTATGTGCACCCGCGCATGGCCACGGAGTACGACGGGCCCGCGGGCCACGCGCGGCTGGAGCCACCCGGTTTCATGGGTCTGCACTACGGTCATCGCACGCCCCTCACCACGGTGATCGGTCACGCCCTGTACGGCGGTGTGTTGGGAACCTTCTATGGCACATGAAGGAGGCGACGTGCACAAGGTCGTGGTGGTGACCGGCGGATCGGCGGGCATTGGCCGCGCCGCCGCAGTGGAGTTCGCGCGCCGCGGTCACACCGTGGCCCTGCTTGCCCGCGGCCATACCGGCCTGGAGGGCGCGCGCCGCGAGGTGGAGGCGACCGGCGCGCGGGCGCTGGTGTTTCCGGTGGACGTGGCCGACTGGCACGCGGTGGACGACGCCGCGAGCCGCATCGAGGCCGAGGCCGGTCCCATCGACGTCTGGGTGAACGCGGCCATGGCCACGGTGTTCTGCCCGGCGGACCGCATGGACCCGGCCGACTTCCGCCGCGCCACGGAGGTCACCTACCTGGGCAGCGTGCACGGCACGCTGGCGGCCCTGCACCGCATGAAACAGCGCGACCGCGGCGTCATCATCCAGGTGGGCTCGGCCCTCGCCTATCGCGGCATTCCGCTGCAATCGGCCTACTGCGGCGCCAAGTCCGCCCTGCGTGGCTTCGCCGATGCGCTCCAGGCGGAGCTGCTGCACGAAAGCTCGGGAATACGACACTGCACCGCCCACATCGCCGCCTTCAACACGCCGCAGTTCGACTGGTCGCGCTCCTGCATGGAACGGCGGGCGCAACCCGTGCCGCCCATCTTCCAGCCCGAGGT
>JBFXES010000225.1:0-4397 GCA_050179875.1 Thiohalomonadaceae bacterium
CCACGAATCGCAGATTTGAAAGTGAACAGGAAAGTCAATGAAATCAACGATCTACCAACACCACCTCCGCGCCAGTGCTAGCTTTTCGTACCGTCACTTATTGCACTGAAAACGAGGAGACCCCAGTTCGCGCGGCCCCAGGGCCTGGCGATCACGCGCGACGGCACCACGCTGTACGACACCGACACCGACACGCTCTGCCTGCGCAAGATCGACGTCGCCACCGCCACTGTCAGCACCGTGCTGGGCGTGTGCACCGGCAGCGGCCTGGCCCTGGCCGACGGCACGGCGGCCACGCCCGCAGCGCTCGGCTTCTCGTACGGCGTGGCCGTGGACGCGCGCGACAACGTCTTCCTGACCCACGCCTGGGACGGCGTGGCCCGCGTGGTCACGCCCGCGGGGGAGATCAGCACGCTGCGTGATGCTGCGGGCACCGCGCTGTCCTTCAACTTCCCCATCGGCATCGCGGCAGCGCCCGACGGCACGGTGTACGTGGGCGCGTCCAACGGCAACCAGATCTATCGGCTGACCCTGGCCCCCTGAGCCCGGCGGGCGCCGGCGCCGCAATCCCGCAGGGGCGCGGGGGATTTGCGCGGCGCCGGCGGGCTGCACCCGCATGATGCGCGGCACGTTCCACTCCGACGCCCCGCCATGGCCAGTCTCCAAGCACTCTTCTCCGATCCCACCGCCTGGGCGGCCCTGCTCGCCCTGGTGATCATGGAGGTGGTGCTGGGCATCGACAACCTGATCTTCATCTCGATCCTGTCGAACAAGCTGCCCGAATCGCAGCGGGCACGGGCGCGGCGCATCGGCATCGGGCTGGCCCTGGTCATGCGGCTGGCGCTGCTGTTGATGATCGCGTGGCTGGTCGGCCTCACGGCGCCGGTCGTCGATCTGGGCTGGACCGGCCCGCTGGTCGACGGCAAGCCCAGCTTCGAGACGCAGTTCTCCTGGCGAGACCTGATCCTCATCGCCGGCGGCCTGTTCCTCATCTGGAAGGCCACCAAGGAGATCCACCACCACATCGACCCGGTGCCCGACGAGGGCGTGTTCGACACCAAGAAGCCGGCCGCCAGCATCGGCTTCTCGGCCGTGATCGTGCAGATCATCCTGCTCGACATGGTGTTCTCGGTCGACTCGATCCTCACCGCCGTGGGCATGACCGACAACCTCGCCGTGATGGTGATCGCCGTGCTGGTGGCCGTGGGCGTGATGCTCGTCGCCGCAGACCCGCTGGCCAATTTCATCAACCGCAACCCGACGGTCGTGATGCTGGCGCTGGGCTTCCTGCTGATGATCGGCGCCGTGCTCATCGCCGATGGCTTCGGCGTGCACGTGCCCAAGGGCTACATCTACGCGGCGATGGCCTTCTCGACGCTGGTCGAGGTGCTGAACATGCTGTCGCGGCGGTCGAAGAAGCGCCAGGCGGGCGGGTGAGCGCGGGCGGGCGCCGCGTGGCGCCGGCCGCGGGGTGGCTGCTCCCAGGAGAGGCGCAAAGCGCAAAGTGCAATCGGACCGCAGCGCCCGTCAGCCGGGCGCTGGCGCCGAATTCGTCACAAACGTCACGATCTCCACAGACAGGCGTGCGGGCCGGATGCGCCGTACGATGGCAGGCCTTGTGCCCGACCCACGCCCACCCATGAACGATCTGGCCCTGGCCCCTTCCTCGCAGGCCCTGGTGGCCGATCTGCTCACCTTGGCCGAATGCCCGCGGGCGACCGAGTACGTGTGCGTCACCGCGCGGCGCGAGCACGGCGTACGGTCGGCGCCCATCGACCGGCCCACGCTCGCCATCGTCCTGCGCGGTCGCAAGCGCCTGCACATGGGCACCCAGACCGTGGAGTTGGAGTCGGGCGACCTCTTCGTCATCGCGCGGCCCGGCCGCCTGGATGCCTTCAACTGGCCCGATGCCGAGGGCGTGTACCTCACTCTCATGCTGCCGCTGTGCGACGAGGTGCTCACGGCCGCCCGCACCCTGTGGGCACAGCCCGTGCTAGCGCAGGATGGCCCCGACGTCATCGCCATGCCGGCCGAGCGCCTGGCCGCGCCCCTGGGCGCGTGGGCCGACGCCCTGCGCCGCGCCGAATACGGCCCCGCGCGCGCGGCGCTGGCGACCCTGCTGGTGCGCCTGTGCGCCCTGGGCCACACCGCCATGCTCGCGCCCCCGCCGCCCAGCCTTGCCGCGCGCATCCGTGCCGTGGTCGCCGAACAGCCGCAACGCGCCTGGCGCTCGGCCGACTTCGAGGCCGAGCTGGGCCTGAGCGGCGCCACCCTGCGCCGTCGCCTGGCGGCCGAAGGCGGCTCGCTGCTCGATGCCATCGCCGAAGCGCGCCTGGCCTGCGCGCTGGAACTGCTCTACACCACCCGCTGGCCCGTGAAGACCGTCGCCGCGCGCGTGGGATATCGGTCGGTGACGACGTTCACGCGAAGGTTTGCGCAGCGGTGTGGGGTGGAGGCGGGGGGCATTGGGAATGGGTGAGGGGAGGGCGGTGGGTTGGCGGCAGATAGGGGTCCGCGATGGGCGGCTCGAGACTGGTTGCGGTCGGTCCCGTTGAATCGCGCGAGTTGCGCCAGTCACCGGCACCGGACAGTGGCTGCTAAGCGGGCGGCCTCACTTGCGAGCACCGGCCCTGGCAAGTGGTGCGCTAAGCGGCCGCGAAGGTCGAGGGGGTCTACCAGGTACGCTATGAAACTCGCGACCAGGCCCGCTTGGACTTGGTCAACTGGATCGAGGGCTTCTACAACCGGCAGCGCTTGCATAGCGCGACCGGCATGAGGCCACCGGTAGACCGAGAGCGAGAGCTCTTGGTCGCATGACTTGGTGTACGCGGAATCGAGGCAAGGTCAAACTGGCTGTTCGCCGGAAGCCTGCGTGCGGGCCAGCGAGCGGCGGCGATCATGAGCCTGCTGCACTCGGTGCGCATCAACGGGCGCGAGCCCTATGCGGACATTGAGGACGCGCTGCAGCGGCTACCGACGCACCAGCCAGCCGTATTGACGAGTTGCTGCGGCATCGCTGGGTGGCGCCTGCCTCCGCGTGTAAGCGCGCCGGATCAACGGATGGCAAATCCGTCGAGGTGAGTTGACCGGACGGACACCCATGACGCCCAACCGGCAACTCATTTTCTGCTTCATCGCGGGAAACGTACTCGGCCTGCCGAGGTACCACTGAGAGGCCGCAGGGGCCATATGGTGCGCCTGCCCTGCTGTTCGTCTCCGCCTCCTGCAGACCTCTTGACAGTGTTTGCGCACTGCTGCATATTCCCAGTAATTATTGGGATTTTGATGAGTGCAAATTCCCGTGCCAAGAAGAGGTACAAAATGAGAGTGAGAAAAGTGGGCCGGGCTTTCCGCACCGAGCCGCGACAGGCCCGGTCGTTGGCTTCTGTTGCGCGCATCCTCCAAGCGGCGCGCACACTGCTCGAGCAGGATGGCTTCCAGCGCCTGACGACCAACCACATCGCGCATGAGGCGAATGTGGACGTCGCCACGCTGTACCAGTACTTCGTGAGCAAGGAGGCGATCCTCTACACACTCGCGGAGCAATGGATTGAGAGCGTCCATGCCCTCTACTCGCGGCACCTCGCCGCGCTGCGTGAGACCACGTCCATGCTCGATTCGCTGCGGGCGATTCGTCGCGATCTCGATGCGATGCCTGATACGCAGTGGAACTGGACTCACCTGGCCCCGGTCATGCCGATCGTTCCCGTTCTGGCGGAGCTTGAGGCAGAACACGAAACGCGCACTGCCCGGTTCTGGATGACGTGGCTGCGGCACTATGGAGTCGACTGGGACGCCGATCGCCTCGAGGCGTTCGCGCGCATGCTTTATGTGCAGTCCGACTCCGCCATGACGCTCGCGGGCCGTCTGCCCCCCCGCGCAGGCGCACTGGATCATGCGCTGGAACCGGCGTCAGGCGATCTCACTGCTTAGGACGTGCTTTCCACGTAGGCGCCCGCACAGATCCGAGCCCGCGGCACAGGGTCAAAGCCCTTCTGTCTTCGAATGCGACGCCGCGCGCAGCCGCGGGGACAAAAAAAGAAGCAAACCTCAACCCAGGAAAGGGAAATAGCGTGAATCTCTTAGACGGAATCAAGAAGATGCTGATCGCAACATGCATGGTCGTGGCCGCGCAAGCCGCTTCCTCGCAAACCCTCAAGGTAGTGATGCACTCCGACCTGAAGTCGGTCGATCCGACCTTCAACGGCGTCTACATTTCACGGAATCATGGCTACCTGATCTTCGACCAATTGGTCGCGCGTGACGCCGCTGGTGCCGTACGCCCCCAGATGGCCGACAGCTGGGAAGTCGCCAAGGACGAGAAGACCTGGACATTCACACTAAGAGAGGGGCTGGCGTGGCATGACGGCGCACCGGTCACCTCCGAGGATTGCATC
>JBFXES010000226.1:0-4363 GCA_050179875.1 Thiohalomonadaceae bacterium
GGCCCAGAGCTGCGCGGCGCTGACGCCGCACTGCTTCTCCACCCAGCGCGAATGTTCCTGGATGGAGCGGAAGACGACGCGCAGGTATTGCACGACGGAACGCAAGGCCTGCTCGCGGTCCTCCGGCGCCACGCCGGCGGACGCCTGCCCAACCTCATGCTTCGGGGATTCCTGCACCGTCTCTTTCTCTCGTTACCGCCTGGGCCGGCTCAAACAGTTTTGCACAATACCATTTTGGCCAAAACAGATCAAACCAAGGTCCGGCAGGACGCATGGTTAGGGGCATCTAGCTTTGTCCATCCGGCTCGTGCCACGGGGCTATATTCGCTGGCGTACCCAGGAAACAGGTGCATGGCACAACGGCCGGAAAAACTGATCCTCTGGCGCAGGATGGACGGACCGGGGCACGATGCCTGCGGGCTGTGGCGCTCCGATGATGAATGGCGCCTGCGAGGCACGGCGGTCTTCGTGCTCGCGGGAAGTCCGTGTTGGCTCGATTATGCGGTGGGTGGCGATCGGCCCTGGCGCACCCGGAGCGCGAGCGTGACCGGCTGGCTGGGCAGGCAGGCCGTGGACCTGCGCATCACCGTGCGCGACAGGCGCTGGCTGCTCAATGGCGAGCACCAGCCCGCCGCCGAAGGCTGCATCGACGTGGACTTCAGCTTCACCCCCGCCACCAATCTGATTCCCCTGCGGCGCCTCGACCTCCCGGTGGGCGGCGAGGCCGGGGCCGCTGCGGCCTGGCTCGACTTCCCCGACCCGCAACTGGTCAGGCTCGAGCAGGTCTATCGGCGGGTCGCCGATACCGCGTATGACTACCGGGTTCCGGCGCAGGGGTTCGCCGCCCTGCTGCAGGTGTCGGGCGCGGGATTCGTCACGCGCTACGGCGACCTCTGGGAGAGCGAGGCCCGGTGCTGAGGGGCCACGGAGCCCGGCCGCGCTCCGGCTGCGTGTCTCCGTGGGACACCACCGGTGCAAGCCGGACGGGGCCGTGGCCCGGGACATCTGGCATCTGCGCTCCGCCACCCGTAGGATCGGGGCCATCCCATCCCACGAGAATTTCATGGCTGAACGCGAAGCGGTTTTCCGCACCCAGGGACTGACGAAGATCTATCGTGTGGGCGAGGTGGCGATTCATGCCCTGCGCGGCGTGGACGTGACCTTCTACAGCGGCGAGTTCGTGGTGCTGCTGGGTGCCTCGGGTGGCGGCAAGTCCACGTTGTTGAACATCCTGGGCGGCCTGGATACCGCCACCGGCGGACGTGTCTTCTACGGCAGGCAGGAACTGACCCACGCCTCCGATGCCGAGCTCACCGATTACCGCCGCCACTTCGTCGGCTTCGTGTTCCAGTTCTACAACCTCATCCCCAGTCTCACCGCGCGCGAGAACGTGGCCATCGTCACCGAGATCGCCCGCGATCCCATGACCCCGGAGGAGGCCCTCAGGATGGTGGGGCTGGAGCACCGCATGGACCACTTCCCGGCCCAGCTTTCCGGCGGCGAACAGCAGCGCGTGGCCATCGCCCGCGCCATCGCCAAGCGTCCCGCGGTGCTGTTGTGCGACGAACCCACCGGCGCGCTGGACTCGAAGACCGGCGTGGTGGTGCTGGAGGCCCTCGCGCGGGTGAACGAGGAACTGGGCACCACCACCGTGGTGATCACCCATAACGCCGCCATCGCGGCCATGGCCGACCGCGTCATCCACCTGTCCGACGGCCAGATCACGGGCGTGGAGACCAACCCACGCCGCATCCCGCCGTCGGAGCTGTCCTGGTGACACCGCGCGCCCTCACGCGCAAGCTGCTGCGCGACCTCTGGCATCTGCGCGGCCAGGCCATGGCCATCGCCATGGTGATCGCGGGCGGCGTGGCCACCTGGATCATCTCCCACAGCACCATCGATTCCCTGGTCATCACCCAGTCCTCGTTCTATCGCGAGTCCCGCTTCGCCGAGGTGTTCGCCACGCTCAAGCGCGCGCCCAAGCGCCTGGAGGAGCGCATCGCCCAGATCCCGGGCGTGGCCGTGGTGGAGACGCGCACCGTGGCCCTGGCCAACCTGGAGGTGGAGGGCTTCGACGACCCCATCCGCGGGCTCATGGTGTCCATCCCGGACGAGGGCGAATCCAAGCTCAACCGCCTGTTCGTGCGCAGCGGCCGCCTGCCCGAGCCGCGCGCCTCGGACGAGGTGGTGGTGAGCGAGCCCTTCGCCGAGGCGCACGGCTTCCGGCCGGGGGCCCGGCTTGGGGCCATCATCAACGGCCGCTACCGCACGCTCACCATCGTGGGCATCGGCTTGTCGGCGGAGTACGTGTATCAGATCGGCCCGGGGGACCTGTTTCCCGACTACAAGCGCTACGCCATCCTGTGGATGCGCGAAGAGCCCCTGTCCGCGGCCCAGGGGACGCAGGATGCGTTCAACGACGTGGTGCTCACGGTGGAGCCCGGGGGGCAGAAAGAGGAGGTGATCGCCCGCCTGGACGATCTGCTGCGGCCCTACGGCGGCACGGGTGCCATCGGTCGCGAGGATCAGACCTCCCACCAGTACCTGGACCAGGAGATCCAGGGGCTGCGTTCCAGTGCCGCCGTGGTCCCGGTCATTTTCCTCGCCGTCGCCGCCTTCCTCATCAACGTGGTCATCGCCCGCACCGTGGACCAGCAGCGCGATCAGGTGGCCGTGCTCAAGGCCTTCGGCTACACCAACCGCGCCATCGGCATCCATTACGCCGCCTTGGTGCTGCTGATCGTGGCGGTGGGATCGGTGCCCGGCATCCTGGCCGGGGCCTGGGCAGGCAGCGGCCTGGCCGAGCTGTATCGCATGTTTTTCCGCTTCCCGTATCTGCACTACGTGCTGGCGCCCGAGGTGGTGCTCACCGCCGTGGGAATCACCGCGGCTGCGGCCCTGGCCGGTGCGCTGCGGGCGGTGGCCAAGGCGAGCCGCCTGCCGCCGGCGGAGGCCATGCGCCCGGAGCCGCCCATGGTGTACCGCGCTTCGCTGGTGGAGCGGGCCGGTCTGCAGCGCTGGCTTGACCAGCCCACGCGCATGGTGGTGCGCCACCTGGAGCGCAGACCCGGCAAGGCGCTGCTGTCGGTGCTCGGCATCGCCATGGCCGGCGCCATCCTCATGGTGGGCAACTTCCAGGAGGACTCCATCGACTTCATGCTCGACGTGCAGTTCGGCCTGGCCCAACGCCAGGACCTCACTGTCACCTTCGTGGAGCCCACCGCACGCGAGGCCGTGTTCGAACTGGCGAGCATCCCCGGCGTGCTGCGCGCCGAACCCTTCCGTTCCGTGCCGGTGGAATTGCGTGCCGGACACCGCACCCACCGCACCGCCATCCAGGGCTTCATGAACCACGGCGATCTGTACCGGACCCTGGACCTGCGCCTGCGACCGGTGGAATTCCCGCCGGAAGGCATCCTGCTCACCGACTACCTGGGCGAGCAACTGGGCGTGGGGCCGGGCGACTGGGTTACGGTGGCGGTGCAGGAAGGGGCGCAGCCGGTGCGCGAAGTGCAGGTGTCGGGGCTGGTGTCCGAGTACATCGGGCTGTCCGCCTACATGCACATCGACGCGCTCAACCGGCTCATGCAGGAAGGGCCGGTGATCTCGGGCGCCTTCCTGGCGGTGGACCCGGCGCAGCTCGGCAGGATCTTCGAGGACTTGCGCGAACGGCCGCGCGTGATCGGCACCAGCCGGCGCGACGTGGCCATCAAGAGCTTCGAACGGACCATGGGCGAGAGCGTCCTCGTCTTCGCCTTCGTCAACACCCTGCTGGCCAGCAGCATCGCCTTCGGCGTGGTTTACAACGCAGCGCGCATCACGCTCTCGGAGACCAGTCGCGAACTGGCCAGCCTGCGCGTGCTGGGCTTTACCCGCGGCGAGGTGGCCTACATCCTCATCGGCGAGCTGACCGTGCTCACCCTCGCGGCCATTCCGGCGGGCTTCGCCATAGGTTACGGCTTCTGCGCCCTGGTGGCGCACGCCTTCGCATCGGAGCTGTATCGTATACCGCTGGTGGTCGAGGCCAGCACCTACGGCTTCGCCGCCTTGATCGTCCTCGCCGCCTCGTTATTCTCCGCGCTTCTGATGGCGCGCAAGCTTTATCATCTGGACCTGGTGGCGGTCCTCAAGACCCGGGAGTAGTGGATGTCCGCGCGGAAGCGTATCGTTCTGATTCTTGTCGCCCTTGCCGTGATTGCACTGCTGTGGTGGAGTTTCCAGCCGGAGCCGGTGCCCGTGTCGGTGGCCGCCGTGCAGCGAGGGCACTTGCAGGTCACCATCCAGCAGGAGGGCATGACCCGGGTGCGCGAGCGCTACATCGTGGCCGCGCCCGTGACCGGCAGCCTGGAGCGCATCACCCTCG
>JBFXES010000227.1:0-4336 GCA_050179875.1 Thiohalomonadaceae bacterium
TCGCCGATCCCGACTTCAACATCCCCATCGAACAGGTGGAGCGCATCGAGGTCATCCGCGGCCCTGGTTCGGCGATCTATGGCGAGTACGCCTACATGGGCGTGGTCAACGTCATCACCCGCGCCGAGGAAAACAGGGTGTTCGCCTTCGGCGGCAGTTTCGACACCCGTGGCCTGGGCGCCGTCCTGCGCCTCACGGATGTCGGCAACCCAATCCAGGCCAGCCTCAACCTGGCCGGCTGGTCCAGCAGCGGCGCCGACGTGAAGACCGGCCCGGACCTGTTGCACAGCTTTCCGGCACTGGGCCCCTCCTACGCCCCCGGTGAGGCGAATGAGGATATCGAAGCGGGTACCGCCGTGTTCAAGCTCGGCTACGAGCGCTTCGCACTTACCGCCCAATGGAGCGAGGCCGGCCTGGGCGACCACTTCGGCACCAACCACGTGCTGCCACCGGATCCCAACCGTATCGTGGAACGCTCGCGCCATCGCACGGTGGACGTGCGCCAGGAACTTCCGCTTACTGCGGCACTCACCGCAGGTATTCAGTTAGGCTGGAAGGACGTGCAGCGCCGGCGTGATGACCTCTTCGTCGTAAGTTCCCACACCGACCCTGACCTGTATCTGGATGGAGAGTATCTGGAGACCAGCAACAGTTTGGGGGTCGATTTCCTTTACCGGGGATGGAATAAACATTCCGTGCTGCTCGCGGGCAGCATGAGCACGGTGAGGGTGGATCGCAGCAGGTATGCCTTTACCCGTCCAAACCAGATGTTCAACATCCCCGAGGGAACCACGCGCAGCATCAACGCCATCACGCTTCAGGATGAATATCGCCACAGCGATCTATTCACACTGACTGTGGGGTTGCGTTATGACGAGTACAGCGATGTGGGCAGCCGTTACTCGCCTCGGCTTGCCGGCGTATGGCGCCTCAATCCCAGGCATGTTCTGAAGGCCCAATATGCCGAGGCCTTTCGGCCGCCGACCCTTTTCGAAAATGAAGCTGTACGCTTTTTCGACCTTGAGCCGATCGACCCGGCCACTATCCAAACAACGGAGTTGGGTTACATCTACAAGGGTGGTCATGTCGAAACCAGGTTTACCGGGTTCTACTCCCGCCTGAGCGATCTCGTCACCTTTGCCAAAGCCAACATACCGGTGTTCGGAAATCAGGGCGCCACTGCATGGGGAATAGAACTGGAACAGAGTTGGCGCGCCGGTCGACGATGGCTGCTGGATGGCAACGTATCCTACGTGGAGACGCGTGACGACGAGTCGGGCGAGCGTTTCCCCGGCGCCGCCCAGTGGCTCGCCAACGCGGGCGTCAGCTATGAAAAGGGCGATGTTGTCGCGGCCTTGCAGGCCCATTACGTAAGCGGCTACCAGCGTCAGCCGGAAGACCCGCGCGACACCCTGGATGGCTACACAACCCTGGATTTCACCGCCAGCTTCTCCAATCTGCTGCTACGGCGACTTCAATTTAGAGCCGGCGTGAAAAACCTGCTGGACGAGGACGTGCGCTTCCCCGCGCCCGTCATCGGCGACAGCACCCGCACCGACGTCACCTATCCCGAAGACTTCCCCCGCGCCGGACGTACCTGGTGGGCGCAGCTCAGCTATCGCTATTGAGGCCGCATGGATTCCACCATTCCAAGGACCTGGATGAGATCGCGGCACGCCGAGACGGACGGTCGAAGCTTCCTTTGCATCGCGCAGAAAGTCTTACCCATGCGGGCCACAGTAGCGGTTTCAGGTTATGAAAAAAAAGAAAGGGCGGTTGCCCGCCCTTTCTTCAGTCTGCCCGCATCAGCAGGCCGGCGGGCACCAGAGCGGGTAAGCCGCCGGCTCGGACTTGGTGTCCGGAGCAACCGGTGCAGCAGCCATCACCACGGCCAGCGCCATGGCAGCGAAAACGGACTTCCTGACAATCATCTTGATCATGTTATTCCCTCCACCTCTTCATTGAGGTTAGTTGTCC
The DNA here is from genome assembly GCA_050179875.1 of Thiohalomonadaceae bacterium. GTDB lineage: Bacteria > Pseudomonadota > Gammaproteobacteria > Thiohalomonadales > Thiohalomonadaceae > JALOAT01. The sequence goes on from JBFXES010000227.1 coordinate 1,978, forward strand.
AACCGAGTCTTTCTTTTAGCACGACGCGCTCCCGAATGGTAGAGCGCGAGTGCGTGTCGGGACCTGCCGATTGTGCAATACATCACAGTTGCATGGACCTGCAACAGACGCGTTCTACGGTAATGACACGATATGAAAAACATCGTGTAAGGGTTCGCCTACTGTCATGACAAACAGTAAAGCGAACAGCGCGGTAATGTACTGGACGAGGATGCTGCTTATCGCCCTCGCCATCGCCTGTACGCCGGCGGGCGCGGCGGATGATCAATCCGAACGTCGCGTGCTCATCGGTGTCAAGCTGTTTCCCGCGCTCCTGGCGGCCGATCAGGAACTCGACGTGAAACGTGAAGCGGACGGCCGGCTGCGCATCGTCGTGCTGTTCAAGGAAGACGGCGAGGTCGCCAGGGAGGCCGCGGCGCGCCTGTCCGCCGTCAAGGCCATCCGCAACCAACCCCTCCGCGTCAGCACCCTGCCCTACTCGCGCCTGACGGAGCTGGACAAGGACGTGCCCGCGGCCTTGTTCCTGGCGGAATGGTCGCCTGACGACCTGGCCTGCGTGGTGCGCTACGGCATCGCCCATCGGCGCATCGTCTTCTCCCCGTTCCTGGGCGACGTCACCAAGGGCGCGTCGGCCGGGATCTTCGTAGGCGACCGCATCCTGCCGCTGATTAACCCCGAAACCCTCACGGCGGCAGGCATCGCGCTCAAACCCTTTTTGCTGGAGGTGGCCAGGACCAATGAGTAGGAAACTCAGCCTGCTTGCATCCCGCAACCAGCAGGCACGGCTCGCGCTGTTGTTCCTGTTTCTGGGCACGGCGCTGGTAGCGCTGGTGGGCGGATACTGGTTCATGGTGCTCGAACCGCGCCTGCTCGCCGATGCGCAGGCCAGTGCCGGCGCCCTCGCCCATTCGCAGTCGCGCAACCTGGCCGATGCGCTGGTAACCAGCATCGAACTCCGCGACCCCAGGCCGCTGCGCGACGCCATGGACGAGATCCTCGTGCTGGTGGATCCGAACACGGGCGCATCCTTCGTGGAAGGACTGGAAGTGAAGGTCGACTACCAGTCAGCCGGGATTCCCGAGGGCAGCCTTGACCTGCGGCGCGGCGAGTCCTGTGACACCTGCTTTAACAACCGCATCCCGCTCTATTCCCGCGACGGCAGCGAGTTGCTCGGCATTGCAACCTATCTGTCGAGCAATGCCTTCTTCGAACAGGTTCGCGCGGAGGTGCGCTCGCGCCTCGCAGCGGTGGCGGTGCTCGCGCTCGGGCTGCTGGTGCTGGGCTGGAAAATGGTCGCGGGACTCTTCCAAACGGTGAAGGCCAGCGAGGAAGCCGCCTCCAATGCGATGCGGGTGAAGAGCAACTTTCTCGCCACCATGAGTCACGAAATCCGCACACCCATGAACGGCGTGTTGGGCATGGTGCATCTGCTGCGTGACACGCGCTTGTCCCGCAAACAACGCGAATACGTGGATGCCATCGCGGCTTCCGGCGAAGCCCTGCTGGTCATCCTCGACGACATCCTGGACCTGTCCAAGATCGAGGCCGGGAAGCTGGTGCTGGAAAAACGCCCCCTGGAACTGCGCCCGCTGCTCGATGACATCGTGCTGCTCAACTCGGCGGTGGCGCAAGGCAAGGGGCTCGAACTCAGGCTCAAGATCGACCCGAAGGTCGCGGAGTGGGTGCTCGGCGATCCGGTGCGGCTGCGCCAGGTATTGCAGAACCTGGCCGGCAACGCGGTGAAATTCACGTCCAAGGGTTTCGTGGAACTGGCGTTGGAAGTACTGGACGAGGGCAAGGGGAACGAACCGCAGCAACTGCTTTTTGCGGTGCGCGATACCGGCATCGGCATTTCCGAAGCGGACCAGGCGCGCTTGTTCACGGACTTTTCCCAGGCCGACTCCAGCATCAGCCGCAAGTTCGGCGGCACCGGGCTGGGTCTCGCCATCTGCAAGCGGCTGGTCAACGCCATGGGCGGCCGCATCGGCGTCGAGAGCGAGCCGGGAGCGGGCAGCAGTTTCTTCTTCGTGCTGAAGCTGCAGCCGACCTCGGCCCCTGTGACACAGGCGGCAAGCGACCCGCCGCCGGCCGATGACGGTCGGCGGCTGCGCGTGCTGGTCGCCGAGGACGGTGAGATCAATCGCCGTGTGGTGCGTACGCTGCTGGAAAAGCTCGGGCACGAGGTACTGGAGGCCGCCAACGGACGCGAGGCCGTCGCGCGGCTGCTCGCCCACGAGGTGGATCTGATCCTCATGGATATCCAGATGCCGGAAGTGGACGGACTCGAGGCCACGCGGCGCATCCGGCGACTCGATGATCCGGCCAAGGCGAGCGTCCCCATCGTCGCGCTCACGGCCAA
>JBFXES010000228.1:0-4325 GCA_050179875.1 Thiohalomonadaceae bacterium
AAGCGACGCGCCAGAGGCTTCACACGCCTGAACACCATCAGGACCGTCATCTTCCTGATCGCCGGCAAGCTCGACTTCTCGAAGATCAACCCTCATGCCGTTTAACCACTCGAAATTCAACAGAGCCCGTAAGTACAAGATCGGTGCCCAAGAAGCGGCGCAACTCCGCTACTGGGCGCTCGTCGCCAACGCCAAGGGGCGCTTCTCGCGCGGGTCGAGCGAGACGATCCTGGATCAGGACCTCGCGACGATACGGCAAGGCGGCAGCGTACAGGACATGATCGACCGCCTGCGTTTGCAGTTTGGCCGGCTCGACGTGACGGCCGATGAACTGGAAGGCCGCAACCAGCGCAGCGCGCTGTTCAAGACCATGTTCCTGGCGTTCCGGGCAGCAGGGGCAAAGGATTGGAGGTCGAACCTGACCATTGCTCTCGATCATTCCGGGGCGCAGCATCGCCTGCAATTCCATCACATCTTTCCCAAGGCGCAACTCAAGAACGCCTACACAGCGAGAGAAGCGGATGACATCGCGAACCTGGCGTTCATCGGCGGAAAAACCAATCGGGCGATCAGCGACAAGCCGCCGGCCATCTATCTGCCGCCGCTTGTCCAGCAGCATGGGCACGAGCCGTTTGTCGCCCAGGCGATTCCGACCGATTCGCCCCTCTTGGAAATCAACAGCTACAAGGCATTTCTGGCCGAGAGGCGCAAGCGCATTGCGGCCCGCCTCAACGCTTTCCTCGATGGAGGCGGGCCAGCTCAAACAACCTGATATCCGCCAGGAGATGTGAGGTACGCAGGACCGGATTGCTTACCCCGCCAGCTTTCTGGCCAGCTCCTCCGGCCTCGGGTGGTAATACCGCTTGAGCATCCGCAGGTCGAGGTGCCCGGTGACGCTGGACAGCTCCAGGATGTTGGTCAGCTTCTCGGCGAGCCGTGACGCCGCCTCGTGCCGAAGGTCGTGGAAGTGCAGGTCCGGCAGGCCGGCGCGCTTCACGGCGCGCTGCCAGGCGAGCTTGAAGGCGTTCTCGGTGATGTCGAAAACTCGCCCTTCGCGGTCCCTCGACCAGGCTTCGAGGATCGCCACCGCCTTGGGCGACAGCGGCACGTGCCGCGAGTGCCCGTTCTTCGTGTCCGGCAGGAAGGCGACGCGGCTTTCCAGATCGATGTGCCGCCATTCCAGCGCCAGCAGTTCGCCACGGCGCATGGCGGTCTCGATGGCCAGCTCGACGATGGGGCGCAGCCATTTGACGCGGCAGCCGCCTTCCGGGCGGGGATCGTAGGAGCAGGCGGCAAGAAGTCGTTCCTCCTCGGATTCCGCTTCCTCTCCGGCGCCGGGATCGGCCAGTTGCAGCCGGCGCGCACGGGCGTTCGCGACCTTGGGCCGCTTGACCAGCTTCACCGGGTTGGCGGGCAGCACGATTTCCCATTCGCGCATGGCGTGGGTGATGACCTGCTGGAGCATGCCCAGCTCGCGCACCACGGTGGCAGGTGCCACGGACTTGAGGCGCAGGTCGCGCCAGGCGGCGAAATCGGCCGGACGCAGGTTCGCCACAAAGGAGTCGCACAGGCAACTCCGGGCGATGGCGGCGAGCCGGGTTTGCTCGGACGCGGCACCCTTGTGGGTCGGCGTGACTTCCTCGATATAGCGGTGGATGAGTTCGCGCAGGGTGGTGCGCTCGGCTTCGGCGCGGGAGACGAAGGTCCCGCGCTTCATCTCCGCCTCGACCTGGAGCGCCCAGGTTTCGGCGTCCTGCCTGGTTTCAAAGGTCTTGCTGAGCGAGGGGAAGCCCTTGCGGCGGATTTTCGCTTCCCATTGGTAGTCGCCGCGCTTGTAGAAGCTGGCCATTCCGACAGTTCCTCCGACAGTTGTTGCGTGCCAGTGTCGGAAAATTGTCGGAGAAATCCCCGCGTATAAGAAATCGGGGCTCCGGGAAAGGGTAGGTGGTGGGCGATAGTGGGATCGAACCACTGACTTCCACCGTGTGAAGGTGGCACTCTACCGCTGAGTTAATCGCCCGTAATTTCCTGGTTTTGTTGAGTTTTTCTCTCGTCCCGGCGGTCTTTCCGACCGTCGGAGCCGAGAGGTTAAACCGCTCTTCAAAACCTTGCAACCCTTGGCGTTCGTCACCGCGTTGCCGCCGCGACTCCCGCCGTGTGAAGGCAGTGCTCTACCGCTGAGCTAACCACCCGAAAGGCCGCTATTAGAACACAAGTCGGGGAATCAGGTCAAATTCGAGAATACTTTCTCGACCACGGCAACTTTAGGCACCTTCGGCGGTCCACGTAAACGATTGCGCATCACGAGGAAAAAACATGAGCGATCTACGCCCTATCCGAATCTGGGACCTTCCCACTCGACTGTTCCACTGGAGCCTTGTTCTCTTGGTGGGCGCCGCATGGGGGACAGCCGAACTCGGCGATAACCTGATGGACTACCACAAGCTTGCCGGTTACGGCATCCTGGCTTTGGTGATGTTCCGATTGACTTGGGGAATCTGTGGGAGCGAAACCTCGCGCTTCGCCAGTTTCGTGCGCGGCCCAAAATCCGCCTTGGCTTATCTTCGGGCCGTGAAAAGCGGCCAAGCCTCCCCTTATCCCGGCCACAATCCTCTTGGCGGCTGGATGGTTGTCGTCCTGCTGGCGACCCTCTTTCTCCAGGCAGGAACCGGGCTATTCGCCAACGATGACATCATGACCGAGGGCCCCTTGAAACACTGGGTTTCCGATGAAACCAGCAGCCTTCTCACCGGCATGCATGAAACGAACTTCTATGTCTTGCTTGGCTTGGTGGCCATCCACGTCAGCGCCATTTTGTTCTATCGCTTTTTCAAAGGCGAGGACCTGGTGCGCCCCATGCTCACCGGCAACAAATCTCTGCTCCCTTGCGCGCCGGAACCCAAAATTGCACCGATCTGGCTTGCTGTGTTGATTATGGCGGGGAGTTCAGCAACTGTGTGGGGAATCGTCACTTACCTCTGAACGCTCGCCGTCGAGGCGAACCCAGGAATTCTCGTTTCTGGCCACCTCGTAAACGACCCAACGGTCAAATTCCTCCAAGGAGCAGGTAAAACGCTGGCGCCGGTCAAGGCCCGCGATGACCTTGAAGGTGACGAAATCGACGCCCTCGCTGGGCACACCGAGCACTTGCCGCACAGACCAGTGGCGGCCGAAAATGCCGTTGCTGTACATACCGCCGATGCGGAGAGTCGGTTTTTTCATAAGCCCTCACTCGACACACGCTTCCAGTGTGTGCCATCCCCGCAGAAAAAAAATCACCCCGCCGGGGCGGGGTGCGGTACTCCGAAGGGGGTATCCCGTTATTCTTCTTTGCCGGTCGCCGTCTCGCGCAGGGCCTTATTAATGGCATCCGGGGAATCCATGATGGACATGAAGCTGTTGCTACCCATCATGCTGAGGTCGGGGAAACTGATGGCAATGCGGAAACGGGCATACTCGGCGATCACCTTGTTGTCCACCACCAGCATCTCGTAAGGCAGATGGGCGGTCGACTTGAGGTCCTTGAAGTCGATCTTGCTCATGATGAAGGCGTCGTCGGCGTACTTGTCCTTGGTTTTCATCGCCACGCCGAACACCGTTTCCTTCTTGCCCGGGACATCCACGCGATAGACCTTGGTGACGCCGAACTTGCCCGCCTTGAGATTGGCCTCGACCGCCTTCACGGCTTCATCGTAGCTGCCATATTCGGCCAGGGTTTTCGGCTCGTCGAAATACTCCATGCCGATGGTATAGTGGTACTTACGCAAGCTGCGGGGCGACAGGCCACGGGCACCGAAGTCCTCCTGTTTGCCGAGGGCCTTTTCCATGGAGGCCTGAACGCCCTTGAGGTCACCTTTCATGCGGTAGGCATTGGCCCAGTACTCCGGGTTGGTATAGGACACCTGAATCTCGTCCTTCACCTTGGTCACCGCCACCCGCTGCACCGCGCCGAAGCCGCCCATTTCGGACTTGGCGGCGGCATTCTTGATGTCGTTGTTGGTCACTGCCAGAACCACGGCGTTGGGATAGGGCGAATAGCTGCCCACCACGCTGAATCCGTTGGCCGTAAGAGCGGCCTTCGCGGCGTCCGCCTTCTCCTGGACCGTGCCCGGCCCCTTGGAAGCCAGCACGAAAGGTTTCAGGACATCATCCGCCTGCACGTTCGCGGCGACGACCAGGGATGCGGCAGCAACAAGGGCTTTAAATGTACGCATAGTGTCCTCCATCGTATAAGGGTTTTTATCGTCACTAAAACAAAGGCCGGGAAATCCCGGCCTTTGCATGGGTGCAGCTTGGATGCTTCGCTTAGAACTTCTTGCCGTAGG
>JBFXES010000229.1:0-4270 GCA_050179875.1 Thiohalomonadaceae bacterium
CTGAAGCTCGCTCCCACAAAGGAGCCTTTCCGGGCAACAGATCTTCTTCCCCCGTGCTCCCCGTGTCCCCCGTGGTCAAGCTTTTCTCTTCTGTCTTCGTCCGCTTGCGTTCACAACGGACGTGCCGTTTCAGGTCCGGCACAAATAGGGGCGTTTCCTAGCGGATTCAAGTGGGGGGCGAACTCGCCAAGCGGGCGACCCTATGCTTGAATTGGGCGCGATAAGAACAAAACCCACCGGACCTCTCATGGACATCCTGACCATCCCCACGACGCCCTTCGAAGGACAGAAACCCGGCACCTCAGGCCTGCGCAAGAAGGTCGAGGTCTTCAAGCAGCCTCACTACCTGGAAAACTTCGTCCAGTCGGTATTCGACACCCTGCCCGGCCACGAAGGCCAGACCCTGGTGCTCGGCGGCGACGGCCGCTTCTACAACCGCGAGGCCATCCACACCATCCTGCGCATGGCGGCCGCCAACGGCTTCGGCCGCGTGCTGGTGGGGCGCGGCGGCCTGCTGTCCACGCCAGCGGCCTCGGCGGTGATCCGCAAGTACAAGGCCTTCGGCGGCCTGGTGCTCTCGGCCAGCCACAACCCGGGCGGCCCGGACGGGGACTTCGGCATCAAGTACAACATCGGCAACGGCGGTCCGGCCCCGGAGCGGATCACCGAGGCCATCTACGCCCGCAGCCGCGAGATCACCGCGTACAAGACCCTCAAGTTCGAGGAGATTCCCCTCGACACCTGCGGCACCTACAACCTCATGGGCACCACGGTGGAGGTCATCGATCCGGTGGCCGATTACGCCGAGCTCATGGAATCCCTGTTCGATTTCGAGGCCATCCGCGCCCTGCTGGCCGGCGGCTTCCGCATGCGTTACGACGCCATGCACGCCATCACCGGCCCCTACGCCAAGGAGATCATCGAGGGCCGCCTGGGCGCGCCCGCCGGCACGGTGATGAACGCGGTGCCCCTGCCCGACTTCGGCGGCGGGCATCCGGACCCCAACCTCACCTATGCGGAAGACCTGGTCCGCATCATGTACGGTGACGATGCGCCTGACTTCGGCGCGGCCTCCGACGGCGACGGCGATCGCAACATGATCCTGGGCCGGCGCTTCTTCGTAACGCCCTCCGACAGCCTGGCCGTGATCGCCGCCAACGCCGAATACGTGCCCGGCTATCGCGGCCGGGTCACGGGCGTGGCGCGCTCCATGCCCACCAGCGCCGCGGCGGATCGGGTGGCCCGCGCATTCGGCTTCGAGAGCTTCGAGACGCCCACGGGCTGGAAATTCTTTGGCAACCTGCTGGACGCTGGCCGCATCACCTTCTGCGGCGAGGAGAGCTTCGGCTCCGGCTCGGACCACGTGCGCGAGAAGGACGGCCTGTGGGCCGTGCTGTACTGGCTCAACATCCTCGCGGCGCGCCGCGAATCGGTGGAAGACATCCTGCGTCACCACTGGCAGCGCTTCGGCCGCGACTACTACACCCGTCACGACTACGAGGAACTGGACGCTGCCGTGGCCAAGTCCCTGTACGACGACCTGAAGGCACGCCTGCCCTCGCTCGCGGGCCAACGCTTCGGCACCCGCACCGTCACCCTGGCGGACGACTTCGCCTACACCGATCCCATCGACGGCAGCGTCAGCAGCGGCCAGGGCATGCGCATCCTGTTCGACGACGGCGCGCGCCTGGTCTTCCGGCTTTCGGGCACCGGCACGGTGGGCGCCACGCTACGCCTGTACGTCGAGCGCTTCGAACCCGACGCCAGCCGTCACGGGCAGGATCCGCAAACCGCCCTCGCCGATCTCATTGCCTTGGCCGACGAATTGACGCAACTTAGGCAGCGGAGCGGGCGGGACAGGCCGTCCGTCATTACCTGACGTTTACAACCAAGAAGGACGCGGAGACGCAGAGTTCGCGGACAAGGAAACCATCGTCGTGGGAGCGAGCTTCCGCTCGCGACGGCTTGAAGGAACACCGGACCTTCGCACGCAGAAGCTGTGCTCCCGGGAGATCGATTGATCTCACCTCCGCGCTCTCCGCGTCCAGACCCCAGGGGGAAACAACAATGAAATACGTCAAGCGCTTCGCGGAACTCGGAATCAACGACGTGCCCCTGGTGGGCGGAAAGAACGCCTCGCTGGGCGAGATGTACCGCGCCCTGAGCGCCAAGGGCGTGACGGTGCCCAACGGCTTCGCCACCACGGCGGAGGCCTATCGCCACTACATCGACTACAACAACCTCCACCAACGCATCGCCAAGGTCCTAGAAACCCTCGACACCCGCGACGTGGTAGCGCTCGCCCGCGCCGGCGCCCAGATCCGCGGGTGGGTGGCCAACGGCGACATGCCCGCCGACCTCGCCGCCGAGATCCGCGCCGCCTACGCCGAAATGGAGAAGGAATACGGCGCGCTCACCGACGTGGCCGTGCGCTCCTCGGCCACCGCCGAGGACCTGCCCACCGCTTCGTTCGCGGGCCAGCAGGAGACCTATCTGAACATCCGCGGCGCCGATAATCTCATCGACACCTGCCGTCACGTATTCGCCTCGTTGTTCACCGATCGCGCCATCTCCTACCGTGTCCACCAGGGCTTCGAGCACATGGACGTGGCGCTCTCCATCGGCGTGCAGAAGATGGTGCGCTCCGACATCGGCGCCTCGGGCGTCATGTTCTCCATCGACACGGAAAGCGGTTTCCCCGACGTGGTATTCATCACCGCCGCCTACGGCCTCGGCGAGAACGTGGTGCAGGGCAAGGTGAACCCCGACGAGTTCTACGTGTTCAAGCCCACCCTGGCCCAGGGCAAGCGCCCCATCCTCAAGCGGCACCTGGGCAGCAAGGCGGTGAAGATGATCTATGCCGACGCGCACCACGCCGGCGCCTCCACCCGCAACGTGAGCGTGGACAAGGCCGAGCGCAACCGTTTCGCCATCACCGACGACGAGGTGCTTGAGCTGGCGCGCATGGCGGTGACCATTGAGCAGCACTATGGCCGCCCCATGGACATCGAGTGGGCGCGCGACGGCATCACGGGCGGCCTGTTCATCGTGCAAGCCCGCCCCGAGACCGTGCAGGCCGCCGCCGACAAGCGCGTGCAGGAGACCTACAAGCTGAAGTCCCGCGGCGAAGTGCTCGCCGTGGGCAAGAGCGTGGGCCAGAAGATCGCCACCGGCCGCGCGCGCGTCATCAAGAATGCGGACAAGATGAACGACCTCAAGCCCGGCGAGGTGCTCATCACCGACATCACCGACCCCGACTGGGAACCGGTGATGAAGATCGCCTCCGCCATCGTCACCAATCGCGGCGGGCGCACCTGCCATGCGGCCATCATTGCGCGCGAGCTGGGCATCCCCGCCGTGGTGGGTTGCGGTGACGCCACGGCCACCATCCCCGGCGGCGAGATGATCACCGTATCCTGCGCGGAGGGCGACACCGGCTACGTGTACCAGGGCGAGTTGCCGTTCGCGGTGGAGCGCACCGTTCTCTCCGCCATGGAACGGCCAAGGACGAAGATCATGGTGAACGTGGGCAATCCGGAGACCGCCTTCGACATCTCGCGCCTGCCTTGCGACGGCGTGGGCCTGGCGCGGCTCGAGTTCATCATCATGAACGCCATCCGGGTGCACCCGCGCGCCCTGCTGGACTATCACACCCTGGACCGGGCGACCCAGGAAAAGATCGACGAACTCACCGCCGGCTATGCGGATCGCCGCAGTTACTACGTGGACAGGCTCGCCGAGGGCGTCGCCACCATCGCGGCCGCCTTCTATCCGCGCAAGGTGATCGTGCGCATGAGCGACTTCAAGTCGAACGAATACGCACAGTTGCTGGGCGGCGCCGGCTTCGAGCCCAAGGAAGAGAACCCCATGATCGGCTTCCGCGGCGCGTACCGCTATCCGTCAAAGGAATTCGCCGACGCCTTCGCCCTGGAATGCGCGGCCATGCGCCAGGTGCGCGAGGACATGGGGCTGAACAACGTCATGCTCATGATCCCCTTCGTGCGCAGCGTGGACGAGGGCCTGAAGGTGCTCGACCTGATGGCCAGGAACGGCCTGAAACGCGGGGAAAACGGCCTGGAAATCTACGTGATGTGCGAGATCCCGGCCAATGCCCTGCTCGCCGACAAATTCCTCGATCACTTCGACGGCTTTTCCATCGGTTCCAACGACCTCACCCAGCTCACCCTGGGCGTGGACCGCGACTCCGGCCTGGTCACCGGCGTGGACGAGCGCAACGAGGCCGTGCTCGCCCTCATGGACATGGCCATCG
>JBFXES010000230.1:0-4257 GCA_050179875.1 Thiohalomonadaceae bacterium
CATGGGGTCCATCGAGGCGTTGGGCACCAGCAGCCCCGATTAGAGGACCGAGGGCACGTTGGTGACCACCACGGTCAGCATCATTGCCGCCACCTGGGTGCGCACGAACAACGACACCAAGAGGCCGATGCCGGTGGTGCAGATGACGAAAACCACCGAGGCGAAGAAGAAAAACAGCGGGTCGCCCTTGAACGGCGCGCCGAACAAGCCGGTGGCGAGCAGCCACAGAATGAAAAAGTTGAGCGCGGAGATGCCGACATAGGGCGCGAGCTTGCCGATCAGAAACTCGCCGCGCGTGACCGTCGAAGCGTAGATGTTGTAGATTGAGCCGTTTTCCTTCTCGCGCACCACGCCCAGCGCGGTCAAAAACGGCGGGGTGACCATCAGCACGAACATCACCAGTACCGAGGCGATCGACCAGGTGCTGCGGATCGCCTGGTTGAACATGTAGCGCATCTCCACCTTGACCGGCTGCGCCATGGCCTGGGCGGCGGCCGGCGGTACGCCCAGACGGGCGGAGAGGTAGCGTGCCAGCAACTCGCCGTTGTAGGCGGCATTGATGGCCACCACATAGCCCTGACTGCTCGACGTGCGGAACGGGAAGGTGCCATCGATCAGGGTCTGCACCGCCACGGGGCGACCTTGCCCCAGGCGCTCGCCGAAGCGCGGCGGGATGACGATGGCCAAGCGAATGCGGCTGTCGGCGAGCAGCGGACCGATCTCGCGTTCGCTCGTGAGATCCCCGCGGTAGTCGAAATAGCGCGAGTCGATATAACGGTGCAGGTAGTCGCGGCTGGCGGCGCTCTTGTCGTGGTCCACGACGGCGAAGGGGATGTGCTCCACGTCGAGTGTGAGGCCGTAGCCGAAGATCAGCATGAGGGCGGTGGGCACGACGAAAGCCAGCGTCAGGAACAGGCGGTCGCGGACGATCTCACGCCATTCCTTGTAGCTCACGGCGAGGATGCGGCGCAGGTTCATCGTCCCGCCTCCACGCGCTCGCGCTCAAGGATGCGGTGGACGAACACGTCCTCGAGCGTCGGTGGCCGCACGGCGATATCCAGCACGCGCACGCCATTTTTTTCGAGGACGGTGCGAATCCGTGTCGTGGTTGTCGCCACCTCGTGCGCCAGCACATGGAGGCGGCGGCCAAAGAGGGCCGGCTGTCCCAGGCTTGCCTGCTCCAGCACCGCCAGGGCCGGGAGCACCGGCTCAGCGGCGATGTCCAGCACCTGCCCCGCCTCACGCGCGAGCGCGTCCTTCAGCGCCTGTGGCGTGTCGTCGGCGATAAGCGCCCCGGCGTGCATCAGCGCCAGGCGGTCGCAGTGCTCGGCCTCGCTCATGTAGTGGGTGGTGAGCAGGATGGCCACCTGCTCCACGCGCGCCAGGTGCACCAGGATCTCCCAGAAACGCCGCCGTCCGATCGGGTCCACCCCCGAGGTCGGCTCGTCGAGGAACAGGACGCGCGGCCTGTGCACCAGCGCGCAGGCGAGCGCCAGGCGCTGGCGGATGCCCATCGGCAGTCGCGCGACGATCTCGCTGCCGACCGTGCCGAGCCCGGCCAGGTCGACCACGCGCTGGATGCGCGCGGCGAGCCGCTGACGTGGCACGCCGTAGATGCGGGCGAACAGACGCAGATTTTCGCGCACGGTCATGTCCTGGTAGAGCGAAAACGCCTGCGATACATAGCCGATGCGTTCCTTGATCGCCCATCCGGCATGGCGCATGTCCGCCCCGGCCACTGCGCCCGCGCCGCCCGTGGGAGGCAGGATGCCGGTGAGCATCTTGATCACCGTGGTCTTGCCCGCACCGTTGGCGCCCAGCAGGCCGAAGATTTCCCCCTGCCGCACGGTGAAGCTGACCTGATCGACGGCGCGAAAGTGGTCGAAGTCGCGCGTGAGCCCCCGCGCCTCGATGGCCACGGCATCAATCGGCGGCGGATCGTCCTCCAGCCCGGCGACCATTGGCTGCTCCTCGTCAACTTCCCGCTGGCGCTGCAACAGGGCAATAAAGGCATCCTCCAGACTCGGGGACGAGGCGACCAGCTGTTCGATTGCAAGACCGTCCAGCAGGGCGCGGACCTGGGCCAGGTCCGCCTGCGGCTGCCCATCGGGGACGAAGACGCGAATCCGTCCGCCCATCGCTTCGGCACTTGGGAAGCGCGTCTTGAGGCGCGCGAGCGCCTCCATCTGCGGCGTGGCGGCGAGTTCGACCAGGGTGCCCGGCGCCTCGTTCAGGATCGCCTCCGGCGTGCCTTGCGCCAGTACGCGGCCGCCATGCAGTAGCGCCAGACGGGCGAAGCGCTCGGCTTCGTCCAGATAGGCAGTGGAAACCAGCGCGGTCACGCCGCGCTCGCGCAAGAGTTGGGTGAGGATGGCCCAGAAGTCGCGGCGAGAGACCGGATCGACACCGGTGGTCGGCTCATCGAGGATGATGAGTTCCGGCTCGTGGATCAGGGTGCAGACCAGGCCCAGCTTCTGCTTCATGCCGCCGGAGAGCTGCTTCATCGGCCGTGCGCGGAATTTGTCCAGTCGCGTCATGGCCAGAAGCTTGTCTTTGCGCGCCGAGAGCGCGCTCTTGGGCACTTCGCGCAATTCGGCAAAGAAGTCGATGTTTTCTTCTACCGACAATTCCGGGTAGAGATTGAGCCCCAGCCCCTGCGGCATGAAGCCGAGGCGACCCTTGACCCGCTCCGCGGCCGCTTCGGAGTCGATGGTCTGGCCGAAGACTTCGACGCGACCTCCCTCGTAGGCGAGCACGCCGGCAACGGCTTTCATCAGGCTGCTCTTTCCCGCGCCGTCAGGCCCGATCAGGCCGTAGATTTCGCCGCGGCGTATCGTCAGGCTGACGCCATCCACCGCCGTCAGCTTGCGGTAGCTTTTGACGAACTCCTGCACCCGCACTACAGGTGCATCGTTGCTCACCAACGGGGCTTTGCCCACGGCGCCTCCTCTTTCCAGCGGATCACGGCGTCGGCGGGCAGGCCAGGCGTGGCGCGGTGCTCGGGGTTGGCATCGAGATAGAGACGCACCTCGTACACCAGCTTCACGCGCTCGTCCGGCGTCTGCACTTCCTTGGGCGTGAACTGGGCCTGGGAGGCGATGTAGCGCACCGTTGCCGAGAAGGGCTGATCCGGGAAGGCATCGGTGTAGATGCGTGCCGGCAAGCCCAGGCGCACCTTGCCGATATCCTTCTCCGGCACGTAGACCTTGAGGTAAAGGCGGTCGAGATCGACGGTGTCGAAGAGCGGCGATCCTGCCGCCACGACTTCGCCGGCGTTGACCAGGCGCTGGGTGACGATGCCGGAGGCCGGTGCGGTGATGGCGAGGTCGGCGAGCAGGCTCTCGGCCTCCGACAATCCCGCCCGCGCCTGGTTGAACTGGGCGGCCAGGGCCTCGACCTCGTCCGCCTTGGCGCGCAGCCGCTCGCCACCCAGGCGGGTTTGGGCGAGCTGCCGCTCCGCCACCCGCACCGCTTCTTGGGCCGAGCGCGCCTGATTGGCCGCGACCTCGCTCGCCAGCGCCATCTGCTCGTAACGATGGCGGTCCACCGTGCCCGTTTCGGCCAGCTTGCGAAAGCGCTCGGCGTCGCGCGCCGCCTGCTCGGCGCTGGAGTGAGCCGAAGCCAGCTGTGCGCGGGCGTGGGCGAGGTTGGCCTCCGCTGTCTGGATGGCGAGCGGCAGGTCCTTGCGCGCGACTCCCAGGGCGGTGGTGGCCGCCTGCATCTGGGCTTGCAGCGCCGCCACCGCTTGGCGCGCCTGGTCGACCTTGGCACGAACCTGAGCATCGTCCAGCCGCGCCAGCACCCGGCCGCGCTCGACCTTATCGCCCTCGCGGGCCAAGAGTTCGGCCACCTTGCCCGGCACTTTGCCGGCGACGATGAAATGATCACCCTCGATGCGGCCGTTGGCCTGAATCAGTCCCTCCGGCAGGGGTGGGGTGCGCAGCCACAACCACCACGCCGCAATCGTCAGCGCGATCAGCAGGAGAAGCCCTCCTGCGAGCCAGACCAAAGGGAAGGATTTCTTCATGCTGGCGGCCCTTTCGTTCACAGTTCCCCCACGGCGCGCTTCAGCCGCAGCCCGGCCAGCGCGGCATCATAGAGCGCTGCGGCATGATTGGCTTCGCTGTTGACGCGCAGGGTTTCGGCATCCAGCACTTCGGTATTTGTGGACAGGCCATTGGCATAGCGGTCACGCACCACGCGCAGGTTTTCCTCGGCCTGGGCAATCGCCGACTGGGTGACTTCGATGCGTTTTCT
>JBFXES010000231.1:0-4247 GCA_050179875.1 Thiohalomonadaceae bacterium
GCCGACATGGGCGCGCGCATGGCGGCTGTGCTGAAGTGTTGTGGAGTCGCAATGAAGAATTGCAACGCGGAGGACGCGGAGGCGCGGAGGACGCGGTGGAAGAATGTGAATGGTCTTCTTCGTGTTTCCTGCCCAGTAGGTGCGCGAAGAACGCCGAGTAAGAAAACGTGATCGATTTTCTCCGCGTCCTCCGCGCCTCCACGACCTCCGCGTTGTCCTCGCCTGAAAGGACACCAGTCCGATGACTGCCCTGCGCATCGCACTCGCGCAGTTGAATCCCACGGTGGGCGACATCGGCGGGAATGCGGCGAAGATCATCGCCTGGGCGCTGCGCGCGCGCGACGAGCTGAAGGCGGACCTGGTGGTGTTTCCGGAACTGGCGCTCACGGGCTATCCGCCCGAGGACCTGCTGCTGCGTCCGGCGTTTCTCGATCGCACCCTGGCGGGACTGGAGGAGATCAAGCGTCAGGTGCGCGGCATCGACGTGATCCTCGGTTATCCGCGCACCGCCACCGGCGGGCTCTACAACGCGGCCTCACTGCTGCGCGACGGCCACATCGTCGGCACCTATCACAAGGTCCATCTGCCCAATTACGGCGTGTTCGACGAACGGCGCTATTTCGTGCCGGGCGGCGAGACCTGCGTGGTGGAGGTCAAGGGCGTGCCCGTGGGCCTCACCGTGTGCGAGGACATCTGGCTGCCGGGCCCGGTGGAAGAAGCGGCGGCGGCAGGGGCGCAACTGGTGGTGAACATCAACGCCTCCCCCTTCCACCTCGGCAAGGGCGATGAACGCGAAGGCGTGCTCAAGCAGCGCATCGAGGCCGCGCGCGTGCCGGTGCTTTACGTGAACCAGGTGGGCGGCCAGGACGAACTGGTGTTCGACGGTCACAGCTTCGTCATGGATGCGGTGGGACAGGTCACGCAACGCGCGCCCGGCTTTGAAGAAGGCCTTTACCTCGCGGAATTCCATGGTCACGGCGAGGCGGTGTGGCCGGTCCCTGCGCCTGCGCTGGCCGTTATGGGCGAGGAGGAAAGTGTGTATCGCGCCCTGGTACTGGGCGTGCGCGATTACATCGAGAAGAACGGTTTCGCGGGCGTGGTGCTGGGCCTGTCGGGCGGCATCGATTCGGCCCTGGCACTGGCGGTGGCGGTGGACGCCATCGGCGCCGCACGCTGCGAGGCGGTTTCCATGCCCTCGCGCTACACCGCGGACATGAGTATCGAGGATGCCCGCCTGGAGGCGGAGGCCCTGGGCGTGGCGTTCAGCGTCCTGCCCATCGAGCCGGTGTTCAACGCGTTTCTGAACAGCCTGCAGGGAGAATTCGCCGGTCTTGCCCCCGACGTGACGGAAGAGAACATCCAGGCGCGCTGCCGTGGCGTGCTGCTCATGGCGATTTCCAACAAGAAGCACAAGATGGTGCTCACCACGGGCAACAAGAGCGAAATGGCGGTGGGCTATGCCACCCTGTACGGTGACATGGCGGGCGGTTTCGACGTGCTGAAGGACGTGCCCAAGACCCTGGTGTATCGTCTTGCCGAATACCGCAACCGGATTTCGCCCGTAATTCCACGGCGCGTCATCGAGCGTGCACCGTCGGCAGAACTGGCGCCGGATCAGAAGGACACGGATTCCCTGCCGCCCTATGAGGTGCTGGACGCCGTCCTGGAGCGTTACGTGGAACGCGATCAATCGGTCGACGACATCGTCGCCGCCGGTTTCGATGCGGCCACGGTGCAGCGCGTGGCGCGCATGGTGGACCGCAACGAGTACAAGCGCCGCCAGGCGCCCCCGGGCCCGCGCGTCACCCGCCGCGCCTTCGGTCGCGACCGGCGTTACCCCATCACCAACGGTTTCAAGGGTTAAGTGATAGCTGAATCAAAACGCGGAGTACGCGGAGGCGCAGAGGACGCGGAGGGGAAGGATTATGTCTCTTCTCCGCGTCCTCTGCGCCTCCGCGCCCTCCGCGTTACGGGCAAGGCGATTGGCACGTGGTGTCGTGTGAAGCAGTGATAGCGAGGAATTTCAAATGAAGAAGATTGAAGCCATCATCAAGCCTTTCAAGCTGGACGACGTGCGCGAGGCGCTGTCCGAGAAGGGCGTACAGGGCATGACGGCGACCGAGGTGAAGGGTTTCGGCCGGCAGAAGGGCCACACCGAACTCTACCGCGGCGCGGAGTACGTGGTGGATTTCCTGCCCAAGGTGAAGATCGAAGTGGTGGTCAACGACGACCAGGTGGACGCCTGCCTGGAAGCCATCATGGGCGCAGCGCGCACCGGCAAGATCGGCGACGGCAAGATCTTCGTCACCAGCGTCGAACGCGTGCTGCGCATCCGCACCGGCGAGGAAGGCCCTTCGGCGATCTAAGAAAAAGCCGGAACACGGGGGACACGGGGAACACGGGGTAATTATTTTGTTCCTGTGGGAGCGGCCTCAGGCCGCGATTGCACGGTATCCACGATGATCGCGGGCCTGAAGCCGCTGCTACGGGTTCAGGGCAAACCATTGAAGGATTCCCCGTGTTCCCCGTGTCCCCCGTGTTAATGCTTTTCTCTAGCGGTAATCGACCACGTCGTTCAGCGGCCGGCGGGGGCTGGGTTGGGGCAGTTCGGCGGGGTAGCCCACGCTGAGCAAAGCCACGGGCTCCATGCCCACGGGCAGGTTGAGCAGGCGGGCGATTTCGGTCTTGTCGAAATAGCCCACCCAGGTGGAGCCGAGGCCCGCGGCGACCACGGCCAGTTGCGCGTAGGCGGCCGCGATGGTGGCGTCCTGTACGGCGTACAGGGAGCGGCCGCGTTCGCCGAAGCGCACCTCGGCCCGTTCGGTGTCGGCGCAGAACACCAGGCAGACGGGCGCTTCCGAGATGAAACTCTGGCTGTCGGCGGCGCGCGCCAGCGCTGCGCGGGTCGCTTCATCCTTTACCACCACGATGCGATAGGACTGCAAATCGCCGGCCGAAGGCGCTGCGCAGGCCATTTCCAGGATCGCATGCAACTGTTGCGGTTCCACCGGCCGCCCGGCCAGGTACTGGCGGATGGAATGCCGGTGCCGCACGGTCTCGAAGAAATCCCACATGACTCAGACTCCCTGGTTGATCTCCCGCGTGTCCGGAGGCCGATGCCGCTCGCAGCCGGATCCGCGGAGCTGATTGTTGTCACTCCTCGCCCGGGCGCCAGGGCTGGCGTTCGGGGTGGTTGAGCTTGAGGACCTGCTCGGCATCGCCGGCCAGGTCTTGCATCTTCATTTCACGGTAAGCCGTCACCAGGATGGAAACGGCATCCGCGACGGACGGCGTCTGCTGGTAGTTCTCGATGACGTACTTGGCGCGGTTCACCGCCGCCACCCAGGCGCCGCGGCGCATGTAGTAGTCGGCGGCGAGAATTTCGTGCCGCGCCAGCAGATTGCGCAGGTGCATCATGCGGTTGACCGCATCCTCGGCGTAGCGGCTCTTGGGAAAGCGATCCACCAGTTCCTTGAAGTTGTTGAACGCGGTGCGCGCCGCGCTGGGATCGCGCGCCGCCGGGTCCTGATCCACGAAGCGTTCGAGAAAGCCCGGCGGCGGATTGAAAGTGGCCAGGGCGCGCAGGTAATAGGCATAATCCACGTTCTGGTGCGTGGGATGCAGCTTGATGAAGCGCTCCGCCGCACCGACCGCCGCCGCGGGGTCGTTGTCCTTGTAGTGGGCATAGGCCACTTCCAGCTGGGCCTGCTCCGCATAGGGCCCGTACGGGAAGCGCGCCTCCAGCTTGCCGTAGAGATCGATGGCCTGCTGGTAGTTGCCTTCGTCGAGGGCGGACTTGGCCTCGGCGTAGAACTCCGCTGCGGTCCAGTCGGCGGTGGGATCCTGGGTGAGACTCGCGCATCCGCCGAGCAGCAATGCCAGGCCCGCCGCGAAACCGATGAAACGCATGATTGACTAACCTCTGTGTGCGGGCCGGGCCCGAAAAAGCGCCCGGCAAGTATAACTGCTCCAACGCCGCCCCAAGAAACCCGATGTCCGAAACCCGCGTCATGAGTGCAGAAGTCCCCCCCGAAATGGCGGGACGCCGCCTGGATCAGGCGCTGAGCGAACTGTTTCCGGAGTATTCCCGTTCGCGCCTGAAGAAGTGGGTGGACGAGGGCCACGTCCAGGTGAACGGCCGCGTGCTTCGCCCCAAGGACAAGCTGGCCGGTGGCGAGTCCCTCACCGTGGAGGTGCTGCCCGAACGGGACGAGCGCCATGCGCCCGAGCCCATTCCGCTGCGCATC
>JBFXES010000232.1:0-4170 GCA_050179875.1 Thiohalomonadaceae bacterium
GCGTTTCATCGAACACCTGCGGATCGGCGAACAGCTCCTCACGGCGTGACTTGCATAGCCGACCGACGAGGGCCGCCGGCTCAGTGGCCGTCCTTGCGCGGCCTTCCCGGCGGCGGCCGATCGCCTGGGGGAATGCCCGCCGATGACGAGGGCACGCGACGCTTGCCCTTGTTCTTGATGTCGCGGTGGCGCTGCTTGGGCTTCGGTGCCCTACGCCGCTCCGCTTTCTTTGCAGTCTTCTTCGCAGCCTTGGTCTTCTTCGGTCCCTGGAAACTCGCCTTCAATCCGGGCAGCTCGCGGCGCTCCAGGGCGAGTTGCAGATAGCGCTCGATGCTCGTCATGGCATTCCAGTCGGCATGGGTCACCAGCGAAACCGCCAGCCCCTCCTCGCCCGCGCGGCCGGTGCGGCCGGTGCGGTGCAGGTAGTCGTCGCCGCTGCGCGCCGTGTCGAAGTTGATGACCAGTTGCACGCCCGGGATGTCCAGCCCGCGCGCCGCCACGTCCGTGGCCACCAGCACCTTGATCTGGCCGTTGCGCAGTAGCCCCATGACACGATTGCGCTCACGCTGCTCGATCTCGCCATGGATGACGCCCGCACGCACGCCGCGCGCGCGCAGTGCATCGCACAGCCGGGTCGCGCCCTCGCGGGTGTTGGCGAACACCACGGCCTTGTCGTAGCTCTCGTTCTGCAACAGCCAGAGGGTCAGGGCGCGCTTGTGATCGCCATGATCGGCCAGCACCACCTGATGGCGGATGGTCTGCGGCTGGGCGCGGGCGGCATCCACCGCCACCACTTCGGGATTGCGCAGCAGCGCGTCGGTGAGCGGTTTCAGCCCGCGGTGATGGAGCGTCGCGGAGAACAGGAGTGTCTGACGCTCCTCGGCACAGTGCTCGATGATCGCAAGCACATCCGGGCCGAAGCCCATGTCCAGCATGCGATCGGCCTCGTCCAGCACCAGCACTTCCAGATCGCCGAGGTCGGCCTCGCCCCGCTCAATGTGTTCCAGCAGGCGCCCCGGCGTGGCGATGATGATCTCCGGGTTCTTGCGCAGGGTGGCGATCTGGTGGCGGGTCGGCG
Source organism: Thiohalomonadaceae bacterium (assembly GCA_050179875.1). Taxonomy (GTDB): domain Bacteria; phylum Pseudomonadota; class Gammaproteobacteria; order Thiohalomonadales; family Thiohalomonadaceae; genus JALOAT01. The sequence goes on from JBFXES010000232.1 coordinate 1,079, forward strand.
CGCCGCCGGTGATCACGCCTGCGCGCAGCCGCGTATAACTGCCGAGGCGCATGAATTCGTCGTAGATCTGCCGCGCCAGTTCGCGGGTGGGGACCAGGATCAGGCCGCGGGTGCCCGCTTCCGGCGGCGTATCCGGGTAATCGAGGAAGCGCTGCATCATGGGCAGCAGGAAGGCGGCGGTCTTGCCCGAGCCGGTGGCCGCGGAGACCAGGAGGTCATGGCCCGCGACCGCACGGGGAATGGCCTGCGCCTGCACCGGCGTAGGTTCTGCAAGCCCCAGTTTGTCCAGGGCGCGGTTCAATTCGAAGGGAAGATCGAGATCGGCAAAGGTGGTCGTCGTCATGGCGCGCAACATACACCAATCGGCGCGCCGCGCCCATGGTGCATGAGTGAAGGGGGGCGAAGCCCCCTCCACGCATGTTGCCCGTCAGGTCTGTGCCCGCGCCCCCGCCTTCTCCTTGATGGCCTTGACGAAGGCGGGCAGATCGGCGGGTTTGCGCGAGGTGATCAGGTTGCCGTCCACCACCACCTCCTCGTCCACGTACTCGGCCCCGGCCGCCTTCAACTCCGGCGCCAGCGGGGCGTAGGCCGTGGCGCGCTTGCCGCGCAACAGATCCGCCGACGCCAGAATCTGCGGCCCGTGGCAGACCGCCGCCACGATGCGTCCCGCAGCCATGAAATCGCGGGCGATGGCCAGCACGCCCGGGTCATTGCGCAGCTTCGCCGGCGCCTTGCCGCCCGGCAGCACCAGCACGTCGTAGGCCGCCGTTTCCACGTCGTCGATGGCCTCGTCTGCCGCCACCTCCGCACCGTGCTTGCCGTGGATGGGCTTGCCTCCCGGCGTCGCCACGTGAACCGTGGAGCCGCTCTGCTCCAGTTGTTCCTTGGGCACGAGCAACTCGCGATCCTCGAACTCGTCCGCACTGATGATCAATGCACGCATGATTGTCTCCCCTGTCCGGCGACTCCACCGCGGCCCGGGCCGCGCCCCGTGGGTAGGCTACCCTCCGGTAAAGGTATGCCACCGCACGCCCATGAACCGGCAGACCGTCCCCGATCAGAGCGGCATCACCGTCGCCACCGCGGAGCTCCTGGTGTCCTACCCGGGCCGGCAGTTCGCCCGCGCCCGGGACGAGGTCGTGCGCACGCTGCGCGGCTTCGGCGATCCTGCGCCCCGCGTGGTGAAGACCAGTGTGTGGGGCATCGCGCTGGTGATGACCTCGCTGGAAAACCGCGAGGTGATCCGTCGCTGCCACGCGCTGTATCGCGCCGACCCGGCCGCGAACTTCCGCTTCGCATTGAAATGGGTGCCCGTGGATCACTGGACCCGGACCAGCCTGCCCGCCATCCGCGAACTCATCGCCCAGCGGGTGGTCCCGCTCATGGGCGCCGGTGCAACCTGGGCCATGCGCGTGCAGAAGCGGCGCTGGGAGCGCTACCACACCCGCGACATCATCATCGAGCTCGCCCGGGCCGTGCCCAACAAGGTCGATCTGAATCATCCCGACTGGATCGTGTGGGTGGACGTGGTGGGCAACCGCACCGCCGTTTCGCTGCTGCGACCGCAGGACATCTTCTCGGCGCTGCAGGCGTCCGGCGGGTGATCGACTTACCCTTTGACACCGGCGCGGAAATCGCTAGAATTGCGACCCTTCGTAGCGGGAATAGCTCAGTTGGTAGAGCACAACCTTGCCAAGGTTGGGGTCGCGAGTTCGAGTCTCGTTTCCCGCTCCAATCCCTCCCCCCTTCATCAGCCTTATAGGTCCACCGGGCGTTTCCATGGCACGTGCGCAGACGCATGTGGCGCACTGATCGGCGTGCCGGCGTTTACCACGGATTTGCGACCGCCAGTACCCCTCTTACACTTCAAGGATATCGGAGCGAATGCGAGGTAAACGGCGATGCCGTTTCGAGCCCTGCCGTTGCCGCCCCATTTCGATGAAGGCGGCGTGTCCGGCGTCTGGCGCGTACCCTACGGCGCACGCGCCGAAGAGGCCGAGCGCTGGGCCCGCATGCACGGGATCGCTCCGGCTGCCGAAGACCGCTTCCGGCTATGCCTGCTCATCGTCGATGTGCAGAACACCTTCTGCATCCCGGGTTTCGAGTTGTACGTGGGCGGACGTTCCGGCAGCGGTGCAGTGGACGACAACCGCCGGCTGTGCCGCTTCATCTATCGGAACCTCGGGGCGATCACCGCCATCGTGGCCACCCTCGACACCCATGTGGCCTACCAGGTGTTCCATGCCGGTTTTCTGGTCGATGACGAGGGACATCACCCCGCCCCGTTCACCCTGGTGAGCGTGGACGATGTGGAACAGGGGCGCTGGCGTTTCAATGCGGCGTTGGCGCCGACCCTCGGCATCACGCCCGATTACGGCCAGCGCCACCTCCTCCATTACGTGCGTACATTGCGCGCCAGCGGCAAGTACGAGCTGACGGTGTGGCCTTACCACGCCATGCTGGGCGGCATCGGCCACGCCCTGGTGTCCGCGGTGGAGGAAGCGGCATTCTTCCACGCCGTGGCACGGCGCTCGGCCGTGGATTTTCGCGTCAAGGGACGCAACCCGCTCACGGAACACTACTCGGTCCTGGGACCCGAGGTCGATACCGGCCCCGACGGCGAAACCATCGCGGCACGGGACGAGGAACTCATCGCGCGCCTGATGTCGTTCGACGCCGTGGTGGTGGCCGGGCAGGCCAAGAGCCACTGCGTGGCCTGGACCATCGACGACCTGCTCAACGAGGTTTGCAGCGGCGACACCCGCCTGGCGCAGCGCGTCTACCTGCTGGAGGATTGCAGTTCGCCCGTGGTGGTGCCCGGGGTGGCGGACTACACGGACCAGGCCGATGCCGCCTTCCGCCGCTTCAGCGAGGCGGGCATGCACGTGGTGCGTTCCACCGATCCGCTGGCTCAATGGCCCGGGCTCGCGCTGCCGACGTGAACGGGGCGCGGGAACTGACGCTGTTCCTGTGCGGCGACGTCATGACCGGGCGCGGCATCGATCAGGTGTTGCCCCATCCGGTAGAGCCCACGCTGTACGAAAGCTGGATCTCCGACGCGCGCGATTACGTGACCCTGGCCGAGCAGGCCA
>JBFXES010000233.1:0-4146 GCA_050179875.1 Thiohalomonadaceae bacterium
TGATCCTCTCGCGCGTCAGTATCGAGCGGCCGGTGTTCGCCATGGTGATCAGCCTGCTGCTGCTCGTGCTGGGCCTCGCCGCCCTCGTGCAACTGGGCGTGCGCGAATACCCCGACATCGATCCGCCAGTGGTGTCCATCACCACCGTCTTTCCCGGCGCATCCGCGGAGGTGATCGATCGCGAGATCACCGAGGTCATCGAGGAGCAGATCAGCGGCATCGAAGGCATCCGCACCATCGACTCCACCAGTCGCGACGAGGTGTCGGAGGTGAGCATCGAGTTCGACCTGCGTCGCGACGTGGATGCGGCCGCCGCGGACGTGCGCGATCGGCTCGGCGCCGCCGCGGCCGAGTTGCCCGACGAGGCGGACCCGCCGGTGGTGGCCAAGGTGTCCGCCGACGCCCAGCCGGTGCTGTGGATCTCGCTCACCAGCGATGCGCGCTCGCAGCTGGAACTGACGGAATTCGCCGAGCGCTATCTCACCGAGCCGCTGTCGGTGCTGCCGGGCGTCGCGCGCGTCATCGTCGGCGGTTCGCGCCGCCGCGCCATGCGCATATGGCTGGACATGGATGCCATGGCGGCACGCGGTGTGACGGTGTCGGATGTGGTGGACACCCTGCAGGCGGAAAACGTGGAACTGCCCGCAGGCCGCGTGGAAGGCCGCACGCGCGAGTTTTCCGTGCGCAGCCAGACCCGCCTCGCCACGCCGGCGGAATTCGCGGCGCTGGTGTTGCGCAGCGAAGGCGGCTATCAGCTTACGCTGGACGATGTGGCGCGCGTGGAGATCGGCCCCGAATCGGAGCGTTCCGCGGTGCTCCTGAACGGTGAGAATGCGGTGGGACTGGGCGTCGTGCGCCAGTCCAAGACCAACACGCTCGCAGTCACGCGTGCCGTGCGCGAGGAAGTGGCGGCACTGCAAGCAGTACTCCCTGCCGACATCCGCATGGACGTGGCCTACGACGAGTCAGTCTTCATCGAGGCGTCCTTGCGCGAGGTGCTGGTCACCATGCTGATCACCGCTTCGCTGGTGGTCGTGGTGATCTTCCTTTTCCTGCGTTCGGTGCGGACGACGCTGGTGCCGGCGGTGACCATCCCGGTTTCGCTGGTCGGCACCTTCGTGGTGATGTGGGCGCTCGGCCACACCATCAACACGCTCACCCTGCTCGCGCTGGTGCTGGCCATCGGCCTGGTGGTGGACGACGCCATCGTCATGCTCGAGAACGTCTATCGCCGCCACGAACAGGGCGAGCCGAAGCTCATTGCGGGCGCGCGCGGCGCCGATCAGGTGGGCTTCGCCATCGTCGCCACCACGCTGGTGCTGGTGGTCGTGTTCGTGCCCCTGGCCTTCATCCCGGGCGATACGGGAAAGCTGTTCACCGAGTTCGGCGTCGCCTTGGCCGCCGCCGTGGGTTTTTCCGGCATCGCGGCACTGACCCTCGGCGCCATGCTGTCCGCGCGCGTGGTGGAAACCGGCGGCAAGGGTCGCCTGTATCGCTGGTCCGAACGGGGTTTCGATGCCGTGGCCACGGGCTATCAGCGAGCCCTGACGAAGATCGTGCCGAGACCCGGGCTGGTGCTGCTGGTAGCGGCGCTGGTGAGCGTGCTGGCCTGGTTCGCGTTCCGCCAGTTGCCGCGCGAGTTGGCGCCCACGGAAGATCGCGGCGTGCTCATCATCCCGGTGCAAGGGCCCGAGGGCGCGAGCTTCGCCTATACGCGCCAAGTGGTGGACCGCATAGACGAACTGTTGCAGCCCTTCATGGACTCGGGCACGGTGGCAGCCAGCCTTGCCATCATCGCCCCTTCGCGCTTCGGCCCCGCGCCGGTGAACGAGGCCTTCATGATCGTGCGGCTTGCGCCCTGGGAAGTCCGCGACATTCCGCAGCAGGCGATCGCGGGCCAGTTGCTGGGCGGTCTGCTCGCGCTGCCGGAGGCGCGCGCCTTCGCGGTCAACCCGCCGTCGCTCGGGCAGGGCGGTTTCCTCGAACCCTTGCAGGTGGCCGTGGGCGGACCCGACTACGCCACGGCTGCCGCCTGGGGACGGCAACTGCTGGAAGCGGTATCAAAGCTTCCCGGCGTGGTGGATCCCCGCATCGACTACAACGAAAGCAAGCCGCAGCTTGGCATACGGCTCGATCGCCGCCGCGCCGCCGACCTCGGCATCGACGCACGCCAGGTGGGCGAGACCCTCCAGGTGTTGTTCGGCGGGCGCGACGTCACCGAGTTCATCGAGGCCGCGCGCATCTACGAGGTGATGGTGCAGGCGGAACGCAGCGACACCGCCTCGCCCGCGGATCTGCGCAGGGTCTTCCTGCGCACCGGCGACGGCGCACTGGTGCCCTTGCACAGCCTGATGACAGTGGAAGAGCAGGGTTCCCCGCCCGAACTGCGGCGCGTGAATCGCTCACCGTCGGTGACCCTGAGCGCCTCGCTCGCGCCTGGCGTCGCGTTCGGCGATGTGCTCGCTCAAGTCGAGCAGCTCGCCGCCGAGGTGCTGCCCCAGGGTGCGCGCCTCACCTGGCTGGGTCAGGCGGAGATCTATCGCGAAGCCCAGGGCAACGTGGCCCTGGTCACGGCACTCGCCCTGCTCATCGTGTTCCTGGTGCTCGCCGCCCAGTTCGAGAGCTTCCTGCATCCGCTCGTGATCATGACCACGGTCCCGCTCGCCTTCACCGGCGGACTCATGGCGCTGTGGCTCGGCGGCCAGAGCTTCAACATCTTCGCCCAGGTTGGGCTGGTCTTGCTCATCGGACTCGTGACCAAGAACGGCATCCTGCTGGTGGAGTTCGCCAACCAGATCCGCGACCGCGGCCAGGACGTGCGCAGCGCCGCCCTCGCGGCAGGCGCCGTGCGCCTTCGTCCCGTGCTCATGACCAGCGTGGCGACCATTTTCGGCGCGGTGCCGCTGGCCCTCGCCACCGGGCCAGGCGCGGAAGGCCGCACCGCCATTGGCATCGTAGTCATCGGCGGCATGGTGCTGTCGACGCTCCTCACCCTGTTCGTGGTGCCCACCCTCTATGCGCTGCTGGCGCCGTACACGCGACCCACGAGTCATTGGCGCCGCAGGCTGGAGGAAGCGGAGAGGGATTCAGGCGAGGGCCCAAGACTTTGACCATCGCCGCCTGTCATCCACGCAGGCTGCGGCTCACCGGCGTCGTGAAAGATCCGCCCACGCTGGCGCCGGTGAGGTGCACTGCTACGCTCACGCTCAGCGTTCATCCAGCCCGGGAGGAATACTCATGAACCATGCAGCGCTCCTTGCACTGGCGATCCTCGTGACCGTGACGGCGGGCTGCGCCGGCAATGGCGGCAACGCTCGGCCCGCGGACGCCACGGGTGCTGTTTCCACGCCCGGCGTCTCCGTGCAGGATCGGAATTTCGTGGTGTCGGCGGCCCAGGCCAGCCAGGCCGAGATCGAACTGGCCACCCTGGCGCAACGCAAATCCGCCAGCCCCGCCATCCAGCAATTCGCCGGCCGGATGATCACCGATCACGGCAATACCCGCACGCGGCTCGGGGAAGCGGCTCGCGAGGAAGGCATCGTCACGCCGAGTTCCATCGCACCGCGTCACGCACAGATCCGCGACCAACTGGCACAGTTGTCGGGCCGCCAGTTCGATCAGCAGTATCTGGAGGCCCAGGTGAACATGCACCGCGAAGCGGTGGATCTGTTCCGCCAGCAGGCCTCCCTGGGCCAGTCGCCGGAACTGCGCAGCTTCGCCGAACAGACCTTGCCCCTGCTCGAAGGCCATCTCAACCTGGCACAACAACTGGCGGCGCGGGCGGGCGTATCCTTTAGTGAGTGACGAGAGAAAAGCCTGGCCACGGGGGACACAGAGGAAGGCCAGGATTGCTCAGGGTGGGAGCAAGGTGTGGGAGCGAGCTTCCGCTCGCGACAGCCTGTGGTTTCCACGGGCCGGAAGTCGCGAGCAGAAGCTCGCTCCCACATGCCGCAGGTCACGTTGCGACGCCACGTGACATCTTCCGGCTGAATTGTCACGTAGGCGCTACGCGCCAACGTGACCTACGCCCGTCCCCTCTCGTATTCCCCGTGTTCCCCGTGTTCCCCGTGGTTAAAGCTTTTTTCTTCGCGGGTCGGTGGTGATCGCTCACCCCACCCACACCCGCGCGTTGCGGAACATGCGCAT
>JBFXES010000234.1:0-4145 GCA_050179875.1 Thiohalomonadaceae bacterium
CGCGCCGGCGGCCATGGGCAGGTAATAGCCGGCGGTACGTTCCAACGCATGGGAAAGGGGCAGAAGGAAAGAAAGCGATCGCCGGTGTACACGTCCACCACCGCGAGCCCGCTCTCCACCACGGAGAGGATGTTGTGGTGGCTCAGCATTACCCCCTTGGGTTTGCCCGTGGTGCCGGAGGTATAGACCAGCGTGGCGAGGGCATGGGGGTCCTGGGGGCCCATGCGCAACTCACCGGTCTCGGGCAACCACCAGGCCACGTGGCGCACGCGCTCGTCGTCCGCGGGTTCACCCGCTTCCGACTCCAGCACCAGGATGCGACGCAGGCGGGTGTGCGCGAGCGCCGGGGCGAGGCGGCGATGACGCAGGCCGTCCTGAACCAGCACCAGTTTCACGCCGGCATCGTCCAGGATGAAGCCGATGCTGTCCGGGCGATCGTCCGTGTAGAGCGGCACCGTCACCAGCCCGAGCCCCTGCGCGGCGAGGTCGAAGGCCACCCAGTCCACGCCGTTGCGCAGGGAAAGCGCGACGCGGTCACCCGGCTCCAGGTCTTCCCGCGCCAGCCCGGCCTGCCAGCGCGCCACGCGCGCGGCGAGCGCATTCCAGGTGAGCATGGTCCAGGTGTTGTCAGCGCGGTCGTATTCGCCGTAGGCAATCGCGTGCGGGCTGCGGCGCAGGCGCTCGAGGAACAGGCCGTAGAGCGTGCTGGCCTGCGCGGCGGTGATAAGGTCGCGGCGGTATTCCATGGCGTGGCATCTTACCCAATCCGGGCTGCCCGGGTACCGCGCGGCTGATAGAATGCGCCGCACATCGACAAGAATGAAGCCGTCGGCAGGGATGCGTCCCCGGTCACGCGGGCATGCCTCGCGATGTTCACGCGCCTGCCCCCTCGGTTTCTTCACCCAACGGAGTGCGAAATCCCCATGGCGGTCTACGCGATCGGCGACCTGCAGGGTTGTTACGACGAATTCCGCGCCCTGCTCGATCGCATCGGCTTCGACCCGGCGCAGGACCGCCTGTGGCTGTGCGGCGACCTGGTGAACCGCGGGCCGCAGTCGCTGGAGGTGCTGCGCTTCGTGCGCGGTCTCGGCGACGCGGCGGTTACCGTGCTCGGCAATCACGACCTGCACCTGCTTGCGGTGTGGGTGGGCAAGCACCGCCACTTCAAGTCCAACGACACCCTGGGGCCGGTGCTCACCGCGCCCGATCGCGACGAGCTGATGGAATGGCTGCGCCGGCAGCCGCTGCTGTACCACGACGCCGCGCTGGGCTGGACCCTGGTGCACGCGGGCCTGGCGCCCCAGTGGGACCTGGCCACCGCGCAGGCCTGCGCGCAGGAGGTGGAAGCGGCGCTGCGCGGGCCCGATTTCCACGGCTTCATCGATCACATGTACGGCAACGAGCCGCACCGCTGGGACGCCGGCCTGCGCGGCTGGGAACGCCTGCGCTTCACCGTGAACTGTCTGACGCGCCTGCGCTACTGCACCGCCGACGGCGCCCTCAGCCTGGCGCACAAGGGCGCACCCTCGGGTCGGACGCACGACCTGCTGCCCTGGTTCGACGTGCCCGGACGGCGCAGCGCGGGCCAGCGCATCGTGTTCGGCCACTGGTCCACCCTCGGGCTCTACCGGGGCGCCGACGTGCTGGCACTGGACACCGGCTGCCTGTGGGGCGGCGCCCTCAGCGCCGCGCAACTCGACCACCCCGACGTACCCGTGACCAGCCTGCCCTGCGCGGGCCGGCGTGTGCCGGGCGAGGAATAGCGCTGCGGTTCCTTCATACGCCGGCGGCGAAGATGAACACGGGGGACACGGGGGACACGGGGAACACGGGGATTTTTCACGGCCCAGCCACGGGACACCGTTTGCGTGGTCACATTGGCGCACAGCGCCTACGTGACAATGCGCGGTCTGAAGATGTCACGTCGCTTCGCGACGTGACCCACGCGAGATACCTCTTGGCGCGAAGCGCCTCTTGAGCGAGCGAAGCGAGCGTTCTTCGGGTCACGTATGCCGCGCCGAGCACGCCGTAGGCGCCCGAAGGGCAGCGGCACAGGGATGTGCCGCTGTGAGGAGCGGAGGGGACCGCCCCGAAGGGGCGGCGCGGCATCCGGGCGGCCTTTCTTTTGGTGACTTTTCTTTGGCCGCGCTGGCCGCGCAAAGAAAAGTCACTCGTCGTAGGGAGGCGAAACCCCGTCAAAACCAATCTTCGCGCGAAGCGCATCCTTCGAATACCGCAACGAAGTGAACACCGCGAAGAAGATGTCACGTAGCCGCTACGCGCCAACGTGACCTACGCAAAGCGGCCTTCTGCCACTTCTCAGTGGTTCGCGTGGCCTCCGGGGTTCACTCTCTCGAAGAGCCTCACGCGCTGTCGCGACTGCCGAACAGGGCGCGGAAGTCGGCGGCGGAAAGGGGCTTGCCGTAGAGATACCCCTGCACCTCGTCACAGCGGTGCCGGCCCAGAAAATCCACCTGCGCCGGCTGTTCCACGCCCTCGGCGATCACCTGGAGATCCAGGTTGTGGGCCATGGCGATGATGGTGGCGGCAATGGCCATGTCGTCGCGATCCGCCGGGATGTCGTGCACGAAGGAACGGTCGATCTTGAGCCTGTCGATGGGCAGGCGCTTGAGATAGGCCAGTGACGAATAGCCCGTGCCGAAGTCGTCGATGGCCAGGGTAATGCCCAGCCGCTTGAGGCCGTACAGGGTGTCGAGGCCATCGCCCAGGTGAGCCATCACGAAGCTCTCGGTGATCTCCAGTTCCAGGTCCGCCGGGTCCACACCGGTGCGTTCCAGGATGTTCCCCACGGTTTCGACGAGTTCGCCGCGGGTGATCTGCTGGCCGGAAAGGTTCACGGCCATACGCCGCAGCGGCAGGCCTTCGTCGCGCCAGACGCGCAGTTGCATGCAGGCGGTCTCGATCACCCACGCACCGATGAGCACCATGAGCCCCGCATCCTCCGCCAGCGGAATGAACTGGCTGGGCGGGATGAGCCCCTTGGTGGGATGATTCCAGCGCAGCAGGGCCTCGGCGCCCACGATGCGGCCCGAGGGAATCGCCACCTGCGGCTGGTATTGCAGGAAGAGCTCGCCGCGCTCCAGGGCGCGCCGCAGCGCGTTTTCCAGATCCAGGCGTTCGATGGAGGCGACGGTGAGCTCCGGCGTGTAGTACTGGTAGGTGTTGCGGCCGTGCTCCTTGGCGCGGTACATGGCGGCGTCGGCATTGCGCAGCAGGGTCTGCACGTCGCGGCCGTCGTCCGGGAAGATGCTGATGCCGATGCTGGCGCGCACGAACAGTTCGTGGCCCTGCAGATTCACCGGATGGGCGACCGCTTCGAGGATCTTGTTGGCCACCACGCCCGCGTCCTGCACGCGCGCCAGGTGTTCCAGCACCACGGTGAACTCGTCGCCGCCCAGCCGCGCCACCGTATCCTGCTCGCGCACGGCGCTGCGCAGGCGTTCGGCGATCACCCGCAGCAGTTTGTCGCCGAATTCGTGGCCCAGCGTGTCGTTCACGTTCTTGAAGTGATCGAGGTCGAGGAACAGCAGCGCCACCCGCGCGCCGGTGCGCTGCGCACGTTCCATGGAATGGGCGAGCCTGTCGTTGAACAACAGGCGGTTGGGCAGGTCGGTGAGCACGTCGTAGTGCGCGAGATGGTGAATGCGTTCTTCCGACAGTTTCTTGTCGGTGATGTCGGTGAACAGGTTGATGTAATGCAGCACTTCGCCGCGGTGATCACGCAGGGCGCTGACGCGATGCCACGCCGGGAACATCTCGCCCTGTTGACGCCGGTACCAGACCTCGCCCTGCCACAATCCCTGCCGGGCCACGCTGTCCCAGATGTATTGCTGGCGTGCGTCGCCGCCATCGTCCGCGGCCAGCAGGTCCTGCACCGTATGACCCACCGCTTCCGCGGCGGAGATGCCGGTGATGCGGCTGAAGGCCGTGTTGATGCGCAGGATGGTGCGTGAGGCATCGGTAATGGCGATGCCTTCGTGGCTGCCCTCGAACACGGAGGCGGCGAGGCGCAATTCCTCCTCCGTCTTGCGCGTGCGCGAAAGATCATGGATGCCGATGAGGGTGCGCTGGGGATTGCCGTCACCGGCGGGAATGACCTTCACCATCACCTCCACGGGCCGGCC
>JBFXES010000235.1:0-4057 GCA_050179875.1 Thiohalomonadaceae bacterium
CCACGCAGGTGCCACGGACGTGTTCGGACGATTTATCCAGACCTTCCGCACCATTACGCGAATGTAATGCGCAGGTCATTCAAGGGAAAGGTCCGCCTCCGTAAGCTATTGCCTACTGCGCCAAGGTGGGTGCCCCAGGTGGCACCCAGGAGCAACACCCAAAATGGCATCTCTAGGAAACCCGACATGGCACCTCGAAACCCTCTTGTCTTCCCATCTGCCGGCTTGAGCCGTCGCCGCTTTGTCCAGGGCCTGACCGCTGGTGGTGTACTCAGCGGCCTGTCGCTACCGGCGATGAAGGCGCTCGCGCAGGCGGGTCAGCTCAGCCGTGGCACGGCGCCCGTTCTGCGCGGAAATACTTTTGACCTGGTGATCGCGGAGTCGCCAGTTAACTTCACCGGGCAGCCCGGCGTCGCCACGACGATCAACGGGTCCCTGCCTGCGCCGACCCTGCGCTGGCGCGAGGGCGAAGAGGTGACCATCCGGGTGACGAATCGGTTGCGCGAGGCGACCTCCATCCACTGGCATGGCATCATCCTTCCGTACCAGATGGACGGTGTGCCCGGTATCAGCTTCCCCGGTATCGCACCCGGGGCGACCTTCACCTACCGTTTCAGGGTTCAGCAAAGCGGCTCCTACTGGTACCACTCGCATTCCGGATTCCAGGAACTGACCGGCATGTACGGTGCCATCATCATCGACCCGGCTGGTCCGCAGACCATCCAGGCCGACCGAGACCATGTCCTGCTCTTCTCGGACTGGACCGACGAGGATCCGATGCGGGTCTTCGCCAAGCTGAAGGCTCAGGGCGACTACTACAACTACAACCAGCCGACCGCCATCGACTTCTTCCGCGATGTGTCCCGCGATGGACTGCAGGTTTCACTCGCCAAGCGCAAGATGTGGAACGAGATGCGCATGAATCCGACCGATCTGGCCGATCTATCTGCGCAGACCCTGACCTATCTTACCAACGGCGTCACGCCGGCCGGCAATTGGACGGCGTTGTTCAAGGCTGGCGAGCGGGTGCGTCTGCGCATGGTCAACGGCGCGGGCAACACCTTCTATGACGTGCGCATCCCCGGCCTGAAGCTCAAGGTTGTGCATGTCGACGGGGTGGACATTGAGCCCATTACTGTGGACGAATTCCGCTTCGGCCCTGGAGAAACGATCGACGTGATCGTAGAGCCCCGAGACGATGCTTACACGATCTTCGCGCAGGCGATGGACAGGACCGGCTATGCGCGCGCTACGCTGGCTGTGCGCGAGGGCCTGCAGGCACCTGTGCCCGCGCTCGATCCCGTCCAGTGGTTGACCATGGCCGACATGATGGGGAGCATGGACCATGGCTCAGCAGAAGGCGAGAGCATGGAGATGACCGCCATGGCGGGGATGCCCGAAATGACCGGGATGGCCGGAATGGATCACAGCGCCATGCAGGGCATGAACCACGGCGCGATGGCCCTGGATCACAGCAAGCACGCGGCTGCCGCTGGCAGTCTGGCGCTTCCGTCGACTCAGGCACGCCACGCGCGCACGGAATACGGCGCGAGCACGGACATGCGTGTCGACATGGCGCGCACCAACCTGGACGACCCTGGAATCGGCCTGCGAAACAACGGCCGTCGGGTGCTCACGCTCGCCGACCTGCACACGCCGTCAGGACCGATGGACAGCCGAGGCCCTGAGCGTGAGGTCGAGCTGCACCTGACCGGCAACATGGAGCGCTACACCTGGTCGCTTGACGGGCTGGAGTTCGGCAACTCCACGCCCGTGCACTTCCGCCACAACGAGCGCCTGCGGGTCATTCTGCACAACGACACGATGATGACGCACCCCATGCACCTGCACGGCATGTGGAGCGAGCTGGAGAGCCCTGACGGCAAGTTCCTCGCACGTCGGCACACCTTGCCTGTGCAACCCGCGCAGCGAATCAGCTTCCTTGTGACGGCCGACGCACTCGGACGTTGGGCTTGGCACTGCCACCTGATGTTCCACATGGACGCAGGCATGTTCCGCGAGGTCGTGGTGTCGTGAGTCCCAGCGAGAAAAGGAACCCCAAAATGTTCAAACCAGGATATCTCCCAACGTTGGCCATGCTGGTAGCAACGTTGACCACCGTGAACGCGCATGCCCAGACTGCCGCGTCCGAGGACCACAGCGCGCACCACGGTGCAACCTCGGAGCAGCCAGATACGGCGCCTGCCCCGACTGCGGCAGACCCTCACGCCGGGCATAGCACTACGCAAGGCGATGCGCCCCCGGCCATGGACCACGGCGATATGAAGATGCAGGGCGGCTCGGCGCCGGCGGACGCGCGCGACCCGCATGCCTATTCCAATGGCCTGAAGCTCGGCGAAGGCGATTATGCAGTTCCTGGCGTTCCTCGCCTGATGCTGGCCGACGAGCACCGCTTCGGTTCGCTCCTCGGTGAAACCCTGGAGCGTCAATTCACCCGCAAGGGGGGCGACAGCACGGCCTACAACTTCCAGGGTTGGTACGGTACGACCTACAACCGGCTGGCCTTGAAAGCCGAAGGCGCCATCTCCAACGGTAAGCTTGAGGAGTCTCGCACCGAGCTGCTATGGGACCGCGCCATCGCCTCGTACTGGGACACCCAGGTTGGGGTGCGGCTGGACAGCGGTGAAGGCCCCAGTCGCCAATGGCTGGCCTTCGGCATGCAGGGGCTGGCGCCCTACTGGTTCGAATTGGACGCTACCGCCTATGTGGGCAATGGCGGAAGGACGGCCTTGAGGCTCGAAGCGAGCTATGAGTTGCTAATCTCGCAACGACTGATCCTGGTGCCGAAGGTCGAGACGCAGTTCTACGGCAAGGACGATCCCGAGCGGCGCATCGGCAGCGGCCTAGCCGAGGCATCGGCCGGGCTGAGGTTGCGCTACGAGATCAGCCGCCAATTCGCGCCCTACATCGGCATCGAGCGTGCGGGCTCGTTCGGGAAGACGGCCGACTACGTCAGCGCCGAAGGCGGACGAGCAAAGCAAACACGCTTCGTGGCTGGCCTGCGGTTCTGGTTCTGACAGCGCCTCTGGCGCACCCATCCACTTGCCCCTAACCAAACTGGGAATCATGATGAAAACTCACCGTGACACCTCAGCCAGCAATTTGCTGCCTGACCGAGCGGCATGCCAATCATGATTTGGTGGATATCTCCCCCCTCGGTTTCCGATGTTGAAGAATTCGAAGGACCTTCAAGTCCCACGTTCTGCTTTTCCCTCCATCACTCCCACTGCATGGGATTATTCATGACGCTCTCAAACCTCTTCTCCAAAGCGACCCTCGCTGTCGCCTCCGCCTTGTTCGCTACAACGGCAGCATTTGCCCATCCGGCACTGTTGTCCAGCTCACCGGCGGACAAGTCCCAGGGCCCGGCTCCCGCGAAAATCGAATTGAAGTTTTCCGAAACGCTGACCACGCAGTTCTCGGGCGCGAATCTCATCATGACCGGCCTGCCGGGGATGCCGAATCACGGCGCGATGAAGATCAATGCCAGCGTCGCTGGCGCCAGCGATGGCAAGACGATGGTAATCACCCCCGCCAGTCCCTTGGCCGCCGGTGACTACCGTGTGGAATGGCGGGCCGTCTCTTCGGACACCCACCCAGTCAAGGGCAGCTTTACCTTCCAGGTGAAGTGAGCCATGGCGGACGAATGGATCAACATTGCGCTGCGCTTCGCGGTGTACATGGACCTGGGCACGACCTTTGGTGTATCCCTGTTCGGTGTGTACGCACTTCGTCTGGACAGTCGTTCGCCCCCCATCGCGCAGCGCTACGCACGCGTCGTCGCTGCCGGTGCGCTTGTGGGCATCATGTTATCGATTGGAGCCATTGCTGTACTCGCCAAGGCCATGTCCGGCGCTGACAGCTATGGAGAGTTGAACAGCAACACCTTCGAGATGATCATTTCGGAGACGGCTGTGGGCATTGCCTGGACGGTTCGTCTGCTGGCTCTTGCTGCATGCGTTGGTATCGCCATGTCGAAGTTGCGTATCGTGTACCGGCTGATCTTCTCGGCCGCCTTGAGCGCTCTGGCACTCGC
>JBFXES010000236.1:0-4030 GCA_050179875.1 Thiohalomonadaceae bacterium
GTTGACACGGCGGGGCTCATAGAAGGTCACGTTGCGAAGCTACGTGACATCTTCGGGGCCGCGACATCGTCACGTAGGCGCTGCGCGCCAACGTGACCTGCAACCGGGTGGCCCGTAGGTCACATTGCGAAGCTACGTGACATCTTCACGCCGCACATTGTCGTGCGCCAACGTGACCTACGGGAAATGGATTCTGAAAAAACGCCGCCGCCCGAAGGCGACGGCGTGGCGTCTACTTGACGGTGAGGTTTGCCCGGCTTTTTTCGACCGTGGCCTTGCCGATGCCGTCCACCAGCGCGAGTTCATCCACGCTCTTGAAAGGCCCGTGCACCTTGCGGTACTCGACGATGGCTTCCGCCTTCTTGACGCCGACACCCTTGATGGCGGCGGCCAGGGCGGGTGCATCGGCGGTGTTGATGTTGACCGGTTCAGCGAAGGCCATCGCCGAGCTGAACAGGAATGCGAGGGAAAGAAGCATCCTTGTGAAACGCATGTCGCCTCCTTGTTTGCGTATTCCATGTGCGCATCCACGCACGGGGCGACACGCTAATTGCTGAAAGCCCCCTTTATCAAGGCGTTAGGCTGTAGGAGATTTCAGATTTCGTCGTAATCGGCACGAAGATAAGGAAAACCCTTGCGCGGCGTGAGGGCGGACGCCGACACCTCGTTCAGCGAACGATGTTTTTATCACCTCATCACCATGGCCTCTCCATAGGCCCGGGAACGTGCATTAACCCACGGCTGCAAGAAGAATCGTCCCTTCTCCCTCCGGGATTTATGCCGCGAATGGGTAGAAGGACAGGATGAGGGGTTCGAGAAACCAACGCCTGAACCGCATTGACGCGAACCGCGGCCCGAGGCGCCCCACATGCATGTTCGGTGGCTGCGCTGAGCCGGCAGAGAAGAGGGAGCAATGTGACGGGCGTGTGACCGGAAACCGGCGAATGCCTTTCGCAGAGCCGCTCAGTCGACCGCCGATTGCGCCGCTGCCTGGAGGCCGGTTTCCTCAAGCGCGAAGCCGGACCGCTGTCCGTTGAGCATGCACGCCAGCCGGCGCTGCGCCCGCGCCAGTTCGGCCTGGCGGCCGAGGATCAGGCCTTCGAGCATGCGCTTGGCGATCTGGTTGTCCGCGCTCCTGCTGCCCGGGGGGATTTTCGCGAGCTTCGCGCGGAAGTGGGCGATCTCGCTCTGCAGCTCGATGATGCGGCGCTCGAGGATTTCGTGAGGATGCATGGTGGGCGCCGTCCTTGGCCGTGTGCTCCGTTGGGCGAAGAGTGCCACGGAGGTGAGCTGGCGTCTGTAGGAAAGGGCGGATAGTGGTGTAGGCGCGCGCCGGAACCATGCAAGGAACGGCGACGTACGGATCGCCTGCCCGGGACGTCCCACCAGGCAACAAAAAAGCCGCTGCGGTGTCCCGCGAGCGGCTGTTTTCTTCAGGTGTCTGGTAGGCGCGATTGGACTCGAACCAACGACCCCCACCATGTCAAGGTGGTGCTCTAACCAACTGAGCTACGCGCCTGAAGAGCGCGCAAAGATACCAAGGCAGTTCGGGAAAGGCAACGGGGGCCACCGATTTTCTTTCCTGAAAAATCCGCTCGCTGTGGACGCGACCCGACGCACAGCCGTCCTGACGGCGGTTCCCGTTGAGTTCACCGCGTCGGCTACACCTTTCACGAATGGGCCCGCGCATCTCCGCCGGTATTGACGCCTGCCGCCGTTTCCGGTGGCGCTGCACATGGGCGACGCTCACACCGGCGCTGCTGCTCGTGCTGTGCGGCTGCACCACCACCATCGTGCCGCCGGCCCGGGTCGCCGATCCGCAGCCGGTGTTCGTGCTCGACCACGGCCGCCACACCAGCCTGGTGCTGCCGCATCCCGACGGGCTGGTGCGCTACGCCTACGGCGACTGGCGCTGGTACGCCCTCGAGGACACGGGGGTGTCCCAGGGCATGGCGGCGCTGCTATGGCCTACCCGGGGCACCCTGGGCAGACGGGTGCTGGCGGCGCCGGCGACGGAGGAGGGGGTGCGGCGCAGCGTGGGCGTGGTCGTCGAACACCTTTATATGATCCAGGCCGAGGGGACCCGGGTCGCCGCGCTCCGCGCGCAACTGGAAGGCCTGTTCACCGCCAACCGGGCCACCCGCACCTACAGTGCCGCCTCGGATCTGGAGTTCGTTCATCACCCGGACGGGTATTCGGCCTTCAACAATTCCAACCACATGCTCGCGGACTGGCTAAAGGCCCTGGGCTGCGATATCCGCGGCAGCGCCATGTTCGCGCGCTGGGAACTGGTGGCGCCGCGCTAGTGGGCTCGACGCGTGGGGAATCGCGGGCGGAAGCCCGCTCCCACAAACCAGTGCGGTCAAGGAGGCGGGCAGGAGCGGCCTCAGGCGGCGATGGGTTTGACGCGGATTGCCGGCGGGTGCTTTGACAGCCTCCGGAAATGCCCGTAGCATCCGCCGGCTCGACGCATCGCATTGCTGCGGTTCGTTGCCCTGCGGTCGTGAAGGCGACGAGCGCCGCCGGCAGGGCGCGGGGCGAACCCGCCGCGCCCGGTAGCATTCAAATAGGAACGCGTGGTCTCTCGTATGGATCACGCCTGAAAGAACTGGAGTACCCATGCCCATCATTACCCTGCCCGACGGCTCCCAGCGCTCGTTCGATCATCCCGTCACCGTCCAGGAAGTGGCCGCCAGCATCGGCGCCGGCCTCGCCAAGGCCGCCCTCGCCGGCAAGGTGGACGGCAAGCTGGTCGACACCTCTCATGTGATCGAGGGCGACACCACCCTCGCCATCGTCACGGGCAAGGACCCGGAAGGTCTGGAAGTGATCCGCCACTCCACGGCCCACCTGATGGCTCAGGCCGTGAAGCGCCTGTTCCCCTCGGCCCAGGTGACCATCGGCCCCGTGATCGAAGACGGCTTCTATTACGATTTCGCCTTCGAGCGCGCCTTCACCCCCGAAGACCTCGAAAAGATCGAGGCCGAGATGGAGAAGATCGCCGCCGAGGACCTGAAGGTGGAACGCTCCGTCATGCCCCGCGACGAGGCCGTGAGCTTCTTCCGCGCCATGGGCGAGCAGTACAAGGCCCAGATCATCGCGGACATCCCGTCCGACCAGCCTATCTCCCTCTATAAGCAGGGCGACTTCATCGACCTGTGCCGCGGCCCCCACGTGCCGGGCACGGGCAAGCTGCAGGCCTTCAAGCTCATGAAGGTGGCCGGCGCCTACTGGCGCGGCGATTCGCGCAACGAGATGCTGCAGCGCATCTACGGCACCGCCTGGGCCGACAAGAAGGCCCTGAAGGAATACCTGCACCGCCTGGAAGAGGCCGAGCGCCGTGACCACCGCCGCATCGGCCGCGAGCTGGACCTGTTCTCCATCCAGGAGGACGCCGGCGGCGGCCTGGTGTTCTGGCACCCGAAGGGCGCCCGCATCCGCCGCGCCATCGAGGACTACTGGCGCGACCGCCACGAGAAGGCGGGCTACGAGCTGCTGTTCACGCCCCACATCGCCCTCGAGAACCTGTGGCACACCTCCGGTCACACGGGCTTCTACCGCGACTCCATGTACAAGCCTCTGGAGGAGGACGAGCAGCTCTATCAGCTCAAGCCCATGAACTGCCCGTTCCACATCCTCATCTTCAAGGACCGGCTGCGCTCCTACCGCGAGCTGCCGTTCCGCTGGGCGGAGCTGGGCACGGTCTACCGCCACGAGATGTCGGGCGCCCTGCACGGTCTCATGCGCGTGCGCGGCTTCACCCAGGACGACGCCCACATCTTCTGCCGCGAGGAGCAGATCGAGTCCGAGATCATGGCGATCCTGGACCTGACCCTGTCCATGCTGCAGGACTTCGGCTTCCACGAGTACGAGATCAACCTCTCCACCCGCCCGGATAAGTCCGTCGGCTCGGACGCGATCTGGGAGCGGGCCACGTCCGCCCTCAAGACCGCCCTGGAGCACAAGGGCCTGGCCTTCGCGGTGGACGAGGGCGGCGGCGCCTTCTACGGGCCCAAGATCGACATCAAGA
>JBFXES010000237.1:0-3986 GCA_050179875.1 Thiohalomonadaceae bacterium
GGCCCCCGAAATGACCGCCTGGTGGCGGCAGCGGCTCTGAGAAGAGAGAAGAGAGAAGAGAAAGCCCAACCACGGGAGACACGGGGGACACGGGGAATGCGTGTTGCTGGGTAGGAGCGGCCTCAGGCCGCGATGACCCTGATCAGACTGCACATCGCCGCCTGAGGCCGCTCCCACAGGCAGGAATGACTATTGACGAATTCCCCTCGTGTTCCCCGTGTCCCCCGTGGTTAATGCTTTTCGCCTTTCGCTGTCCGATTCAATTCGGCACGACGTGCACCGTGGCGAAGCCGCCGCCGGCGGTGCGGAAGTTGGTAGCCTGGCCGCGGTAGAGGCGTGCGGCCAGCAGCTGGATGTCGCCGCGATATACATAGCAGCGCACGTCATATTTCAGTTCCGCAGGCATGGCGTCCACGAACACCCGGCGGCGGGGCGCGGGCACGTAGGCCTGGGCCACGTAGTCCTCGTCCAGCAGGCGCTCGAAGGTGGTGCGGGTGAGTTTCGCGCCTTCGTAGGCGCCGCGGCCGCCGAAGGCGCCGACCGGCTTGAAATACAGCGAGCGGCGCTCGCGCCACAGGGCCTCCGCCTGCGCCCGGCCCACGATGCGGGTGGGCACGGCCACGTCCAGGATGGCGGCCTGCTGGAGCGCCGTCATGCCCATGGCGCTCAGGAAGTCGGGATCACACAGCCGCGCCAGGTGGCGCTTGTCGGCGAACAACGCATGCCCGCGCGGGTGGGGCGAGAGGACCACGGCGCCGCCCAGGTAGGCCTCGCGCAGCGGCGCGAGCGCGGGGGCGTCGAGATAGAAATCGGTGAGGCGGTTGTACACCATGTCCACGGGCTGCCCACGGTGGCTCAGACCCCCTGCCCCGCCCTCCAGCTCACGGGGATCACAGATGACCGCCTCCACGCCCGCACTCTGGAACAGCCGGGCAAACAGCCGGAATTCCTCACGCAGGTATTGCGATCCCGGGCCCTCGTCCACGATGGCGACGCGACGCGGTCCTGCCGTGTCGCGCACCATGCGCCATTCCGTCAGGAAGCTGTCCAGGATGGCCTGCTCGGCGGCGGCGGCCTCCGCCACCGGATCGGCGACCGCGCCGCAGCAGCGGTTCTGCAGCCTCATCACCGCCGTGCTGATGAGCGCACCGCCCGCATTGGTGTTGATTTCGATGAGCTTGGGGCCCTCGGCCGTGAGGTGGAAATCGAAGCCGTAGAGCACCCCGGCATTGCCGGGATCGAAACCGGCGATGGCCGGCGCCTGCGCCAGCGCATGGGCGGCCCAGGCGGGACTGGCGAGCAGTTCGTGCAGGGCGTGCACCGCCTGTGCCATGCGCTGCCGATCGGCCGCGGCGACGAACACGGGGGCGGCGGCCACTTGCGGGAAAGCCCCTTCGTCGCCGCCCGGGAGCGGCAGCACCTGCGGCCACAGGCTCAGCCGGTTGAGGCGCGCGGCCACGCAGACAGAACCGGTCTCGTCTGCCGAGACCTCCGGTCCGCACAGGGTATCCACGGGACAGGCGTTCATAGACCCCTGTCCTCAAGGGCGGTCTTGCCGTTGCGCCGGGCGCAGCCGGGGACCTCGATGTCTTTCATGCAAACTCCGGTGGGTTGACGGTGGAAACGCCAGGAAACGACAGCTGCCGCGCGGCCATGGGTATCTAGGCACAGCAGCGGGTGGCGGGACGGTTGGGCATCCCGGCCAGATTCCGCCGATCGGCAAGGAACGGCATCTGCGCGGACAGGCCCGCCGCGGCGCTGGCCAGCACCTCGCGGGCCCAGTCCGGCAGCTCCGGATGGATGCGGTAGTGCACCCACTGCCCGTCGCGCCGGTCCAGCACCAGCTGGCCGTCGCGCAGCAGGGCCAGGTGGCGGGAGATCTTGGGCTGGATCTCGCCCAGGGCATGGGTCAGCTCGCAGACGCACAGCTCCCCTTCCCGCTGCAGCAGCACCAGGCAGCGCAGGCGGGTGGGATCGGCGAGCAGGCGGAAAAAACCGTCGGCGAAGGCGTTCATGGCCGCGCAATATACGCCCACGCCCATATACGTTCAAGCGAATATGCACCCCCCCCCTCCCGTGCAGTTTCCCTGCCGGCGGTGGACAGCCGGGTCCGCGAATGCTCTGATAGCACCACGACACGGCCCCGCACGAACACGACAAAACACCATTGCGACAAGGGCTTGGGCGCACAACTTGAACCTGGATGAGGGAGTGCTTTTAAAGTGGATTCGAGCTTTTGCGCGGCAGATGAATTCCCGCTCGATCCGGGCCTGGCCTACCTGAACCACGCTGCGGTGGCGCCCTGGCCCCGCCGCGCCCGTGATGCCGTCCAGCAGTTCGCAGAGGAAAACTGCCGCTTCGGCGCCCGCGATTACCCGCGCTGGATGGCGGTCGAGGCGCGCCTGCGCGAACACCTGCGCACCCTCCTCGGCGCGGCTTCCAGCGACGACATCGCCCTGGTGAAGAACACCTCGGAGGGTTTGTCCTTCGTGGCCCAGGGCCTGCCCTGGCAACCCGGCGACAACATCGTCACCACCGCGCAGGAGTTCCCGTCCAATCGCATCGTGTGGGAATCCCTGCGGCCCCAGGGCGTGGAGGTCCGGCTGGCCGACGTCTCCGGCCCCGACCCGGAAGCCGCCCTGCTCACCCTCGCCGACGGCCATACCCGCCTGCTCGCGGTCAGCGCGGTGCAGTACGCCAGCGGCCTGCGCATGGACCTGGAACGCCTCGGGCGGGCATGCCGCCAGCGGGGGATCCTGTTCGTGGTGGATGCCATCCAGAGCCTGGGCGTGGTCCCCATGGACGTGGAGGCCTTTGCCATCGACTTCCTGGCGGCGGACGGCCACAAGTGGCTGTGCGGACCGGAAGGCATCGGGGTGTTCTGGTGCCACCCGGCCCTGCGCGAGCGCCTGCGGCTGTTCGAGTACGGCTGGCACATGGTGGAACACCTGGGCGATTACGAGCGCCGGGACTGGGCGCCGGCCGCGAGCGCACGCCGCTTCGAGTGCGGCAGTCCGAACATGCTCGGCATCCACGGCCTGGAGGCCAGTGTCTCGCTGCTCCTGGAGGTGGGTATTCCCCGCATCAAGGCACGGGTGGCGGAGCGGGTGGACGCCATCGTGGAGCGCTGCCGCGGCGAAGGCTGGACGCTGCTCAGTCCCGAAGCGGCGGACCGCCGGGCGGGTATCGTCACCCTGCGCCGACCGGATCTGCCGCCGGCGGCGCTATTCGAGCAACTGCGGGCGGAAGGCGTGGTGTGCGCCCTGCGCGGCGGCGGCGTGCGGCTCTCGCCCCACTTCTACACGCCCCCGGAGGTCATCACGAAAGCCTTGAACGCAATCGCGAATTCCCGCAGGGAGGTTTGAGCGGCATGCAGCCCCGATGATAGCATTCCGGCAGCCCTTGCACTCCCCTCTCCCCAACCGTCTCGAAGAATGGCCGAAGAAAAGAAACGGGTCAGTATCCAGGTCCTGCGCCAGTTCATCCCCGTGAGCCAGCTCACCCAGGACAACCTGCGCGACCTGGCGGACAAGACCTATGTCGAGACGCTCCCCGTCGGTCGGCAGCTGTTCAAGGCCGGCGACAACGACAACCACTCGTTCTACGTGATCTCGGGCGAGATGAGCCTGAGCAACGGCGGGACGGAAAAGATCATCGCGGGCGGGACATCCGCCGCGCGCTTTCCGCTGGACCACCACCGGCCGCGCCAGGCCACGGCCACGGCACGGACCGACGTGAATTTCATCCGCATCGACAACGACCTGCTGGATATCCTGCTTACCTGGGATCAGAACGCCGGCTACATGGTTTCGGAGATCGATGCCGAAGCAAACGGCAGCGACGACACCGACTGGATGACGAACATCCTGCGCTCGAACCTGTTCCACAAGATCCCGCCCACCAACATCCAGGCCATGTTCATGCGCATGCAGGCGGTCCCGGTCAAGGCCGGCGAGGTGATCATCCGCCAGGGCGACGAGGGGGAT
>JBFXES010000238.1:0-3926 GCA_050179875.1 Thiohalomonadaceae bacterium
TTCGATGGTTTCCTCGGCGATGTGGGTGACATCGGCCACCGAGGCCTGGATGCGGGTGCTGTAGCGCCGGAAACGCCGGCTGATCTTGCGCGTGATGTGGGCGATGAGCGGCGTGCCCACCAGCAGGATGCAGGCGAGCATCCAGTCGATGTAGAACATCCACGCCAGCAAACCGATGATGGTGAGGGTATCGCGCACCACCACCGTGATCACCTGCGAACTCGCCTGCGCCACCTGCTCCACGTCGTACACGAGCCGCGACAGCAGGCTGCCCGACGGCGTGCGATCGAAATAGGACACGGGCAGGCGCAAGAACTTGCCGAACACCTGCGAGCGCAGGGTCTTGATCACCTGGCGCGCCACCCAGCTCATCCAGAACGTGGCCAGGTAGGAGGCCACGCCGCGGATGAGGAAGATCACGATGAGCCCGACGGGCGCGAGCTTGATGATGTCCGGGTCACGCTCCACGAAGCTGCCGTCCACGAACGGCTTGATGAGGGCGGCGAAGGCCGTCTCGGTGCTGGCCTCGAAGACCATGCCCACGGCGGCGAGCACGAAGGCGCGCCAGTGCGGCAGGATGTAGCCGAGCAGGCGGCGGTAGATACGCACGCCGCTCAGGTCGACGTCAGCAGCGGCCATTCAGTTGTCCCCGTCCGGCTTTGCGGTAGCGATGGTGATGTGCACGTAGCCAAGCTGGCCGGCGGCGTCCATGGCACGCACCACCGCCTCGTGCGGGGTCTTGCGGTCGGCGCTCAGGATGACCTTGGGTTGCGCTTGGTCCCCGGCGGCGCCCTGCATGGCGCGCATCAGGGTGTCGAGCTGCGTGTTCACCACTTCCTGCTGATTGACGTAATAGCGTCCCTGCGCGTCGATGGTGATTTCCAGGATCCTGCCCTCGGCCTGCATGGCCTCACCGCTCGCCTCGGGCAGCTCCACGTTCAACTGGGTCTCACGCTCGAAGGTGGTGGCCACCATGAAGAAAATGAGCAGCAGGAAGACCACGTCGATGAGCGACGTGAGATTGATCTCGGGCTCGTCCGCGCGACGACGCTGCAGGCGCATCAGGCGGCCTCCGCGTCCCGTTCACGCTCGCCGTGCAGCACTTCGATGAGCTTCAGGGCCTCCTCTTCCATCTTGAGCACCAGGGTGTCCACCCGGGCACGCAGGTAGCGATAGAAGAACAGGGAGGGAATGGCGATGGCCAGGCCCGCCGCCGTGGTGATGAGGGCCTCGCTGATACCGCCCGCCAGCACGCCCGGATTGCCCACGCCCGCGGCCGTGATGGCCGAGAACACCTTGATCATGCCCAGCACGGTGCCGAACAGGCCCAGCAGCGGAGAAATGGCGGCGATGGTGCCGAGCGCGTTCAGGAAGCGTTCCAGTTCCGCCACCACCTGGCGGCCCACCTCCTCGATGGCCTCCTTCATCACCTCGCGGCTGTGGCGCTGATTGATGAGGCCCGCGGCGAGCACGCGTCCCAGGGGTGAAGAGTCGCGGATGACCGAGATGCGACGCGCATCGAGCTGACCCGCCTGGTGCACCTGGATAATCTGGCTGACCAGATTGGCAGGGGCGATGCGCTCCCGGCGCAAGCTCGCGAAGCGTTCCACCACGATGGCCATGGCGGCAATGGAGCAGAGGATGAGCGGCACCATGACCCAGCCGCCCGCGACAATCATCTCGAACACGCGAATCTCCCTTGAAAAAGCGGGGCACACTTTACCAAAGCCGGCCCTTGGGCGCCTAGACAGTGGTTCCAGTCTGAGGGGTTGAACGCGGAGAACGCAGAGGCGCAAAGGACGCGGAGGGAATTTGTAGTGGATGATGCACTCACGGAATGAAGGCGTCCCCCCCGGAATCCGCCTCCAGGAAATGTGCATTCTCTGCGTCCTCCGCGCCTCCGCGTCCTCCGCGTTGTGACATGGCCATCAGGGCCGCCAATGGAAGTACCGGCGCCCCTGCTCACGCCAGGTCGCCGTGTGCAGGGACCCGTCGGCGGCCAGGCGCACGGTGACGGCGCCGTCCCGGGCGCTGTCGAGCAGGGTGATGCCCCGGTCCCGGTAGCGCTCAACCACCGCCGGATGCGGCAGGCGGTAGCGGTTGCGGTAGCCCACCGGCAACAGGGCCAGTTCGGGCGCAACGGCATCGATGAAGGCCTCGGTTGAGGAGGTCTTGCTGCCGTGGTGCGGCACCACCAGCACCCGGGCGCGCAGCGGCGCGCCGGCCCCCACCAGCCCGGCCTCCACGCCCGCCTCGATGTCTCCGGTGAGCAGCAGGTCGCCGCCCGGCGCCGAGACGCGCAACACGCACGAGCCGTCGTTGCCGCCCGCGGCACGCGGCGGGTGCAGCACCGCAAAACGCACACCGTCCCAGTCCCAGACCTGGCCGCGTTGGCAGGGTTCGCTGGCGGTCCAGTCCACCTTGGCAGGCACACCCGTGAGCAGGCGCGAGACGGGCCAGGCATCCGTCAGCGAGCGCGCGCCGCCGATGTGATCAAGATCGCCGTGGCTCACCACCAGCATATCGATGCGCCGGGCGCCTCTTGCACGGAGATAGGGGTCCACCACCGCTTCCCCGGTATCGAACCCCGGGCCGAAGCGCGGGCCCGCGTCGTAGACCAGGGTGTGCCCGGCGGTCTCCACCACGGTGGCAAGCCCCTGCCCCACGTCCAGCAACGTGAGCCAGACCTCCTGCGGGCCCGGCCGTGCCGGCGCCCACAGCAGCATGGGCAGCAGCCAGAGAGCGCCGATGGCGCGCGCCGGCCAGCCCCGCGGCGCCAAGAGCCAGGCGGCGCCGATCCCGCCGGCGAGCACGGCCCACCCGGGCGGGCTCGCGAAACGGGGCGCCGGGGCGAGCGTCGCCAGCAGGTCGAGGAACGGCCACAGCCATTCCATCAGTGCATTCCCGACCTGGAGCAGTACCGTCGCGAGGGCGGGGAACATCACCGCCGCGAGCGCGCCGGCGATGGCCACGGGCACCACCAGAAAACTCACCCACGGCACCGCCACCAGGTTCGCCGCGGGCGCGCTCACCGAGGCGTTGCCGAAGAACAGCACCAGAAGCGGCGTAAGCGCCACCGCCACCACCACCTGCACCCTGCCCCAGCGCCACCACACGCCGTCCGCCCCGACCCGCCCCGTCATGGCGTGGAAGATGGCGGCCACCGCGCCGAACGAGAGCCAGAAGCCCGGGCTCAACACAGAGAGCGGGTCGAGCAGCAACACGCCCATGAGGGCCAGGGCGAGGCCCGCCGTGGGTCGCACGGGCCGCCCCGCCATGAGCGCGAGCGCGACCACCGCAATCATCACGAGGGAACGCTGCGTCGGCACGGAAAACCCCGCGAGCAGCGCGTAGAGTGCGGCCGCCACGAGGGCCGCGCCGCCCGCCGCCTTCTGGGCGGGCAGGAACAGTGCCAGCCGGCCGCGCCAGGCGAGGCGCACCAGCGCGCCAGCCAGCATGGCGACCAGCCCGATGTGCAGGCCCGAAATGGCCATGAGGTGATTGGTGCCGGTGGCGGTGAAGACGTCCCACTGGGCCGGCGCCACCCCGCTGCGGTCGCCGATGGCGAGCGCCAGCAGCACGCCGGCAAAGGGCGCCTCCCCCGCCAATGCCGCGGCGCGATCCCGGACGGCCGCCCGTGCCCGATCCACGGGCGCTTGCCACCATAGCGGTTGCGCCAGCCGATGGTTGCGCCCGGCGGCGCGCACATAGCCGGTGGCGCGGATCCCCTGCTGGAACAGCCAGGCTTCGTAATCGAAGGCGCCCGGGTTGGCCATGCCGTGGGGACGCTTGAGTCGGACCGTGAGTTGCCAGCGCTCACCGGGAGACATGACCGGCGCATCGTCGTACCAATCCAGGCGCATGCGCCCCGAGAAAGGCACGTGCTGTCCATTGAGCGTCAGCCGATCGGGCTGGAACACAAACCG
>JBFXES010000239.1:0-3876 GCA_050179875.1 Thiohalomonadaceae bacterium
GACCGCCGTAGGAGCCCACATCGTGGGCGAATGCCTTTCTTCACCGCCTGGCGGTAATCGGGCCCATGTTCGCCGACGGTGTCGGCTCCTACGACACATCGAGAACCGCCGTAGGGGCCCACATCGTGGGCGAATGCCTTTCTGCACCCGCCCGGCGGTAATCGGGCCCATGTTCGCCGACTGTGTCGGCTCCTACGACACATCGAGAACCGCCGTAGGAGCCCACATCGTGGGCGAATGCAGGCGGTCGTCGGGACCGACGTTCGCCGACAGTGTCGGCTCCTACGACGCATCGAGGACCGCCGTAGGAGCCCACATCGTGGGCGAATGCCTTTCTTCACCGCCTGGCGGTAATCGGGCCCATGTTCGCCGACAGTGTCGGCTCCTACGACGCATCGAGGACCGCCGTAGGAGCCCACACTGTGGGCGAACGCCTTTCTGCACCCGCCCGGCGGTAATCGGGCCCATGTTCGCCGACGGTGTCGGCTCCTACCACGCATCGAGAACCGCCGTAGGAGCCCACATCGTGGGCGAATGCCTTTCTGCACCCGCCCGGCGGTAATCGGGCCCATGTTCGCCGACGGTGTCGGCTCCTACAACGCATCGAGGACCGCCGTAGGAGCCCACACCGTGGGCGATTCTTCTGATTGACGCGGGGGAATCGCCCATGGTGTGGGCTCCTGCGGAAGACAAGCGGCTGTTCTGCCTGCTGCGCAGCGCCCATAATTGCGCCCCTGCTGACTGGAGGTGTCCCGTGGAACTGCCCGCCCTGGTGTTGAAGAAGAATGAAGACCGCCGCCTGCGCGCCGGGCACCTGTGGGTGTTCAGCAACGAGGTGGACACCGCCCGTTCGCCCCTTACGGCCTTCGCGCCCGGGCAGATGGTGCGCGTGACCGACACCCGCGGCGAGGCCCTGGGCAGCGCCTACGTGAACCCCAACTCCCTCATCTGCGCCCGCATGGTGAGCCGCGATGCCGACGTGGTGCTGGACCGCTCGCTGCTGGTGCATCGCCTGAACGTGGCCCTGTCCCTGCGCGAGCGGGTCTATCCCCGGCCCCATTACCGCCTGGTCCACGCCGAGAGCGACGGCCTGCCCGGCCTGGTGGTGGACCGCTTCGGCGACGTCCTGGTGGCCCAGCTCAATACCGCCGGCATGGACAGCCGCCGCGACGAGGTGATCGAGGCCCTGGTGAAGGTGCTGAAGCCCGCCGGCATCCTGCTGCGCAACGACACCCCGGCACGCCAGCTCGAAGGCCTGCCCCTGGGCGTGGAGACCGCCTGGGGCAGCGTGCCCGACAGCGTGCGCATCGAGGAGAACGGCGCCCTGTTCGACGTGCCCCTGCAAGGGGGCCAGAAGACCGGCTGGTTCTACGACCACCGCGACAACCGCGCCCGCATGCAGCGCTACGTGCGCGGGGCGCGCGTGCTGGACGTGTTCAGTTACATCGGCGGTTGGGGCATCCAGGCGGCCGTGGCGGGCGCGAAGGAGGTGGTGCTGGTGGAGGCCTCCGAGGCGGCGCTGGAGCACGCCGGGGCCAACGCCGCCCTGAACGGCGTGGACGACCGCGTGAGCGGCCTGCTGGGCGACGCCTTCGATGCGCTCAAGTCCCTGCGCGCGGCGCGCGAGCACTTCGACGTGGTGGTGGTGGACCCGCCGGCCTTCATCAAGCGCCGCAAGGACGCCGCCGAGGGCATCCAGGCCTACCGCCGCATCAACCAGGCGGCCATGCAACTGCTCGGCAAGGACGGCATCCTGGTGAGCGCCTCCTGTTCCTATCACCTGGAACGGGCCACCCTGCTGTCGCTCATGGACAAGTCCGCCCGTCACCTGGACCGCAGCCTGCAGATGCTGGAGCAGGGCGGCCAGGGCCCCGACCACCCGGTCCACCCCGCCATCCCCGAGACCGATTACCTCAAGTGCTTCATCGGGCGCGTGGTGCTGCGCTAGCTGGGGGGAATTCACCGCCAAGGACGCAAAGGGGCGCCAAACATGCAAAGGCATCGAGGGATCAACTGCGCAGCGTGATGTGACCGGTCAATCTCCCTGTGCCACTTTGCGCCCCTTCGCTTCCTTCGCGTCCCTTGCGTTGAGCCTTCTTCCGCCCAAATCCCCCGCGGCTAACAGGGACTAAATCCTGCGGGTGTATCGGCGGGAGCGCCGCCGGTATACTGCGGCCCATGTTGCCTTACCCTCACATCGACCCGGTCGCGTTTTCCATCGGTCCCGTCAAGGTCCATTGGTACGGTCTCATGTACCTGGTGGGGTTTGTCGCGGGCTGGTGGCTGTTGCGCCTGCGCGCGCGCCGCGGGGATGCCTGGAAGCCGGAGCAGATCGATGACCTGCTGTTCTACGGCGCCCTGGGCGTGGTGCTGGGCGGGCGCATCGGCTACGTGCTGTTCTACAACTTCTCCGCCTTCCTCGCCGACCCGCTCATGGTGATCCGCATCTGGGAAGGCGGCATGTCCTTCCACGGCGGCCTGCTCGGCGTGCTCATCGCCCTGTGGCTCTACGCGCGGCGCGAAAGGCGCCAATGGCTGGCGGTGGTGGATTTCCTCGCGCCCGTGGTGCCCATCGGCCTCGGCGCGGGCCGCATCGGCAATTTCATCAACGCGGAATTGTGGGGCAAGGTGACGGACGTGCCCTGGGCCATGGTGTTCCCGGGGGCAGGCCCGCTGCCGCGCCATCCCTCCATGCTGTACGAGTTTTTCCTCGAAGGCGTGGTGCTGTTCATCGTCCTCTGGCTGTATGCGCGCAAGCCGCGGCCGCTGGGTGCGGTCTCCGGCCTGTTCGCCGTCTGCTACGGCGCGTTCCGTGTCCTGGTGGAGTTCGTGCGCGAGCCCGATGCGCACATCGGTTATCTTGCCTTCGGCTGGGTCACCATGGGCCAGGTGCTGTCGCTGCCGCTGATCCTGTTCGGCATCTTCCTGCTGTGGCGCGCCTTTACGGCCGCGCCCCAAAACAAACACAAACGGGTCTCCTGATGCGCGCCTATCTCGATCTGATGCGCCATGTGCTCGAACATGGCACCCGCAAGGAAGATCGCACCGGCACCGGCACCGTGAGCGTGTTCGGCCACCAGATGCGCTTCGACCTCGCCCAGGGCTTCCCCCTGGTGACCACCAAGAAGCTGCATCTCAAGTCCATCATCCACGAACTGCTGTGGTTCCTGCGCGGCGACACCAACATCCGCTACCTGCGCGAGAACGGCGTGACCATCTGGGACGAGTGGGCCGACGAGAACGGCGAACTGGGCCCGGTGTACGGCTACCAGTGGCGTTCCTGGCCCACGCCCGACGGGCGCCACATCGATCAGATCAGCCAGGTGATCGAGCAGATCCGCCGCAATCCCGATTCGCGCCGTCTCATGGTTTCGGCCTGGAATGTGGGCGAGATCGAGAAAATGAAGCTGCCGCCCTGCCACGCCCTGTTCCAGTTCTACGTGGCCGAGGGCCGGCTCTCCTGCCAGCTCTATCAGCGCAGCGCCGACATCTTCCTGGGCGTGCCGTTCAACATCGCCTCCTACGCGCTGCTGACCATGATGGTGGCGCAAGTGACGGGGTTGCAGCCTGGCGAGTTCATCCACACGCTCGGCGACGCCCATCTGTACGCCAATCACCTGGAGCAGGCGCGCACCCAGCTCGCGCGCGAGCCCTATCCCCTGCCGCGCATGCAGATCAATCCCGAGGTGAAGTCCATTTTCGATTTCCGCTTCGAGGACTTCACCCTGGAGAACTATCAGTCCCATCCGCACATCAAGGCGCCGGTGGCGGTATAGGGCGGCGACAGGGGACCTGATGAAAACGACGAACATCGCCCGACGCACAGACGCGGAGACACGGGGGGCGCAGAGGGAATGCTTCGATGAACGCCTCTGC
>JBFXES010000240.1:0-3828 GCA_050179875.1 Thiohalomonadaceae bacterium
ACCGTGGAGCGCGGCCTCGACGCCCTGGAGGCTGAGGTGGAGGGCTGGGGGCAGAGTTTCGGCATCGGCCAGATCACCGTGGCCTGTGCCCTGGGCTATCTGGATTTCCGTTTCTCCGCCGACGACTGGCGGCGCTCCCGGCCGGGCCTGGCTGCCTGGTACGAGCGCATCGCCCAGCGGCCGGCCATGATTGCCACCGAACCGAGGGGATGAAGCCATGAAGGGATACGCGCGGCTGGCGCTGTTGACGGGAATGCTGCTCGCCGGGGCCACGGCGCTGGCCCAGCAGGCGGAGGTGTCGCGCATCAGCGTCAGCGGGCGCGGCGAAGTGACCGCCCTGCCGGACAGTGCACGGCTCAGTTTCGCCGCCGTGGCCCGCCACGAGAACGCCGCCGAGGCGCAGGCCCAGGTGAATCGCGTGATGACCCGCGCCATGGACGCCGTGCGCAAGCTGGGCGTGGACCCGGAGGCGCTGTCCACCACCGGCATCAGTCTTTCACCCGTATACCCGGACCCGCGCACCGAGGCGGGCAGGCAGGGGCGCATCGTCGCCTACCACGCCAGCAACCAGCTGGAGGTGCGCCTGGACGGCACGGCATTGCTCGGCAAGGTGATCGACGCCGCCGTGGGCGCCGGCGCCAACGCGGTGGAGGGCGTGACCCTGACCCTCAGCGACGACTCGCAGGAACGGCAGGAGGCGCTGCGCCGCGCAGTGATCGACGCCCGCGCCAAGGCCGAGGCCATCGCCGCCGCCATGGGCGTGCGGCTCGACAGCGTGGAGCAGGTGGCGGAACAGGGCGTGGGCGTCTACACCCCGACCCTCGCCCGCGCCATGGTGGCGGAGGCGGCGACGCCGGTGGCGACGGGGCAGGTGAGGGTGGAGGCGAATGTGCATGTGGTGTATCGGATTGCGCAGGGGTTGTGAGGAGTAATGCTGGTCCGTAGGTCACGTGGCGCGTAGCGTCTACGTGTATCACTGCGGTATTCGAAGGATGCGCTTCGCGCAGCAGTGAGGCGCTGGGGGAGGAGAGACCGGCGGTGCGCGCGAAGCGCACCGCCGGGGAGCGTTACATCAGGTGTGCGTTGATCAGGAAATGCGACCAGATGCTGGCGGCGTAACCCAGGGCGATGGCCCAGCTCCACTTGAGGTGGGCGAAAAAGGTGTACACGCCGCGCGCCTGGCCCATGAGCGCAACGCCCGCCGCGGAACCGATGGACAGCAGTGAACCGCCCACGCCCGCGGTCAACGTCACCAGCAGCCACTGGCCGTGGGACATGTCGGGATTCATGGTGAGCACCGCGAACATGACCGGGATGTTGTCCACCACCGCGGAGAGGATGCCGACCAGGACGTTCGCCGTGGTGGCGCCGAGGCCCACGTACATGGATTCCGAGACCAGCGCCAGGTAGCCCAGTGTGCCGAGGCCGCCCACGCACAGCACCACGCCATAGAAGAACATCAGCGTGTCCCACTCGGCGCGCTTCATGCTGATGAACACGTCGAAGGTCTTGAAGCGCGGCTTCACGTAAGCGGCGAGTTCGCCGAGCTCCAATTGCTCGGGGCCCTTGATGGCGCCGTTGGGCGAATGGAGCTCATGACGGCGGATGAAATAGCCATAGAGCTTGAGCAGGCCCAGACCGGTCATCATGCCGAGTACCGGCGGCAGGTGCAGGTAGTTGTGACCCGTCACTGCCAGCACCAGGGTGAAGGCGAACAGACCAATGACCACAAAGCCGCCGTACTTGACGTGGACTTCTTCGTGCAGCGCCTCGGGCCGCACCTTGGGCACGGCGAAGGACATGAACAGGGCAGGCACGAACCAGTTAATCAGCGAGGGGATGAACAGGGCGAAGAATTCCTTGAACTGCACCACGCCCTTCTGCCACACCATCAGCGTGGTGATGTCGCCGAACGGACTGAAGGCGCCGCCCGCGTTGGCGGCCACCACGATGTTGATGCAGGCCACCACGACAAAGGTGGTATTCGCACCGCCTACGGCGATGGCTACGGCCGCCATCAGCAGTGCGGTGGTGAGGTTGTCGGCCACCGGCGAGATGAAGAACGCCAGCAGGCCGGTGAGCCAGAAAATAGTGCGCAGGGTGAAGCCGCGGGAAACCAGCCAGGCGCGCAGCGCCGCGAACACATGGCGCTCGTCCATGGTGTTGATGTAGGTCATGGCTGCCAGCAGGAACAGGAATAGCTCGGCATATTCCAGGATGTTATGTCGTACCGCGTTGCCGGCCGTCTCCATGTCGCCGTGCGTGGCATAGGCAATAGCCACCAGGATCCAGATGACCCCCGCAGCAATCATGACCGGCTTGGACTTGCGCAGGTGCAGGAATTCCTCGGCGATCACGGCCGCGTAGGCGAGGACGAAAATCACCACGGCCGCGATGCCAAACCCACTGGTGGTGAAATCGATGGCTGAACCGCCGTTGCTGGCCCAGGCAGCAGACGGAAGCAGCGCAAGGAGGGCGGCGGGAAGCAGCCGGCCAATCACTGACATCATTCTTCTCCTAGAAACTGATAACCGATGCGCTAGGATGCCAAACAATAAGTTCGTTGGCACCAAAAACCGATCAAGCGGCACGCGACTGGAGCATTGCCAGGGCGAGCGCGCCCACCCCGTCGGAATCTCCGCTGGCCCCAAGCCGCTCCCGCATCACCGCCAGACGCTCGCGCATGGCGCGATTACGTGCCTCGTCGAACAGCAGGGCCTCTGCCTCGGCAGCGACGTTTTCGGGCGTCGCGGCGTCCTGGATCAGTTCCGGGGCGATGCGCTCCCCCGCGACGATGTTGCACAGGCCGATGTGATCCACGCGTATGAGCCGGCGCATGATGCGATAACTGAGTGGTGCGATGCGATAGATCACAACGAGCGGCACCTGCATGAGCGCGATTTCCAGCGTCGCCGTGCCCGAGGCGCTGACAATGGCGTCACAGGCGGCCATCACCTCGTATGCGCGCCTGTCCACCTGGGTCACGGGCAGGTCGCGGCCTGCGAAATAGGGAGCGAAATCGGCCTCGGAAAGCGTCGACGCCCGCGGCAGCACGAATTGCAGATCCGGGTGGTCGCGGTGCAGCCGGGCGGCCGCATCGAGCAGCACCGGCAGCAGCCGCGTGATCTCGCTGCGGCGGCTGCCGGGGAACAGGCCCAGCACCTTGCGTGCGGGATCGAGCCCGAACTGGCGGCACGCGGTTTCGCGCTCCAGGCCGTGCGGCACTTCCTCGACCAGGGGATGGCCCACAAACGTCACCGGCACACCGGCCTTTTCGTAGAACGGCACCTCGAACGGAAACACCACGGCCATATGGTCGACGCGTTCCTTGATGGTGTACACACGCTTCTGGCGCCAGGCCCATACCTGGGGGCTGATGTAGTACAGCACCTTGATACCCAGTTCCTTGGCGGTTTTTGCAAGGCGCAGGTTGAAATCGGGATAGTCCACCAGGATGAGCAGGTCGGGCCGTTCCTCGCGCAGCTTGCGGCGCATGAGCTGCAACGCGCCGTAGATGGTGCGAAAGTGCGCCAGCACCTCGAACAGGCCCACCACGGCCATGACGCGCGAATCCACCAGCGTTTCCACGCCTTCGGCGCGCATACGGTCACCGCCGATGCCGAAGAAGCGCACCGACGGATCCTGGCGCCTGACGGCCCGCACCAGCCCCGCCGCCCGCGCGTCGCCGGAGGCCTCACCGGCGATGATCATGATGTTCTTCGTCGTCATGGTTCGACGCGGAGAACCCAGAGGCGCAGAGGACGCGGAGAAAATGCCATGGGCATTCTCGTCCTCCGCGAGCTCCGCGCCTCCGCGACCTCCGCGTTT
>JBFXES010000241.1:0-3810 GCA_050179875.1 Thiohalomonadaceae bacterium
CGTGCCATTCAACCACCGGAGGAGCTTATGCACTATAAGAACAAGTTCGCTTTGATCCTTGCCGCCACCATGTTGTGGATGAGCGGAGCGGTCCAGGCAGAGGAAGTGACCATCAGGCACAACGGCCTCACCCTGGTGGGTGAGCTGCGCAGTCCCGAAGGGGCGAGCCTTGCCAGCGGTACGCTGGTGGTCATGACCCACGGCACCCTGGCCCATGGCGGCATGGAGATCATGCAGGCCCTGCAGACGGCCCTGTTCGATCAGGGCATCGCCAGTCTGGCCATCAATCTGAGCTTCGGCCTCGACAACCGTCGCGGCATGTACGACTGCGAAATCCCGCACACCCATCGCCACACCGACGCCATGGGCGAGATCGGTGCGTGGCTGGCCTGGGCAAAGGCCCAGGGCGCCAAGGAGATCGTATTGCTCGGTCATTCCCGCGGCGGAAACCAGACCGCCTGGTTCGCGGCGGAGAACGACGATGCCGCCGTGAAGCAGGTGGTGCTGGTCGCTCCGGCGACGTGGTCGCGCGACGAAATGCACGAAGGTTATCGCAAAAGCTATGGCAAGGAACTGAAGCCGGTCTACGAGCGCGCCAGGAAGCTCGTCGACGGTCGCCGGGGGCAGGATGTGCTCGAAGGCGTGGATTTCCTCTATTGCCCGGGCGCCAAGGTGACTGCCGCCTCGTTCACCAACTATTACGGTGACGAGCCGCGCATGGACACCCCGGGCCTGCTCAACAAGATCAACGAGCGCGTGCTGGTGATCGCCGGCAGCGAGGACACTGTGGTGAGCGGCCTTATTCCCAAGACCCAGCCCCTGGCCGACAGCGGCAAGGTGGAACTGGTGGTAATCGACGGCGCCGATCATTTCTTCCGCGACCTTTACGCGGACGAGGTGGTGGACGCCATCGTTTCCTTCCTCGGGAAAAACTGAGGTACCGCGCGGCGAAGCTCGTCATGGGCTTCGCCGCGCCTGTCGTTCCGATTGCCTGGCCCGTTTTTCAGGAGCGCCCATGGAGTTCCCGTCCTTCGCCATCGCCACGTTGCCGCGTCTTGCCTTCGGTGAGGGGCGCATTGCCGAACTGCCCGGTTTCATCGCGGAATACGGCCGCAAGGTGCTGCTGGTGACGGGCGCCCGGGCCTTCCGCGCTACCCCGCACTGGCAGCGGCTGATCGACGCACTCAAGGCGGACGGCATCGAGCTGGAGAGCTTTTCCGTTTCCGGCGAGCCTTCGCCCGCGCTGGTGGACGAGGCGGTGCAACGTTTCCACCGCAGCGGCATCGAGGTGGTGGTGGGCATCGGCGGCGGCAGTGTCATCGATGCCGCGAAGGCCATTGCCGGCCTGCTCCCGAGCGGCCGTTCGGTGCTGGACTTCCTGGAGGACGTGGGCCGCGGCCTGCCGTATACCGGGCCGTCGACACCGTTCATCGCCGTGCCCACCACCGCGGGCACCGGCAGCGAGGCTACCAAGAACGCCGTGCTGTCCATGCGGGGCCACGGCGGCTACAAGAAGTCCTTCCGTCACGAGCAACTGGTGGCGCGGGTGGCGTTGGTGGATCCGGCATTGCTCGCCAGTTGTCCGCCCCAGCACGTGGCTGCGCAGGGCATGGACGCCTTCACGCAGTTGCTGGAGTCCTATGTATCGGTGCGCGCCAACCCGTTCACTGACGGGCTCGCGCTGAGCGGTCTGCGCGCGGTGAAGCAGGGTTTCATGGATGCCTGGCGCGGCGGCGACAGCGCGGCCGCGCGCAACGGCCGCGCGGCCATGGCCTATGCCGCGTACGTCTCCGGCGTGACCCTGGCGCAGGTGGGGTTGGGCTCCGTGCACGGGCTTGCCCAGCCGCTGGGGGCGTTTTTCCCCGTGCCCCACGGCGTCGCCTGCGGCACCACGGTGGCGGCGGCGACCGCCGCGAATATCGCCGCCTTGCGCGCACGGGATCCCCAGGGCCCCGGGCTGCGGCGCTACGCCGAGGTGGGGCGATTGCTAAGCGACAAGCCCTGTGAAGACGATGCCGCCGCCTGCGACGCCCTCGTGCAGGTGTTGATGCAATGGACGGAGCAGCTCGGACTGCCGCGTCTTTCCGCCTATGGCGTGAGCGAAGCCGACCTGCCGCGCATCGTGCAAGCCTCGCGCAACAACAGCATGAAGACCAATCCTGTGTTGCTGACGGACGAGGAGATCGCCGCCATCGTGCGTGCGCGGCTCTGAGGGGGAAACGCAAATGGGCAAAGCGTTGCGAAGCTACGTGACATTGCCGAACCGCGCTTTCCTTGTGGGAGCGAGCTTCCGCTCGCGACGGCCTGTTTCCACGGGCCCGAAAGTCGCGAGCAGAAGCTCGCTCCCACAACTCGCTCCACAAAGAAGTGCCGCAGCGCCGTAGGTCACGTTGGCGCGCAGCGCCTATGTGACAAGTGCTGCCACCGAGGTAGCGGGAACCGCCCGTACGCGCCTACACCGTGGGCCTTGTTACCGCGTGGAAGAAGCATCAACCACCGAGACCATAGGAACAGAAAAACATTTCCTTCTCTCCGTGGCCCTCCGTGGTTCTTGTGCTTCCCAGGTCAATCCGCGCGATAGTAGAAATGCGTCCACGGTCCGCCGCTGATCGTTTCCAGCGTGCTCATGAGTTTCTCCCCCGGCACCGCCTCACCTTCGAAGATCCCCCACACGCGCACCAGGGTGCGGC
The DNA here is from genome assembly GCA_050179875.1 of Thiohalomonadaceae bacterium. Classification (GTDB taxonomy): domain Bacteria; phylum Pseudomonadota; class Gammaproteobacteria; order Thiohalomonadales; family Thiohalomonadaceae; genus JALOAT01. The sequence continues at coordinate 2,691 of JBFXES010000241.1, forward strand.
CGAAGCCGGCGCTCTGGCGCCAGGACAAGGCCGTGAGCGGTTGTGTGTGGCCGCAAGCGGGGCAGGTGCAGGAGGTTTCGCCGGCATCGCGCCAGCTTGCGACGCGGGCCTGCCAGTCTTCGAAGCGGTGGCCGCACCGCGGACAGCGGGGCGGTTTTGCATTGGCGCCGGCCACGAACTGGGTGTGCTCGCTGGCGGGCGGGATCTCAATGCGGCAGAAGTCCGCGGTGGGTCCCGGTTCGCCCAGGGAAACCACGGGCGAGCAACCGAGGAAGGTGAGCAGGTGAAGGAATTCCTCGCCGGGTTTGTGGACATCCGCCTCGGCCATGGGCTCGCCCACGAAGCCCACGTCCCGCAGTGCCTGCACCAGCGCGGGGTGCGCGATGAGGGCGTCGGGGGCGCGGGGCAGCAAGATGAGCTGGTGCGTCGACATGGCAGCGGAGGTTGTGGGTGGCGGGACAGTATACGCGAACCGGGCCGATGGTCGGCAGTTTCCGATTGCGTGAAATGTGTGTGGTCTTCTGTAGGTCACGTTGGCGCGCGGCGACTACGTGACGGCGGCAACGAGCACCGCACGGCGCGCCCTATGCTTGATGGAGAGTGTGTCGGGTGGCGGCATGGAGCGACTGTGCATCAACGGGGTGACGGTTCCGCCAGGGTCCAGCGTGGCCCTGGAACTGCCCGTGGCCAAGCTCTACAGCCACACGGAGCTGTCCATTCCCCTGCACGTCATCCACGGTTGTGCACCGGGCCCGGTGGTGTTCGTGAGCGCGGCCATTCACGGCGACGAGATCAACGGCGTGGAGATCATCCGTCGCCTGCGCGCACTGTTGCGGCCCCAGGAACTGCGCGGTGCGGTCGTCACCATACCGGTGGTCAACGTGCACGGCTTTCTGCAGCGCTCACGCTACCTGCCCGATCGCCGCGACCTCAATCGCAGCTTCCCCGGATCCAGCCGCGGATCCCTGGCGGCGCGTGTGGCGCACCGGGTCATGCAGACTGTTGTGGCGAAGGCTACCCATGGCATCGATCTCCACACCGCGGCCACGCACCGCACCAATCTGCCGCAGATCCGCGCCGATCTTTCCCACGAGCCCACGCGCCGTCTGGCCGAGGCCTT
>JBFXES010000242.1:0-3748 GCA_050179875.1 Thiohalomonadaceae bacterium
GAAAAAGCCATGGACCGAGCTGCTGCCGCCCGTGGTCTGGCTCTTCGAGGCGGGATTGACGTAGACCGGCTGGGCCGGCGCGTGCTCGGCCCGCACCCGGTTCCAGTCCGCGCCCAGTTCCTCCGCCACCAGCATGGCCAGGGACGTGAACACGCCCTGGCCCATCTCGCTGCTGGGGATCATGACCAGCACGCCGCCGTCGGGCTCCACCCGCAGGAAGGCGTTGGGCGCGAGCGCGCCTTCGGGCAGGTCCCGCTGCAACGGAACGGCCTCGGCCTCCTCGCCGGCGCAGCCGGGCAATACCAGGTTGAGCACCAGCGCGCCGCCGGCGCCGGCCGAGGCCTTGAGGAAGGTGCGCCTATCCACGCGCAGCATGGCGGGGCTCCGACATCATGGCGATGGCGCGGCGCACCGCGCGGCGGATGCGCGGGTAGGTGCCGCAGCGGCACAGGTGGCCGCGGAAGGCTTCCACGATGTCCCGCTCGGCCGGGCGCGGCTTGGCTTCCAGCAAGGCCACCGCGGCGAGCACCTGGCCGGACTGGCAGAACCCGCACTGCGGCACCTCCTCGGCCACCCAGGCGCGCTGCACCGGGTGAGCGCCGCCCAGTCCCTCGATGGTGGTCAGCGGCTTTCCCGCCACGGTGCCCACGGCGGTGATGCAGGCGCGCACCGGCGCGCCTTCCACCAGCACCGTGCATGCGCCGCAGGCCCCGATGCCGCAGCCGTATTTGGCGCCGGTGAGCTGCAGGCGCTCGCGCAAAACCCACAACAGATTGGCGTCGGCAGACACGTCGAGCGTGTGCCGGCGACCGTTCACCAGCAGGTCCACCATGGGGCAACGTCCTTGCTGTTGACGGGATGGCCGATGCGGAGAATCGGAAAGATAGCCCATGCCCGCGCGCCATGGACGCGCGCGCCGGATTCCTGAAGAAAACGGGGAAAACGCTAAGCGGGGCGTGGTGCGCCGCCGTTCGATAAACACGGCCCGCCCGCCTTCCCGGCTCGCGCTACCCGCCGCCGGCTCGCACGCCGCCCTCGCGGCGTCTATTAGTTAGTCCACCGTATTTCCGCCGGACCCATACGCATGACCCAGCGACGCCTCCTCACCGCCGTGCTCCTGCTCGCCCTGGGCGTCATCGCCCTGGGCTCCTACGTGCGCCTGTCCAATGCCGGGCTGGGCTGTCCGGACTGGCCGGGCTGCTACGGCCGGCTGGTGGTGCCGGGCGAACTGCGCGCCAGCGGCGCCGAGGCCCACGCGCGCGCCTGGATCGAGATGGTCCATCGTTACGCCGCAGGCTTTCTGGGCCTGTGTATCGCCGCGCTCGCCGTGGCCGCCTTCCGCCGGCGCGCGGGCCGGCTGTTCGCCGGGGCCCTGGCCCTGCTGGTCGTGTTCCAGGCGCTGCTCGGCATGTGGACCGTGACCCTGCGGCTGCAACCCGCCATCGTCATGGGCCATCTGCTGGGCGGCCTCGGCCTGCTCTCGCTGTTGTGGTTGTGGCGGCTCGACGGGGCGCGCGCCCATGCCCATCCCCGGCTGCGGCCCCTGGCCCTGGTCGCCGTGGCGGCGGTGGTGCTGCAGATCGCCCTGGGCGGCTGGACCAGCGCCAACTACGCCGCCATCGCCTGTCCCGATTTCCCCACCTGCCAGGGCCGGTGGTGGCCGGAGGCCGATTTCGCCGAAGGCTTTTCCCTGCCCGCCGCCGTGGCAGGCAGTTGGGAGGGCGGCGGCCACACGGGCGAAGGGCGCATCGCCATTCACCTCGCCCATCGCCTGGGCGCCTTGTTCGCCGTGCTGGCGTCGGGCTTCTTCGCCGCCGGGCTGGTGCGTGCGGGCGGGCCGTTGCGCCCCGCCGGCCTGATACTCGCCGCCGCGCTGCTGCTGCAATTCTCCCTCGGCATGGGCAACGTGCTGCTCGGCGTGCCTTTACCGGTGGCGGTGGCGCACGCGGCGGGCGCCGCGCTGCTGCTGCTTTCCGTGCTGTGGGGGGCGCGCAGCGTGCTCGCACGCGCGCCGTAGTTCACGGCACGGCTGCGCTGTGATCTCCTCGTAGGAGCGGGCTCAGCCCGCGATGACGCGGTTGTGCAGCAGAATCGCGGCCTGAGGCCGCTCCTACAGGCGAGGGGTTGGAGGGTGTGTGCGAGCCGCTCCGCAGCCCGTGCTTGTCGCCGTTGACACCTTAGTCACATCAGTCTTACCGTCGGTGGCCCAGGGGGGCGACATGGCCACTCGAAGGTTCACCACAGGCGAGGTCGGGCGCTACTGCGGGGTGCACTTCCGCACGGTGCTGCGCTGGATCGACGCCGGCAAGCTGAAGGCCCACCGCCTGCCGGGGCCGCGGGGCGAGTACCGCGTGTGCCTGCCCGACCTCATCGCCTTCCTGCATGCCAACCGGTTGCCCGTGCCCCCAGAACTGCTGGGCGGCGGGCGCACGGTGCTGGTGGTGGGAGACGCCGAATCCGCCGCCGCGCCGCAATCCTGCCTGCGCGAGGCGAATTTCGAATGCCATCTCGCGACCGACGGCCTGCAGGCCGGCATGCTGCTCCAGCGCCTCGCGCCCGCCGTCATGATCCTGTGCCCGGGCCCGGCGGACAGTAGCCTGGATCTGCTGCGTTCCGTGCGCGCCCTGCCGTCGCTGCATGGGCTCAAGGTGCTGGTGATCTCGCCGCCGGGCGCTTCGCTCGAACAGGCGCACGCCGAGGGTGCGGACGACGTATTGCAGGACCCGTTCGAGGATGCCGTGCTGGTGCGCAAGGTGTACGCGCTGGTGGGGGAGGCGGCATGAACGACGCACGCGGCACGCTGCTGCTGGTGGACGACGAAGAGAACATCCTGCGCGCGCTCATGCGGGTGCTGCGCCGCGACGGCTACCGCATCTTTACCGCGTGCTGCGCCCAGGAGGGCTTGCGCCTGCTGGCGCAGGAGCCGGACGTGGGCGTGGTGATCTCCGATCAGCGCATGCCGGGCATGACGGGCTCGGAATTCCTGGGCCTGGTCAAGGAGCGTCATCCCGCCACCATCCGCATCATGCTGAGCGGTTACACCGAGCTCAAGGCTGTGACCGACGCCGTCAACGAAGGCGCCATCTACAAGTTCCTCACCAAGCCCTGGGATGACGACGCCTTGCGCGCGACGGTGCGCGAGGCGTTCGCGCGCCACGAATCGCGCGACGACGTGCATCCCGCCGCGACCTGCATGTGCGAGCATTCCGCGACGCCGCCGCTCCGGTGCGAGCCGGTGACAGACATTTCCCAGGAAATCCTCGAGCACCTCCCGGTCGCGGTGCTTGGCATGAACGAGCAGGGGATCATCGCCCTCGCCAACCGGCGCGCCCACGAGTGGCTCGGCGCCAGGAACGGCGTGCTGCACGGACGTCGCGCCTGCGAGATCCTGCCCGAGGAACTCAATGCCATGTTCGAGCGCACGGACATGGGCGGCGATCACATCAGACGCGGCGTGCTGGTGAACGGGCGACGCATGGACGTGCACCTGTCGCGCTGCCAGCTGTGTCGCGCCACCCATGGGCGGCTGATGGTCATCGTCCCGGACGGTGTCGGGTAGTCGTGCAGTTCGGCGCGGGAAGTGCGCCAGGAGGATGGAATGGCTGTAGACGCGAAGAATGTAACCGACGAGCAGGAGGCCCTGGCGAAGAAGCTCAGGGAGGCGCAGCAGCAGCTGATTCAGTCGGAGAAGCTCGCCTCCATCGGCCAGCTCGCCGCCGGCGTTGCCCATGAGATCAACAATCCGGTG
>JBFXES010000243.1:0-3748 GCA_050179875.1 Thiohalomonadaceae bacterium
TGTTGGTCGCGGTTTCCAGTTTCAATGGGCACCTCGCGTGTTTACGCTAGATGCGCGGGTTCGGCGGGGCAAGTAAGGGTGTCGGTTTCTTGCGTGGAACGCGTGGCGCGCGTTGCTTATGGCGGATGCGTGATGCTGCGGTTGCCACGTAGCTTCGCAACGTGACCTACGTCGGGGAACGCCGTAGGTCACGTTGGCGCGCAGCGCCTACGTGACATTCACGGTGGAAGATGTTTCGGCGAATTCCGGTTCCACAACCGTCTGCGGCATGGAAGGCAATTCGCCCACGGTGTGGGCTCCTACGGCTGGATGAATGACCGCGGTTGTAAAAGGCAATTCGCCCACGGTGTGGGCTCCTACGGGTGGCATGAATGACCGCGGTGTAAAAGGCAATTCGCCCACGGTGTGGGCTCCTACGGGTGGCATGAATGACCGCGGTGTAAAAGGCAATCGCCCACGGTGTGGGCTCCTACGGGTGGCATGAATGACCGCGGTGTAAAAGGCAATTCGCCCACGGTGTGGGCTCCTACGGGTGGCATGAATGGACCGCGGTGTAAAAGGCAATTCGCCCACGGTGTGGGCTCCTACGGGTGGTACGAATGACCGCGGCGTATCAGGAAAGAAAGAGCTTGGTCTTCTCCGTGGCCTCCGTGGTTGATCTTTCTTCCGAGACAATCACTCGCGCGGACGTTCGGTTTCGGCGCCGGTGGCGGCCAGGGGAATGACCAGCACCTTGTCGATGCGGTTGCCGTCCATGTCCATGATCTCGAAGCGGAAGCCGCCCCATTCCACGTACTCCCCGGCCTTGGGGACGTGGGCCATGAGACTCAGCAGGAATCCGGCCACGGTGTGGAAGTCGCCCTCGTCGGGCAGCGATTTCAGGTTGAGGATGTCCTTCATGTGTTCGCTGGCCAGGCCGCCGTCCATGAGCCAGGAGCCGTCCTCGCGGCGGACCACGTCTTCCTCGCCCACGGCCCCCTCCTCCGCCAGCGTGCCGACGATGGCCTCGAGCACGTCCGTGGCCGTGACCAGGCCCTGCACCGTGCCGTATTCGTCGATGACGATGGCCATGTGGATGGGTGAGCGCTTGAGCAGGTCGACCAGCTGCAGCACGTCCGCGCTCTCGGGCACGATGAGCGGGTCGCGCACCACGGAGGCGAGCGCGGGCGCCTTGTCCTCCAGGCGCGCGTTCAGCACGTCCTTGGCCGTGATCGTGCCCACCAGTTCATCCAGATCGCCGCGCGCCGCGGGAAACTGCGAGTGGCCGCTCTCGCGAATGCGATCGAGATTGGCCGACAGGTCATCGTCGAGGTCGAGCCAGACGATGTCGGGGCGCGGCGTCATGATGGCCTGCACCGACATCTCGCCCAGGCGCATGACGCCGGCGATCATCTGCCGCTCCGCATGCTCCACCACACCCGCCTCGGTGGCCTCGGCGATGAGCATCTTGATCTCGTCCTCGGTGACGCTCGGCTTGCGCTCCACCCGCCCGAACAGGCCCAGCACCACGCGCGTGGACGCATCGAGCACGTGCACCAGGGGCGAACCGAGGGTGGCCACCAGCCGCATGGGCAAGGCCACCCAGGCGGCGATGCGCTCGGCGTGGGCCAGGGCCACCTGCTTGGGCACCAGTTCGCCGACCACCAGCGAGGCGTAAGTGATGACAGCCACTACCAGGGCGAAGGCCACGGCCTGTGCATGCGCCGCCAGCCAGGGGACATCGGAAAGTACCGCGCCCAGCGGCTCGGCCAGGCTCGCGCCGCCGTAGGCGCCCGCCAGGATGCCAACCAAAGTGATGCCGATCTGTACCGACGAGAGGAAGCGGCCGGAATCGTCGAGCAGTTCGAGCGCGGCGCGCGCGCCGCGGCTGCCTTCGTCGGCCATGGCCTGCAGGCGCGCGCGACGCGACGAGATCACGGCCAGCTCCGCCATGGCGAAAAAGCCGTTCAGCAGGATGAGCACGGCGACGATGACGAGTTCGAAGACGGGCATGAACGCAGGACTACCGATGGAAACTCACGCGGGATGCCGGCCGAGCCCGATGACTGCGCTGTACTCGTCGGCATTCCACGTGTCCACACAGGAGGGGTTGGCCGGGTCCGGCTCGCACACGTACATCTCTTGACCCGGCTGCGCCACCACGCGCATGCCGCACGAGCGCAGCATGGCCAGCACGGCGGCGTGATTGGGCGCCCACCAGTTGGTGGGATCGTCGGCGAGGCGCTGTTCGATGAAGGCCATTCTGGGCCAGCCGTCGGCGGTGAGGATGTCGCGGCCTTCGAAGGGGATGTCGTCCACGGGAGGATGGACGCTGGCACCGGGCATGGTGAGGGTCTGGAACACCATCATGCGGCCCACCCGGCGGGTAACGATATCGAGGCCCAGCAGCGGATAACGCAGGTGATAGAAAACGCCAAGAAACAGCACCAGATCGAACCGGTCATTCCAGCGCGCCAAATCATACACCTGCATGCGGTGCAGCTCAATTTTGTGCAGGACGCCGACTTGTTCCGCCGCCCAGCGCGCCTGCCCGAGGTAGTGGGGATTCACGTCGATGGCGGTGACCTGCGCGCCGCGGCGCGCCAGTTCGATGCTGTAGAAGCCGGCGTTACAGCCGACGTCGAGTACGCGCCAGCCATCCAGGCGTTCGGGCAGCAGCGGTGCGATCTCCTGCCATTTGTACGCGGGAAAATCGCCGAGAAAATGATCGGGCGCGGTCTGGCGCCCGTCGGGCAGGTGCAGGTTGTGGAACCAGGGTCCCAGGGCGCGGAGATCGTGATCCAGCGGGTTCTCGTCCACGCGCGCCCCCTTCAGCCCGTGGGTGTGTCGCCGGTGTGGTTCAGGCACCGCACGCGCGCGCCGTGATCGTCCACGGCGAGGGTGCTGACCGAACCCAGATCCACGTGGATGTTCTGCATCAGATCCAGCGGTATGCCGGCGTAGTAGGCGATGGTCACGCGAATGGGATCGCCGTGGCTGACGATGACCACGCGCGCCTCGGGCCAGGCATGCCGCAGCCGCTCCACGGCGGTGACCATGCGCGCCTGCACCTCGATGAGCATCTCGCCGTCGGGAATGCGGGTGACGCTGCGCACCCGGTTGAAACGCCGCCAGCGGGTGTCGCTGTCGAGCTCGGTGAAGGTCCTGCCGGTCCATTGGCCGAAATCGATCTCGGTGAACTCGTGCAGGACATCCACGTTCAGCTCCAGCCGCGCGCCGATGATGGCGGCGGTCTCGCGCGTGCGATCCAGCGGGCTCGTGTAGATGTGCCCGATGCCGGCGTCCACCAGCCGCTCGGCGACGGCACGGGCCTGGGCGCGTCCGCGTTCGTTCAGTTGGATGCCGTCGCGTCGCCCGGAAATGCCGCGCCCCACGGTGTCGTTGTCGCCGTGGCGCACGAGGTAGAACACCGTCACGGCCGTTCTCCCGCAACGCGCGCGGCGGACGCGGGCACGTAGCGTTCGATCACCTCGTCGGTGAACTGGGCGAATTCCTCCAGCACCACGGGCGGGCTGGTGTGATGCGCTCGCCGGCCGCGCGACGGGGGCGTGAAACACAGCGTGATGGTGAGTTCGAATTCCTCCAGGGCCGCCATCTGCCGGTCGAACCAGCGCACGGCCTCGGGCCGGTGCCAGTCCGCCCAGGAGATGCCCGTGCGCAGGCGCTTCACGCCCAGGCGCCGCAGCCAGCGCACGGCCTCGTCGAGGCGGTGATCCTCGTAGTGGAACCACTGGCAGATACCGAGCAG
>JBFXES010000244.1:0-3679 GCA_050179875.1 Thiohalomonadaceae bacterium
AAACCAAGTGACGCGTATATCACCCACGTGGTCAATCGGGTCCCATAAGGTAAGTCCATCAGGCAACGTAGTGGTAGTCAAATCCGGTCTGGATCGGCCACGCATTGACCCTGGCATCATCAAGCCAAATGTCCTAAATCCAAACGGTACGAAGGCCAAAAGGCCGCCAAGGGGAGAAGGGAACGGGAGCACGGGGAAAGGCCCTGCCCGAAACGGCCAAAAGGCGCCCCGGACCGGCACACTATCCGGGGTTCGTCATGCTCTCGCTGTTCCAACGCAAACGGCTAGCGCCCGCTTCCGGCGCGGCGCCAACACCCACATCTTCCGCCGCCCCCAGTAAAGGGCTGATGCGGCCGGCATCGGCCGCATTGCTGCTGGCGACGCCGCGTCGGCAGAAACTGCTGGAACACATCTGGCAGCGCACCTCGCTGTCGCGACGCCAGTTCGCCACACTCTATCTCGCGCCGCTGGAGCGCTACGCCGAGCTGGTCCAGCAGTTCCCGGCCTCCGAGAACCACCACCACGCCTATCCGGGCGGCATGCTGGACCACGGCCTGGAGATCGTCGCCTACGCGCTCAAGCTGCGGCAGTCGCATCTGCTGCCTGCCGGCGCCACGCCGGAAGCCCAGGCCGCTCAGGCCGAGGCCTGGACCGCCGGCACCGCCTATGCGGCCCTGCTGCACGACATCGGCAAAATCGCCGTCGATCTGCATGTGGAGTACGCAGACGGCACGGTCTGGCACCCCTGGCATGGCGCGCTGAGGCGACCGTACCGATTCCGCTACCGTAAGGACCGCGAGTACCGGTTACATGGCGCCGCGACCGGACTGCTCTACGCCCAGGTGCTCAACCCGGACATTTTCGACTGGCTCAGCATCTACCCCGATCTGTGGTCAGCGCTACTGTATATCCTGGCGGGCCAATACGAGCACGCTGGCACACTCGGCGAGCTCGTCGTGCAGGCCGACCAGGCATCGGTGGCCCAGGCACTCGGTGGCGATCCGGCCAAGGTCTTGGCCGCGCCCAAGCACGCGCTCCAACGCAAGCTGCTGGACGGCCTGCGCTACCTGCTCAAGGAAGCACTCAAGCTGAACCAACCTCAGGCCTCCGACGGCTGGCTGACTCAGGACGCGCTCTGGCTGGTGAGCAAGACCGTCTCCGACAAGCTGCGCGCCCATCTCCTGTCCCAAGGCATCGACGGCATCCCATCGAGCAACACCGCGGTATTCGACGTGCTGCAGGATCACGGTATCGTGCTGCCGACCCCGGAGGGCAAGGCGATCTGGAAGGCCACCGTGACGAGCGACGCTGGCTGGTCGCAGCATTTCACCTTCCTGAAGCTCTCACCCGCGATGATCTGGGATGTCGACGAGCGGCCAGCGCCGTTCGCGGGAACGGTACGCATCGAACAGGACGACGCATCGCCCGACGGCTACCCACCGCCGGTGGCGCCAGCCTCCGCGACCACCGTAGCCGTTTCACCCGGCACCGCTCCAGCGGACCCACTCGCCGGCCTGCTGGAGATGCTCGGCGATCCGCCTGCACCACATATGACATCCTCACCCGACACCTCGAGCGGCACCGAACCGCCCGCCCCGCAACCCCGTTTAGCCGTGACGGCGCCGGACGAAGAACCATCGGTCGCCAAGGAAGTGCTCGACCAACCCACTATCGACTCATCTGGCGAGCACTTCATCGCCTGGCTGCGGCACGGCATCCACACCCGCAAACTCATCATTAACGACGCCAAGGCCCTGGTACACACCGTGGCCGACACCGCCTACCTGGTTAGCCCCGGGGTGTTCCAACGCTATGCGCAGGAGCACCCCATGGTGGCAAAACAGGCCAAGGAAGCTGAACTTGCCGACTGGCAATGGGTACAGAAGCACTTCGAGCGCCTGCAACTACACCGCAAGCAGCCCAACGGCCTGAACATCTGGACCTGTGAGGTCACGGGGCCGCGCAAGTCGCGGCGGCTGCACGGTTACCTCCTGACGACACCTGAAGTGCTCTTCGAGGAAACGTTCGCGAACAATCCCCATCTACGGCTGATCGCAAGCAATTAGCCATCGGACTCGGACGCCCGACACCACGATTCATCGGGCAGCGCAGCTATCCATGCCCGTCTTTTGCTGCTCCGAGTTTCCGCTCGGTCTCCGCGATCAGTACCGTCGCGCTGCATTCCAATGCCCGGGCGATGCGGATGATCAGGGCCAAAGTCGGCATATGCTCGCCGCGCTCGATCTTGCCCATGTGCGATCGCTCAATCCCGGCTCGGTGCGCAAGCGTCTCTTGCGCCACACCTTGAGCAGTTCTGGCCTCACGCACAGTGGCACCAAAAGCCAAGGCGGGCTCAGCTTCAAAAGTGGTGGAACCGGCCGGGCGGCCGCGCTGTATCGGACGCTTCTGCATTGGCGGAAGCGTCGAATATCAGCACATATTAAACCACGTTAAACTTAACTCAATCGTGCTAATCTGATGACGACGATTCCCTCGGACGAAGCGGATGTCTGCTCCTGCCTCCAACGTCTCCCGGCTTCGGCTTGTCATCAGCGGCACCGGCGCTTACCCGCCACTGGCCCGCCTTTTGTCCCTTCAACGCATCGAGGAGCCGGACCTCGGACTTTCCGTACACGAAACCAGTCTTGGCTGTCAGATCCAAGGCTTACTGACCGGCCAATACGACGCTGGCCTGGCGATGTGCTGCGACGAGTTGGGTGGATTGACTGCCAATCCCATCTGGGAAGAACCCCTCGCGCTCGCCGTACCGGCGCGCTCCGCCCTGCTGGCCCACACGCGCGTCCCGCTCACGGAGGCGCTGCACTATCCATGGGTGCAGTGGCAATCGAACACCTGCACAGGCATCAACCGGCAGCTCGCCCGCATTTTCCATGGCGTCAGCGAGCCTCGCAAAGTGGTCGAGCGGGTCACGTCCGCCGACTTGTTGATGGTCTTGGTTGCCGCAGGCTACGGCATCGGTCTGGCACCGGCCTCGATGATCGTTGCCTGTCGCCCACTCGGTGTGGTGATGCGTCCGCTGGCCGACGTGTCGCCGAAGCTGATCACTTATCTCTTGCGACCACAAGCCGAAGCCCGCGACAGCTTGTCCCGGTTCGCCGTCCGCGCAACGCGCGTCGGCTCGATGCGCGAAAGCGATCTTGCCGTGGTTACATCACCATATCGGAAGTAAGTGTCCCCCATTGATAGGGGGCACTCTCCTGACAGACCAGGTCCTCACTTCCCGCGGACGTCCAAGGACTCCGATTTTGTCGCGGGATCAATCGTGCATGCTGCTTCGGACTAATTGTGGACCGAATGGTGGCGAACCGGAGAATCGAGCCCTGTTTTCGCCATCACCCGTGTCGGCGCAGCAATACTCACTCGCTCGCCGTCTGGGCCACATCCCTCGCCGACGGAGTGACGACGTCAGTCGCCTTCTTTAGCTTGTCGAGATAGTCCGCCCACCGCTGCATCATTGCTTTGCGCTCCCTCAGGAACTTGGTGCGGTTATATGCGGTGCCCAAAGGATCTGGAACACGGTGCGCCAATTGATGCTCGATCACGTCCCGGTCGAAACCGAGCTCTTCATGGAGAATGGTGCGTGCCATCGCCCGGAATCCATGGCCGGTGTGCTCGGTCTTGGTGTCGTACCCCATCCGCCGGAGCGCCGCATTTACCG
>JBFXES010000245.1:0-3656 GCA_050179875.1 Thiohalomonadaceae bacterium
TAACCGTATTGGGCCGGCCGCAATTGCGACCGACCAGCCATTTTGCCTGGCGGCCATCGCGAGTTGGAACCACCCGAACCCATCCCGACCTCGTAAGTGAAACGACTCCGCGCCGATGATAGTGTGAGGCCTCCTCATGCGAAAGTAGGTCACTGCCAGGCGCTATACCGAAAACCCCGACCCTGCGGTCGGGGTTTTTTTTCGCCTGTTGCCGGGGAAGAAAAGCATTGACCACGGGGGACACGGGGGAAGATGTTCTTTGGGGCGCCGCTTCAGGCCCCGATGCATCTCGACGCCAACCGGCATGCGCCTCGAAGCCGTCACGTTGCGAAGCTACGTGACATTCCGCCGGCCGCGCCGGTACGCAGGTGGAAATCTCTCAAGGAATGCGTCGGCGAAGCGGTCTGAGGTCGTACGGTGGTATGAAAGGCCGTTGCCAGCGTCGTCTTTCCGGGGCGGTGACGTTCTCACGAGCATGTGACGAGTTCCCTTCATTTCCTGCCGTTGTTATCCGTCATTCGTCTCCCATTGATAAGATCGGCCCATGGCTTCCACCGAAACGCTCGTCAGACTGCTGGCAGATGGCCGATTCCACTCGGGCGAATGGATAGGCGAACGCCTGGGCGTGTCCCGCGCGGCCGTATGGAAGTCGATCAAGGCGCTGGAAGCCCTCGGATTGCGGGTCGACGCAGTGAAGGGGCGGGGTTACCGTCTGGCCCGTCCTCTTGAACTGCTGGATGCTGAACGTATCCGGGCCGGCATCGCGCCGAGTGTGTGCGCGCGGATCAAGTCGCTGGACGTGCACTTCACCATTGATTCGACCAATCGTTATCTGGCAGGCGCTGCACGCAATGAGATCGGCGAGGCCCACGTGTGCCTGGCCGAAACGCAGACGGCAGGTCGCGGCCGTCGTGGCCGGAGCTGGTGTTCACCTTTTGGGAGCAATGTCTATCTCTCCGTTGCCTGGCGGTTTGCCGAGGGCCCGGCACGGCTCGGCGGTTTGAGCATTGCGCTCGCCGTTGCGAGCGCCCAGGCCTTGAAACGTCTGGGGGTGCCAGGGATCCAGCTGAAGTGGCCGAACGACTTGTGGCTTGACGGTCGCAAGGTGGCGGGATTGCTGCTGGAGGTGAGCGGAGAGCTCCAGGGGCCCAGCCTGGTCATCGCAGGGATCGGAGTGAACATGGGCATGCCCGAGGATGCAGAGATCGATCAACCCTGGGCGGATCTGCACAGTGTGTCCCCTGGGTTGTCCCGCAACGAGGTGGCCGGTGCGCTGGTCGAAGCGATGATCGGTGCGCTGGAACGCTTCGCGGGCGCCGGCTTTGAGCCGTTCCGCAGGGAGTGGGAGCCGCTCGACGCAGTACACGGCAAGGTGGTGTTGCTGCAGCTTCCCAATGCATCGGTGAAAGGTGTGGCGGCGGGCATCGACGGTACAGGCGCGCTGATGCTGGTCACGGGCGCCGGCCTCCAACGTTTTGCCTCGGGCGAAGTGAGCCTGCGGGTGGGTGACCATGTGGCTGCTTCTTGACGCCGGCAATACACGCCTGAAGTGGCGGCGCTCGGACGGTGAGCAGCTCATCGACGGCGGCAGCGTGCCCGCGACGGGTGAGCAGACCACGCAGCGACTGAGGTCCGTGTTCACTGAGCGGGGCCCGATCAGCAGGGTGGTCGCGAGCAACGTGGCGGGCCCCGATGCCGCGCAGCTTATGGAAAGGATTGCCGGCGAGGTGCTGGGAATTAGCGTGGAATTCGTGCGACCGACCGCCGAATTCAGGGGGCTGCGCAACGGCTACGCGGTACCGGAAAGCCTCGGGGCCGATCGCTGGGTGGCGATGATCGGCGCACGCGAACTGGTGCGGGGACCCGTCTGTATCGTGGACTGCGGCACGGCCGTGACGCTCGACTGGATAACCGCTGACGGCGTTCACGCCGGCGGCATGATTATCCCGGGAAGGCGCCTCATGGGAGATTGCCTTGCGGCGGGGACCCGGCAGATCCGACTCCATGGGAACGACGGGGCACCACTCACCGACATGCCCGGCGGGGATACGCAGGCGTGCATTTCGGCCGGGATGGTGGCCTGCGTTACGGGCATGGTGGAGCACACCGTGCGCAAGCTGGGCGGCGATATTGAGGTGAATTGTCTGATCTCGGGAGGTGATGGCCCGGCATTCGCCTCCTGCCTGGGGGTGCCTCATCGCCTGGTGCCAGACCTCACCTTTCACGGCCTCCTGGCCTACGCAAGAGGCTGACGGCCATGAGGGCATTGTTCGCTCTGCTCGTGCTCGCAAATCTGGCCTTCTTTCTGGCCTACCCGCGGGACACCTCCCTGCCGGACGAGACCGATGCGCAGACGGTCTCCACCGAAAAGCAGCAGCTGGTGCTCATCGCAGAAATCCCCCTCGCCGACCGGCCGGGCAAGCGCACGGTGCTTGCGGCCGACGGCGTTCCGGAAGAGGTGCAAGCCACCCCTGAGGATGCCAACCGAGTGGAATTGCCGGCCGTCGCGCAAAGCTGCTATCGCATCGAAGGCATTCCTGATGAAAAGGCGCTTGCCGCCGTGAAGTCCCGTCTGCAGGCGGCGGGAGCGCACCTGGGCGAGTCCGGCGAGATGACCACGGAAAAGCGCCGCTATTGGGTGGTGCTGCCCCGCTTCCGTTCACGGGCGCAGGCCGAACCGGTGATGGACCGCCTGCGCAAGGCGGGTGTGCGGGACTTCTACTTCGTCAGTTCCGGCGAGAACCGCAACACCATCTCCCTCGGCCTGTTCAGTTCGCCCGAGGCTGCCCGCAAGCGCGTGCAGGAGCTGGCACCCTTGAAGCTCAAGGTCCATACGCGCGAAGTCGTGTCCTCCTCCAGTACCCTGTTCCTCGAGGTGGGGTGGGAACAGTCCCTCGCCGAATTGGAGAAGGCTGCACGGTTGAGCGGTTCCCCGCTGCGCGCATGCCAGCACGCCCGATGATTGCAGTGGCCGCGGCTTGTGCCTAGAATCCGCCCTTCGCGCTGGCGTAGCTCAGTTGGTAGAGCGGCTGATTTGTAATCAGTAGGTCGCAGGTTCGACTCCTGTCGCCAGCTCCACACATCAATGATTCGCTATGCGGGATTGACACGTTCGCGATTGCATAGCAGAATGTGTGGCTTACGTTTTCGGAGGGGTTCCCGAGCGGCCAAAGGGGGCAGACTGTAAATCTGCTGGCTCAGCCTTCGGTGGTTCGAATCCACCCCCCTCCACCATTTTCGCGTGGGAAGATGTTTTCGACGCGGGTGTAGTTCAATGGTAGAACCTCAGCCTTCCAAGCTGATGGTGTGGGTTCGATTCCCATCACCCGCTCCATCTCCTTGACAGGCGTGCTGTTTCCGCCCATGTAGCTCAGTTGGTAGAGCACGTCCTTGGTAAGGACGAGGTCACCGGTTCAAATCCGGTCATGGGCTCCAAGTTCAAGTCTGAAACCCTAGAGTAGACGTCCCAGCGGAGGAATCGGTCCGTGGCTAAGGAAAAATTCGAGCGTAAGAAACCGCACGTAAACGTGGGCACCATCGGCCACGTAGACCATGGCAAGACCACGCTGACGGCGGCGCTGACGGTGGTGCAGGCGAAGAAGTTCGGCGGCGAGTCGAAGGCCTACGACCAGATCGACAAAGCGCCGGAAGAGAAG
>JBFXES010000246.1:0-3621 GCA_050179875.1 Thiohalomonadaceae bacterium
CAGCCGATCAGGTGGCGGTTGCACTGGCCCAGAACCGCATAGGCGCGATTGGTGCTTTTCAGTCGCTCCTCCGCACGGCGGCGGCCGGTGACGTCGCGCAACGTCACCAGGTAATCGGATTCACCCTGCCAGTCCAAACCCACCTGGCGCATTTCGAATATCCGGCGTCGGCCCTGCGCAAAATGCACGGTGATGTCCGTGGGCCCGGCGGCGAGCGGAAGTCCGACGGGCGCGCCGACGAGTTCCTCCACCCGCCGCCCCAGCACGGATCCGGCGGCCGGATTGGCGAACCTTACACGGCCCTCACCGTCGAGCACCAACACCGCATCGGGTGAACCGTCGAAGACCTGGCGCAGACGTCGTTCGCTGCGTGCCAGCTCCTGCCCGTCCGCCACGCGCTGAATGGCCGTGGCGAACATGTCCGCGGTGAGCCGCAGCAGGCGCATGTCGTCTTCGGACCAGGCACGGCGTTCCATCGCACAGAAGCAGACCATGCCGCGCAGTGTTCCGCCCAGGGACAACGGCACACCGGCAAGCGATGCCACCTGATTGGCCCGGGCCAGTTCGACCATGGCGCGTGTGGCGGAGCTGCCTTCGACCGAGCAGTCCAGCACGAAGCTGCCTTTGGTTTGCAGCGCATCGAGCGCGGGGGTGCAGTCGCTCAGTGCCATCTGCACACGTGAGACCGGCAGGCCGAAGCGCGCCTGGTGCGAGATGGTGACCGAGGCGTTGTCGTCGGAGATGCGGAATATGGCCGCGCCCTGGCAGTCGACGGCATGGCACAGGGCAGCCAGGGCGGATTCGATGACGCTGTCCAGCGACGCCTCCGTCGCACGACCGAGCGCCGTCGCGATCTCGGCCGTCGTTCGTTCCATGGCGACGCGGTGACGCAGATGGGCGGTCTGCTCGCGCAGCGGCGAGACATCGTTGGCGTACAGGTAGACGCCGCCGTCGGTCGCAATGACGGTAAACGTGTAGGCACCTGCCAAGGTATCCGACGCGAACTGCAACGTTTCCTCTCCGAGGAACACCGGCTCGATGCGTCGATACCAGTCCGGGTGTAGCCGTCCCTCCGGCGCGATGAGCGCGGCAAGGCGCGTCGCCGCACCATTGGCGTACGCGATGTGTCCACCCGGTTGGATGAACATCACCGGGTTCGGGCTGGCCTCCACAGCGCCCGCCAACCATTGCGGTCGCTCCCGCCCACGGGGATTCCCTCGCCTGGAGTTCACATACGGACCAATGGATTCCTGTTTGCCGGTAATGCGTACATTACCAGCCCCCGCGGCGTCCGCCGTGCCGGGTCATCGCGAGACGTGACCGGGTTCCCGCGATTTCCTGCGCCTGCCGCCAACGCCGCCGCGTTCGCCTCAAGTGACGTAAAGAAAGTGGTGATCCCGCCGTGGCCCCAAGCCCGGGCAGGCGCCACCTCGACCGGGCCGCTACTTGCGCTGCGACTGCTCGTCGATCCGGCGCTTCAGTTCCTCCACCGTGGTCTTGAGTTCTTCGTTGAGCTTCTTCAGCTCGATCATCTTGAGTTCGCGGCCCACCATGAGCCGGTTGAGCGTTTCCAGTTCCTCGACCCGCTGGTGCAGCGCCTCCTCGGCCTCGCGGCGTTGGCGTCGCGCCTGCGCCTCCTGCAGCGCGCGCACCACCGCGGGCGTGAGTTTGGCCAGGTGATCCTTCAGTACGTAATCGGTGGCGCCGCGGCGCAACGACTCGATGGCGAACTCCTCCCCCATGGCGCCGGTGACGAAGATGAAAGGTATCTCCGGGTCGTGTGCGGTTGCGATCTCCAGTGCGGAGATACCGTCGAAGGACGGCAGCTTGAAATCGGCGAGGATGATATCCGGCGCAAACTCCGACAGCGCTCGCACGAAATCCTCGCGCGTCTCCACACGTAATGCGGTGAATGACAACCCAGCCGAACGCAGCTCGTATTCCACCAGCGCCGCATCCGACGGCGTGTCTTCGAGCATCAGGATCTTGAGGGGCGCGCCGCCGTCGTTCATGGCTGTTCGCCTGGCGCATCAACCTGGGCGCCGTCCCCTGTCCTGGGCAAGGCCACGTGGAACGTGGCGCCTTCGCCCGGACGACCCTCCGCCCATACCCGTCCGCCGTGACGCACGATGATACGTTTCACCACGGCCAGTCCGATGCCCGTGCCCTCGAACTCCGTGGCACTGTGCAACCGCTGGAAGACACCGAACAGCCTGTCCACATAGCGCATGTCGAAACCCACGCCATTGTCCCGCACGTGATAAACGACCTCCGAGTCCGTCTGCTCGCCGGTGACCTCGATACGGGCAACCTCCCGCCCGCGGGTGAATTTCACGGCATTGGCCAGCAGGTTGGAGAACACCTGCCGCAGCAGCGCGCGATCGCCCTCGGCGGGCGGCAGCGCGCCCAGGTGAAAATCGTAGGCGCGCTCCGGTTCCAGCACTCGCAGTTCGTCCCAGACTTCGGCGATCAGCACCCTCATGTCCACCGGCATCTTCGTCAGGGCCGCGCGACTCGTACGCGAGAAGGCAAGGATATCCGAAATGAGCTGGCCCATCTTTTCGGTATTCTCGCGCACGATGCCGAGCAGTCGCTTTCCGTCCTCGTCCAGCTTGTCCCGATGTTCGACCAGCAGTATTTTCGAGAAACCGTCGATGGCACGCAGCGGCGTGCGCAGATCGTGTGACACCGAGTAACTGAAACTCTCCAGTTCCTTGTTGGCTTCCTCCAGTTCCGCCGTGCGCGCCTTGACCCGTTCGTCCAGTTCGCGATTGAGACGGCGCAGCGCCTCCTCGGCCTCCTTGCGCTCCGTTATGTCCAGAAACGCCACCACGGCGCCCGTGAGCCTGCCGTCTTCGATAATGGGTGTGCTCACGTATTCGACGGGAAACGCCCGGCCGTCGCGTCGCCAGAACACCTCGTCGGTGCCGCGGAACACGGTCGCTTCCGTATAGGCCGTATGCACCCGACATTCTTCCACCGGGTACGGGGTGCCGTCCGCACGCGAGTGGTGGATGACCTCGTGCAGGGAACGGCCCACGAGTTCCTCCGGCGCATATCCGAGCATGGCGGCCCCGGCGGGATTCATGAAGGTGCAGCGCCCCTGCCTGTCCAGCCCGTAGATGCCTTCGCCCGCGGATTGGAGCAGCAACTCGTTGCGGCGTCCGAGGCGTTGCGCCTCTTCCTCGGCCCGCTTGCGCGCGCTGATATCGCGCGCCGCGGCGAACACGCCCTGCACCTCACCGCGCTCGTCGCGGTAGACCGCGGCGTTGTAGAGCACCGGCGTGACATGCCCGTCCGAGCGCCTGATCTCCAGGGGATAGTCCACCACGAAGCCTTGCTCGAAGGCCTGACGGTAACCGGCCCGGGCACGCTCCGGCTCGGTGAAGTAGTCCGAGAAATCGGTACCGATGAGTTCCTCGCGCGAGCATCCGGTGGCCTTCTCCGTGGCCGCATTCACGTCGGTGATGGTGCCGTTCGGGCCGATGGTCACCAGCGGGTCGAGGCTGGCCTCGATGAGACGCCGGTTGTAGGCGTTGGCCTCGCGCAAGGCCGCCTCGGCGCGCAGGCGCTCGCTGATGTCACGCGCCGCTGCAAAAACGCCGATGACCTCCCCTTTCT
>JBFXES010000247.1:0-3577 GCA_050179875.1 Thiohalomonadaceae bacterium
GCCGACAGTGTCGGCTCCTACAACAGCTTCATCGAACCGCCCGTAGGAGCCCACACCGTGGGCGAATGCCTTTCAAATCGCCGGCGGTCAACCGAAACCGCGTTCGCCGACAGTGTCGGCTCCTACAACAGCTTCATCGAACCGCCCGTAGGAGCCCACACCGTGGGCGAATGCCTTTCAAATCGCCGGCGGTCAACCGAAACCGCGTTCGCCGACAGTGTCGGCTCCTACAGAAAACCAGGCGCGGCAGCATCGCCATCACGAGGCGAGCCGCAATTCCTGGGCCGCCCCCGCGCGCTGGAACATCACCAAGTGGTCGGCCTCCAGATGCAGGCGGACCTCCTCGCCCACGGCGTGGGTGTTGTGGCTGTGGGTGAGGCACAGCACCCGGGCGCCGCTGGGCAGGCGCAGGGTGTAGAGATACTCCGCGCCGCGGAAGGCGCGGTCGATCACCTCGGCCCTCACGCCGCACTCCGCCAGTGTCACGTCGTCCGGACGGATGAGCACCTCCATCTCACAACCGGGGCGGCAGCCTGCCGGCAGGTCGCCGTCGATCAGGCCCAGTTCGGTTTCCACCCGCCGTCCCTCACGCACGATGCCCGGCAACAGCACACCCTGGCCGATGAAATCGGCCACGAAGCGGTCGGCGGGCCGGTGGTAGAGGTCGTAGGCGGCGTCCCACTGGACGATGCGCCCGGCGTGCATGACGCCGATCTGGTCGGCCCAGGCGAAGGCTTCCAGTTGATCGTGGGTGACCATGAGTGCGGTGGTGCCCTCCTGCTGGAGGATGACGCGCACCTCGCGGGCCAGGCCCTCGCGCAGTTCCCCGTCCAGGCCGGAGAACGGCTCATCGAGCAGCAGCAGGCGCGGCCGTGGCGCCAGCGCGCGCCCCAAGGCGACCCGCTGCTGCTGGCCGCCGGAGAGCTGGTGCGGGTACATGGCCCCGGCCCCCGGCAGGCCGATGAGTTCCAGCAGGCGTTCGACACGCGCCTTGCGCTCGGCACGGGCCCAACCGCGCAGGCCAAAGCCCATGTTGTCGGCCACGGAGAGGTGCGGAAACAGGGCGAAATCCTGGAACACCATGCCCACGCCGCGCCGCTCCGGCGCCAGGGTGTAGCCCGGCTCGCTGACGGTCTCGCGGCCAAGGCTGATGCGTCCGGCGCGTACCGGCTCGAAGCCCGCCACGGCGCGCAGCAAGGTGGTCTTGCCGCAGCCGCTCGGGCCGAGCAGACAGCCCAGGCTGCCCGGTTCGAGACAGAAACCGGTCTCCTGCACAACAAGCTTTGCCCCGTAACCCACGGTGACGGTGTCCACTTCAAGTCGCATGTCTCTCTCCCGTGCGGGCGATGGCCCGCGACAACAGCACCACCGGCACGATGCCCGCCAGCACGATGGCGAGCGCCGCGCCCGAGGCGTCGGCCAGGCGCTCGTCAGAGGCCAGCTCGTAGGTGCGCACCGCGAGGGTGTTGAAGTTGAAAGGCCGCAGGATGAGCGTGGCCGGCAGTTCCTTCAGTACGTCCACGAACACCAGCAACACCGCCGTGAGCACGGTGCCGCCCATGAGCGGCGCGTGGATCTCGCGCAGCACCTGCAGCGGGCTGCGGCCAAGGGAACGGGCGGCATCGTCCATGGACGGGCGGATGCGGCCGAGGCCGGCCTCCACGGTCTGCAGGGAGACCGCCAGGAAGCGCACCGCGTAGGCGAACAGCAGGGCGAACAGCGTGCCCGACAACAGCAGGCCGGTGGACAGGCCCAGGTGCGCGCGCGCCCAGCCGTCCACGGTGTTGTCCAGCCAGGCGAAGGGCAGCATGACGCCGATGGCGATCACCGTGCCGGGCACCGCGTAGCCGAGGCCCGCCACGCTCACCGCGGCGTGCGTGAGCGGCGACGGCCGCAGGCGCCGGCCATAGGCCATGACCAGCGCGAGCAGCAGCACCATGAGCGCCGCCGCCACCGCGAGCAGCAGGCTGTTGCGCATGAGTTCGAGGAAACGTGCATCCAGCAGGGCTGTGCCCGTCTGCCAGGCCCAGGCCGCCAACTGCGCGGCGGGAATCAGAAAGCCCAGGGCCAGCGGCGCGAAACAGGCGCCCGCGGCAATCCAGCCGCGCGCACCACGCAAGCGGAACGGTGCGGCGCGGCGACGCGCGCCGCCCTGGTGGTAGCGAGCCTGCCGCCGCGACCAGCGCTCCAGCAGGATCAGCAGGAACACGAAGCCGAGCAGCACGGCCGCCAGTTGCGCCGCGGCGGTGGCGTCGCCGAAACCGAACCAGGTGCGGAAGATGCCCGTGGTGAAGGTGTCCACGCCGAAGTACTGCACCGTGCCGTAGTCGGCCAGAGTCTCCATGAGCGCCAGGGACAGGCCGGTGATCACCGCGGGACGGGCCAGCGGCAGGGCCACGGTGAAGAACCCGCGCCACGGCCCCGCGCCCAGGGTGCGGGCGGCCTCCAGGGCGCCGGCGGACTGCTCCAGGAAGGCGGCGCGCGCCAGCAGGTAGACATAGGGGTAGAGCACGAAGGACAGCATGGCGACGGCCCCCGGCAGGGAGCGCACCTCGGGGAACCAGTAGTCGCCCCAGGACCAGCTGAAGCCCTCGCGCAACAGCACCTGCACCGGCCCGGCCACGTCCAGCAGGCCGGTGTAGGTGTAGGCGATGATGTAGGCCGGCATGGCCATGGGCAGCAGCAGCGCCCACTGGAACACCCGCCGGCCCGGGAACTCGCACATGGCCACAAGCCAGGCCGTGGTCACACCCATGGAGAGCGTGCCCGCGGCCACGCCGGCCATGAGCAGCAGGGAGTTGATGACGTAATCGGCAAGCACGGTCTCGGCGAGGTGAGTCCACACCTCGCCGGCCGGCTCGGCCAGGTTCGCCACCACCACCAGCACCGGCAGCGCCAGCACCAGGGCGAGCGCGCCAATCCCCAGACCCCAGGGATCGGGGCGCAGGACGAAGCGCGTGAAGGTGGCGGCGGTCACGGGTGCGCGATCACTTCCAGCCTGCGCGATCCATCAGCCGCACCGCGGCGCCGTTCAGTTCGCCCAGTTTCTCCATGGGCAGGGCGTCGGCCTTGAAACGTCCAAAACCTTCGAGCGTGGCGTTCCACGGCACGCCCGGCTTCACCGGGTATTCGAAATTGCCCTCCGCATACCAGCGCTGGGCCTCATCACTGACCAGGAACTCCATCAGGCGCACGGCCTCGGCCTTGTGTTTGGCCGCCGCGGTGAGGCCCACGCCGCTCACGTTCACGTGTACGCCGCGGCCGTCCTGGTCGGGCCAGATCACGCCCATCTTCTCCGCCGCGGCGCGGTCCGCCTCGTCGGAGCCGGTCAGCATGCCGCCCACGTAATAGGTGTTGGCGATGGCGATATCGCACTGGCCGGCGGCCGCGGCCTTGATCTGGTCGCGGTCACCGCCCGCGGGCTTGCGGGCGAAATTCTTCACCAAGCCCTCGGCCCAGGCGGCCGTGGCCTTCTCGCCGTCGTGGGCGATCATCGCGGCCGCCATGGACTGGTTGTAGATGTTGTCGGAGGAGCGCACGCAGATGCGCTTCTTCCAGCGCGGGTCCGCGAGATCGG
>JBFXES010000248.1:0-3573 GCA_050179875.1 Thiohalomonadaceae bacterium
TAGATGGGCAGGGACAGGCACTGGCTGGCGACGTGCTCCGTCACCGGCAGGCTCACGTCCTTGCACACGTCCGCGAAGGCCTTCTGCTGGTGCAGGGGCACGGGGTAGTAGATGGCGTTGGCGATCCGGGCCTCGTTCAGCGCCTTCTGGATGGCTTCGCGCCGCGGGCTCAGCAGGGTGTACTGATGGTACACGTGGCGGCCCTTGCCGTCCTCATAGGCGGGGGTGACGCCCTCCAGCTTGGCAAGGCCCGCGCTGTAGCGGTGGGCGACGCGGCGACGGCCTTCGTTGAACTGTTCGATGCGCTTGAGCTTCACGCGCAGGATCACGGCCTGCAGTTCATCGAGGCGGCTGTTGTAGCCGATGACGTCGTGGTAATAGCGCACCTTGCTGCCGTGGTTGCGCAGCATGCGCACGCGCTCCGCCACGCCGGCGTCGTTGGTGGTGACCATGCCGCCGTCGCCGTAGCAGCCCAGGTTCTTGCTGGGGAAGAAGCTGTGGCAGCCGGCCAGGCCGATGCCGCCGGTTAGTTTGCCCCCGATGGCGGCGCCGAAGGATTGGGCGCAGTCCTCGATGACCAGCAGCTTGTGCTTGTCGGCGATGGCCTGGATGGCCGCCATGTCGGCGGGCTGGCCGAACAGGTGCACGGGCAGGATGGCGCGGGTCTTCGGCGTGATGGCGGCCTCGATCTTCGCCGGATCGATGTTGAAGGTGCCCCCATCGATGTCCACGAACACCGGCTCGGCGCCCACGTAGCGGATGGCCTCGGCGGTGGCGATGAAGGTGAACGCGGTGGTGATCACCTCGTCGCCGGGGCCAATGCCGGCGGCGAGCAGGGCCAGGTGCAGGGCGTCGGTGCCGTTGGCGCAGGAGACGGCGTGCTCGACGCCCAGATAGGCCGCGGCTTCCTTTTCGAACTCCTGCACGTTGGGGCCGAGGATGAACTGGGTCTTTTCCAGGGCATCCAGCAGGCCGCGATCGATTTCCGCCTTGAGGGCCATGTACTGGCCCTTCAGGTCCACCATGGGGATCATTGCTTTTCTCCGGTAAGAAGTTCGGTAATCCAGATGGCCGTCTTCAGGGCGTCGCGGCCGTCTTCGCCGGTGACCGGCGGGGGCGTGCCCTGTTCGATGGCGGCGAGGAAGGCGTCGAGTTCCGCGCGGATGGCGTCGGAGTTCTCGAAAATGCTCTCCTCGGAAGTGATCTCGGGAATGCCCGGAAACATCTCCTTGTTGCCCTTGCGGTGCACGGAAAGGACCTTGTCCTGGAAGTCCACGGAGATGTAGGCGTCGGGCTGGAAGATGCGCATCTTGCGCTGGGGCTTCATGCTCACGCGGCTGGCCGTGACGTTGGCCACGCAGCCGTTCTCGAACGTGAGGCGCGCGTTGGCGATGTCGATCTCTCTGGTGAGCACCGCCACGCCGTTGGTGTCGATCTTGGTGATGGGCGAGCGCACCAGGTTCTGGATGATGTCGATGTCGTGGATCATGAGATCCAGCACCACGTTCACGTCGGCGCCGCGCGGCTTGAAGGGTGCCAGGCGATGGGACTCGATGAACCGCGGGCGATCAAGCACCTTCTCCAGGGCCATGACCGCGGAGTTGAAACGCTCCAGATGGCCGATCTGCAGCACCAGGTTCTTCTGCTTCGCCAGGGCGATGAGTTCGTCGGCCTCGGCCACGGTCACCGTCATGGGCTTTTCCAGCATCACGTGCACGCCCTGGGACAGGAATTCCCTGGCGACGGCATAGTGGAGCTGGGTGGGCACCACGATGCTCACTGCATCGACCTTGCCGAACAACTGGCGGTAGTCGGTGAGGGCTTCGGTCTTGAGTTCGTCGGCCACGCGCTGCGCGGTTTCCGCGGAGGCGTCGACGACGGCGATCAACTCGGAGTTGGGGAGGGCCGCATACTTCTGGGCATGGAAGCGGCCGAGGTAACCCACGCCGATGACGGCGGTTCGCAGCTTGTTCAACGGGGGAATCCTGATTGTGAGACGTTGTTCCGGCGGTCCGACGCGGGGCCGTTACCGGGCGCAAATGGTCGCATTTGGCAAGGGTTAAATCAATGCGGATGGCCCGGGCCGCGGGTCGTCGGGTATGCTTGAGCACCATGACGAAGCAGCAAACCAGTTTCGATTTTTCCTCCGGCGCCGCCCGGGTGGCAGGCGTGGATGAGGCGGGCCGCGGTCCCCTGGCGGGACCGGTGGTAGCGGCCGCGGTGATTCTCGACCCTGCGCGCCCCATTGCGGGCCTGGACGACTCCAAGAAACTCAGCGAAGCGGGGCGCGACGCGTTGTTTTCCCTGATCAAGGAGCGCGCCCTGGGCTGGGCGGTGGGGCGCGCCGAGGTGGAGGAAATCGACGGCCTCAACATCCTGCAGGCCACCTTGCTGGCCATGCGCCGGGCGCTCGAAGCGCTGACCCCGGCCCCCGAGCACGCCCTCATCGACGGCAACCGCTGCCCCGAGGGCCTGGCGTGCACGGCGGAGTGGGTGATTGACGGCGACGCCAGGATAGAAGCCATCAGCGCCGCCTCCATCATCGCCAAGGTCACCCGCGACCGGGAGATGATCGCCCTGGACAAGCAGTACCCCGGCTACGGCTTCGCCAAACACAAGGGCTACGGCACCGCCGAACACCTCCAGGCCCTCGACCGCCTCGGCCCCTGTCCCATCCACCGCCACAGCTTCGCGCCGGTCAAGTCGCGGCTTTGATGGAGCAACCGCGGCGGCCACGGAGAAAGCTGCGATTCTTCCAGTCACATCTCCTTGGTGGGAGCGAGCTTCCGCTCGCGACCCGGCTGATTTCAATCGCGAGCAGAAGCTCGCTCCCACAGGCGGGGTGCTATCGCGTAGCCGCTTCGCGCCAATGTGACCTCGTCGATGGGCGCGATTGGAGAGGGAAAGGGGATGGAACTGATTCTTGAGACACCACGCATGGTGATGAGGCCGTGGTCCTTGGACGACGTGCCTGCACTGGCGGAGATCCTGGGCGACCCGGAGGTCATGAAGCATTCCGTGCGTGGCATCTATGACGAAGCGGCGACACGAAAATTCATGCAGTGGTGTCTGGCCTGCTATGAGTCCCGTCGCGTCGGTCCGTTGGCGCTGGTGGAAAAAGCGACCGCCGCCTTTATCGGATTTTGCGGGGTCGGTTCGGAGCGGGTCGGAGACGCGGAGGAGATGAACCTTGGATACCGCTTGGTGCGGCGGTACTGGGGGAGGGGGCTTGCCACCACGCAACCTTCTTGAGCGATGCGCTGCACACGAATTGACGTCAAGGCTTTGCGATGGTGCGCGGCCTGTTTGGATGAACAGCGGAGCAGGTGACCGGGGTTCCTGCGCTATTGAATGGCAAGCCGCCTGTACATCAGCCTGCACCGGATGAGAAGTTCGCTTATCGTGCAGGATGGTTCCGCGATGCGGAAGAGATGTCACGCAGCTTCGCAACGTGACCTTGTATTATCCCGCCTACACGAGTCGCTCTCGTGTGCCGAGTCCCCGGACGCCGAACGTGACCTAGGCTTTCGCAAGCCGCAACGTAGATTACCGCGCCGGGGACTCTTCTTTGTT
>JBFXES010000249.1:0-3526 GCA_050179875.1 Thiohalomonadaceae bacterium
TCAGTCCTTCGTCGGAAGACTGGATGCTGTTCAGCAGGGTCGAGGTGGAGGACGTCATGGGCTGGCGCGGTTAGAAATGATTGTGGCGCGATTCTGGCGCCGTTCAGAAAACTGCGCCAGTTCTGATGCCTGATTTGGCGCAGTTCAATCCGTCCCGCCGATACCCCGCACGGCTCCCGGGGCCGGCCGACAGGAGGTGCTGATGACGCTGTTCTGGCGTATCGCCGGAAAGTCGCGCCACGCCGTCGTTTGCGCGTAAATAACTGTTGTAGCGAGGAAAAAATCACGAAAGCGCTAAAGGTTTACGGGCTTGGGCCGTTGACCCCTGCAGGCGGACATGGAATCGTAACAGCCATTAACAGCCGCCAGAATTGCAGCACCGAACAAGTAACATCCGCGCCGGTAACGAACGCCGCCGCGGCCTGAAAAAGGTAAACCCGTCGAAAGACGGGGACGCAAAATCACCGGTCTAAAAGGCTAGCGCCTCATGACAGCGGGATTGCCAGGGATGTGACGCCGCCCTGTCAGGGGCAGCGCTGCTGTGTCTCCACGCGATCCCGAGGCTCGAGCTCATTGGCCGACACCGGAAACCGCATGGAGCCACAGATGAAATCCTCCGCATCCCTTCGCAAGCCCGTCCTTGCCACCCTCGCCGTCGCCCTCGGCGCCGCCGTCCTCCCCGCCCAGTCCTTCGCCGCCGGTGAGGCGCAGTGGGTGCCCGGCCGCCTCCTCGTGCAACCGCGCGCAGGTCTTCCCGAGGCCGAGTTCGACAAGATCCTCAAGAAGCAGGGCGGTAAACAGATCGGCAAGATCGAAGGGATCAACGTCCGCGTGGTCCAGCTGCCGCCGCAGGCCTCCGAGAAGGCGGTCGAGGCGCTGCTCAAGCGCAACAAGCACCTGAAGAACGTGGAACGCGACATGCTCGTGCCGCATGACAGCACGAATGATCCGTACTACGGCAACGCATGGCATCTCCCCAAGATTGGCGCTCCGACCGCGTGGTCAACGACCGTCGGTAGCGGCGTGACGATCGCGGTCCTCGACTCGGGCGTCGACAGCGCGCACCCGGACCTTGCCGGCAAGCTGCTGCCGGGCTGGAACTTCTACGATGCCAACTCGAATACGGCCGATGTGACGGGTCACGGCACCAAGGTTGCGGGCACGGCTGCAGCGGCGTCCAACAACGCGCTCGGTGTTGCCTCAGTCGCGGGCGGCGCAATGATCCTTCCCGGTCGGATTTCCGACTCGAGTGGTTATGCCACGTTCAGCAAGATGGCTGCTGCCGTGACCTGGGCGGCCGACAACGGGGCTCGAGTCGCGAACCTCAGCTACAGCGGCGCGCGCGGCTCGACGACCGTGCAGAGTGCTGGGCAGTACCTCAAGAACAAGGGTGGACTGCTCATCGTTTCGGGCGGTAACGCCGGGGTGGAGGAGACGGCTGCGCCGAGCGATGCGCTGATCGCCGTTTCCGCCACCACGAGCAGCGATGTCAAGGCGAGCTGGTCGAGCTACGGCAGCTATATCGACGTGGCCGCGCCCGGCGCGAGCATCTATACGACCACGAAGGGTGGCGGCTACGGTTCGGTCTCCGGAACATCGTTCGCGAGCCCGGCGACGGCAGGCGTTGTCGCGCTCATGATGGCGGCGAATCCGGCGTTGAGTCCGGACGATGTTGCGAAGCACCTGTTCGCGACCGCGGTGGATCTGGGTACGGCCGGTTTCGACAACTACTACGGCCATGGACGCATCGATGCAGCTGCGGCGGTCGAGGCTGTGAAGGGCTCGGTGGCGGTCGACACTGCAGCACCGACGGCGAGCGTGGTGTCGCCGACCGGTGGCAGCACCGTGAAGGGTGTGGTCACGGTCGATATCGGTGCGACCGACAACGTCGGCGTCAGCCGTGTGGAATTGCTGATCAATGGTTCGAAGATCGCCAGCGATACCACTGCGCCGTATGCGTTCAGCTGGGACAGCACCAATCTGGTCGATGGCGACGCGAAGATCACGGCCCAGGCTTATGACGCAGCGGGGAACTCCGCGTCGCACAGCGTCACCGTGACCGTCGCCAACAACGAGACGGTAACCGAGCAGCCGGTGACGAGCGGCGGTGAAGATCCGGTCGTGGCCGATACCGACACCACCGCGCCCCGCGCGACCATCGGCAACCCGACCGATGGCAGCAAGGTGAACGGGCACGTGAGCGTTACCGCGAGTGCGAGTGATGACGTGGGCGTGACCAGCCTGCGCCTGCTGATCGACGGTAAGGTGGTGGCGACGGCGAAGAACTCCAACCTTTCGTACCGCTGGCGCGCCAAGGATGCTTCCGTGGGTACGCACACGATCACGGTCGAGGCGTTCGATGCGGCCAACAACGTAGGCCGCCACAGCGTCAGCGTCGTGCGCTGAAATGCCGCCGGGCACCTGCTAGAAGCCAGG
This sequence comes from Thiohalomonadaceae bacterium, assembly GCA_050179875.1. Lineage (GTDB taxonomy): Bacteria > Pseudomonadota > Gammaproteobacteria > Thiohalomonadales > Thiohalomonadaceae > JALOAT01. The sequence continues at coordinate 2,437 of JBFXES010000249.1, forward strand.
TTGTGGCTGGTGCCCGGTTACTGAGCCTTTCTGCGGGTCGCCGGGGGGGCGACTGTGGCGGGGAACAATGGCGTCACTGAGGGACGCCGGGGCCGCATTGCTCCTGGCCTCTGTAACAGGCTCGGGTGCCGGCACGGGTAGAAGAGACTTGTCGGTGCAGCAGTGTATCCGTGTGTATTGGCATGGCCGAGAAAAGTGTCGGAAAAATTTACAGTCGAAAAGAGAGGTCTAGAAAAGTCCATTTAAATCAATTATTTATTTTCAGGCATGATCCGTGCTTCAGGATTGCCAAGGCGTTAGAGTGATTGAAAGACGCCATGTCTTGATCCCACAGGAGATCGCCATGAAAAGCAAACTACTGACTGCATTGGTCGCAGGTGCATGTGCCCTTGTCGCGCTTCCTGCGCAAGCGCTGCTCCTGACGCCCGCAGGTGCATTCAAGACGACCAACGACAATTCGAATTTCACTACATGGGCTCTAATCGAGGAAGGGTTTGGTTTCGATGTAGATGGCAATCCTGATGAGCCTTATTACAAGGCTAACGTCCAAGGCGGGGATGAAGGAGATTTCGCTGCTGTCTACGCCACGACGTTTTCCAATACTTCGCAAGAGCCGTCGAATGCGTTGATCGAGTTCTTGTCGGGAACCTCTATCAATTGTCCGGCTTGCTTCCTGCTTGTGAAGGACGGCAACCATACCCCCGCGCAATATCTGTTCGACATTAGCACCTGGAACGGCACGGACGACATTGAGCTCACCGACTTTTGGCCGAACGGCGGTGCAATCTCGAACGTCGCCATCTGGGGCTTTGAAGAGGGTGGCGGAGGCGGGGACGAGGTGCCGGAGCCGGGTTCGCTCGCTCTGCTTGGGCTAGGGCTAGCAGGGTTGGCGGTGCTTCGCCGCCGTCGCGGTGTGTGAAGTTCTGATCGACCGAGTTTTGAGGATGGCGCCTTAGGGCGCCATTTTTTTTGTGCGCCCAGCATGGGCGCACTCCTGCGGGTGCAAGTCCCGCCGTAAGTTGATCACAGCGAACGAAGTGAAGCGCAACTGCGTGAGGGCGACCGAGCGTGGGAAGGAAGCGTGGAACGT
>JBFXES010000250.1:0-3514 GCA_050179875.1 Thiohalomonadaceae bacterium
GGATGAAGACGTGCTGGCCTATCGGTTCGAAGGTAAACGCTACGACTGCGGCAGCAAGCTGGGCTATCTCAAGGCGACTGTGGAATACGCCTTGAAGCACGAGGAACTGGCGGACGAATTCCGGGCGTATCTGGCCGGATTCCACGGTTGAGCGCCCTTATTCCGTAGGAGCCCACACTGTGGGCGAATACCTTTCGGAACGCCTCGATGTCGCCAGGCCGCTTCGCCCACAGTGTGGGTTCCTACAGGGGAAGGCCGTAGTAGGAGCCCAGGGCGAATGCCTTTCACCCGCAGCGGCCCCCGATCACGCTTCGCCCACAGTGTGGGCTCCTACAGGGGCGGGCGTTCCCTCCATTCCGCAAGCATGGCCATGCACGTGCGGTTCATCTCGGTGGCGCGCTCCGGGGTGTCCGCTTCGTTGTAGCAGCGAAATTCGGGGGCATTGCCTGATGGGCGCAGGTGGACGATTTCCGCGCTCCGGAAGGTGATGCGCAGACCGTCGGTGGTGTCGATGCCTTCCACCGTGCCAAAGGTGCTGCCGAAGACGCTCTCCAGTCGCGCCCGAGTCTCTGCCTCGTCCCCTTCCTGCAGTCGCGCCAGGATGCGGGCACTCTGCTCGGTGGGGAATTCCTTGATACGGTCGCTGGCGGTGAAGCGCGGCGGCAAGGCGCGGGACAGCTCGGACACGGCGCAGCCTCGTTCGCCTGCGAGGCCGAGTATCCCGAGCGCCACGATAATCGCATCACGCGTCGGCAGGGCTTCCAGACGCTTGCCGTTTCGCTCGATGGCGGAGGCGAGCAGGAAGCCTCCGTTGGCTTCGTACCCCGCGACGGTGGCATGGCCTTCCGACAATGCGGCGTCCATGCCCTCGATGACGAACGGCGAACCGATGCGCGTGCGTTTCACTGCGCGGAAAAAGCCCGATTTTTCCGCCACGGTGTTGCTGCTCACGGGCGTGACGATGGCTTCCACGCCCAGATAGCGTGCGCACAGCACGCCGGCCACGTCACCCCGCAGCCAGGCACCCTTTTCGTCGCCCACCAGCGGGCGGTCGCCGTCGCCGTCGGCGGAGACGATGGCATGGAAGCGCTGCTCGCGCGCCCAGCGCGCCGCCAGTTCGATGTCTTCCGGGCGGATGGCTTCGGTGTCCACCGGGATGAACACATCGGAGTGTCCGAGCCTGAGCACATCCGCACCGAGCGCCGTCAGCACGCGCTCGAAGGCGCGATTGGCGACGGTGGAATGTTCGTACAGCGCGATGCGTTTGCCGGCGAGCAGGTCGGCCGGAAAGAAGCGAGTGTAGCGCGCGATGTATTCATCGAGGGCGCCGGTTTCTTCCGGCGGCAGCGCGGGCGGATTGGCCAACGCGCCGTTTGCATCGAAACGGCCGTGGGGGAGGTTTACGGTTTCTCCGCGAATGGCGATTTCATCGTCCTTGAGGATTTCGCCTTTGGCGGTGTTGAACTTGATGCCGTTGCGATCGTCCGGGATATGGCTGCCGGTGATCATGAGCGTCGGTATCCCGTGGCGGATACCGTAATCGGCGACGGCAGGCGAGGGGATGAGGCCGCAGTTCACGGGCTCGAAGCCGAGGTCCACGATGGCGGCGGCACAGGCGCGCATGATGCGAGGCGTGCTGGGGCGGCGGTCGCCGGCCAGTCGGACGCGGCTGCCCGGCAGCAGGCCGTGTCGTTTGGACACATGCTGGAGAAAAGCGGCCGTGTAGGCATAGCAGACCTGGTCGGTCATGTCCGCGACGCGCCCACGGGCACCGCTGGTACCGAATTTCACGCCACTGGATTCCATGAGTCCGGAAATGGAAACCGCTGCCATGCTTGGGTGCTCCTCCCTCGAAATGAAAATGCCCGCGCAGGGCGGGTTGGTATGAAGCGGGCGCCCTGGCGGGGCTGTTAACTTGCAGGTGTTTTCTTAGCGATTGTCACGCAGCTTGGCAACGTGACCTGCGTGGGTGGAAGATGTCACCTGGCCTCGCAGCGTGACCTTCAGCCGGGGCCGGGATCCGTAGTCACGTCGACGTAGCGGAGCATCTGCGTGAATGTGCCCCAAGACTCGCAACGCGATCTCACAGCCCTGGAATGGGGACCGCTCCCGAGCGGCGGGTGCGGCGGTCCCAAAACGCAAAAAGCCCGTAAAAAACGGGCTTTTCGATATGGCTCCCCGGGACGGACTCGAACCGCCGACCCAGTGATTAACAGTCACTTGCTCTACCGACTGAGCTACCGGGGAATCGTGAAGGCGCGTATGGTACATAGGGACCTACGGGTGGTCAAGGGTCGCTGTGCTGCCCAACGAGGGAGTGCCTGCGACGCACCCGTAGGAGGAGCCGAGGCGCTCGGCGAGCGGCTGAGGAGATTCGCCTGCGGCTGGGCGCCTGGATGGTAATCGTCCAGGCGCGGCATGGTCGGCAAATGGCGGCAGGAAGATGCGCTCGCGGCCGGTCGGTGCAGTCCCGAAAAAGAAGAAGGGGAGCATCCTGCTCCCCTTCTTGGCTGTTGACGTCCTTGTCACACCCACGTCCATGTGCCGCCTAGGCTATCCGGCCGCTGGATCGAACGAAAGTCCTTGCGCGTAGTCAGGGGCGGATTGTCGAGTAGGAGAAGTCTGAAAATGCATCCCGCTCTGGTCGGGTGCGAGATCAAGGATCTGGATGCAGGTTTCCCAGACAAAAAAAGGGGAGCATTTCTGCTCCCCTCCGGTGTAGCTGACTTCCTTGTCACACCCACATCCATGTGCTGCCTAGGCTACCCGTCGACCTCCTCGTGAGGAAGCCCGGGCGTGTAGGCCACAGCGGTTTATCGTGTAGGACCCATCTGATTTTCACTTGAAGCCCAGGGCGCGACCCATGGCTCCAGCGCCTTCGCCAGGCTTTCCTTGCTGGTAGCGAAGGACAGGCGCACATAGCCGGGCGCGCCGAAGGCCGAGCCGGGCACCAGGGCGACGCCCGCGTCGTTGAGCAGGCGCTCGGAAAGTTCCACATCGTCCTTCAGGCCGGCGGCACGGATGGCTTCGGTCACGTCCGGGAAGGAGTAGAAAGCGCCTTCCGAAGTCAGGCAGCGCAGGCCCTTGATGCGATTCAGGCCGTCCACCACGAAGTCGTGACGTTCCTTGAAGGCCTTGAGCATGGTCTGGATGCAGCTCTGGTCGCCGTTCAGCGCTACGGTGGCCGCCACCTGCGAGATGGAGGTGGGGTTGGACGTGCTCTGGGACTGCACCTTCTTCATGGCGCCGATGAGCTTCTGCGGGCCGGCCGCGTAGCCGATACGCCAGCCGGTCATGGAATACGCCTTCGATACGCCGTTCAGCACGATGGTGCGGTCGTACAGGTCTGGCACACGTTGAGGATGTTGGAAAAGCCCTCCGGCCCCCAGTAGATGTGCTCGTACATGTCGTCGCTGGCGATGAGCACATGGGGATGGCGGCGCAGCACCTCGCCCAGGGCGGCCCAGTCGGCCTTGGTGTAGACGCTGCCGGTGGGGTTGGAGGGGCTGTTCAG
>JBFXES010000251.1:0-3511 GCA_050179875.1 Thiohalomonadaceae bacterium
TTGCGCCGGAGGCGAGGCGCGATTACTTGATCTTCGCTTCCTTGTACATCACATGCTGGCGCACGACGGGATCGTACTTCTTGATCTCCATCTTCTCCGGCATGGTGCGCTTGTTCTTGGTCGTGGTGTAGTAGTGGCCGGTACCGGCGCTGGAAACCAGCTTGATCTTCTCGCGTGCACCCTTGGCCATGGCTTACACCTTCTCGCCGCGGGCACGCAGGTCCGCCAGCACGGCGTCGATGCCCTTCTTGTCGATGATGCGCAGGCCCTGGGAGCTCACGCGCAGGCTCACGAAGCGCTTCTCGCCCTCCACCCAGAAGCGGTGGGTGTGCAGGTTGGGCAGGAAACGACGGTTGGTCTTGTTGTTGGCATGGGACACGTTGTGTCCGGTGACCGGGCGCTTACCGGTCACTTGGCAAACTCTGGACATGGGCTCTTGCCTCCGGATTCTCGAATTCTGACCTGCCGTGGGGCAGGAATCCGGGTTTTATAACAGAAACCCGTTGGCGGAACAAGCCGGGGGGGAGCCGAAGAGAAAAGCTTGGACCACGGGGGACACGGGGGACACGGGGGACACGGGGGACACGGGGAAGAATTGTAGGAGCGACTTCAGTCGCGCCCCGTCGCCGGCGGCCCATACCATCGCGGCCTGAGGCCGCTCCTACAAACATCGAAACATCCCCGTGTACCCCGTGGTTCAAGCTCTTCACAACAACCCGCGCTCCGCGAAGGAGACCATTTCCTCGCCGACGATGATGTGGTCCAGCACCCGGACGTCCACCAGGGCAAGGGCGTCCTTGAGGCGGCGGGTGATGGCCTCGTCGGCGCGGCTGGGCTCGGCCACGCCGGAGGGGTGGTTGTGGGCCAGGATCACGGCGGCGGCATTGTGGACGAGGACGCGGCGCACTACCTCGCGGGGGTGGACGCTGGCGCCGTCCACGGTGCCGAAGAACAGTTCCTCGAAGGCGAGCACGCGATGGCGATTGTCCAGGAACAACACCGCGAACACCTCCTGGGGGCGATCGCGCAGGCGTGCGCTCAGGTAGCGGCGGGTGGCGTCCGGGCTGGTGAGCACGTCGCCGCGGGCGAGGGTGCTGGCCAGGTGGCGGCGGGCCAGTTCCAGGGTGGCCTGCAACTGCACGTATTTGGCCTCGCCCAGGCCCGGGTGGGCGCAGAAGCTCTGGACGTTGGCTTCGAGCAGCGGGCGCAGGCCGCCGAACCCGGCGAGCAGTTCCCGCGCCAGGTCCACCGCCGTCTTGCCGCGCATGCCGGTGCGCAGAAAGATGGCCAGCAGTTCCGCGTCCGACAGTGCTTCCGGGCCGCGCTCCAGCAGTTTTTCCCTCGGCCGCTCCGCCGGCGGCCAGTCCGATATGGCCATGGGACCTCCTTGTCCTGTGGGGATGGCGGGCCCATGGTAACGGTTGAAGCAGGGACGGAAAAGCCGCCGCGAGCCGCCATCACCGAGCGTGATAAACTCCGCCGCCATGACTCTCCAGGGTAAGCACATACTCCTCGGCATCACCGGCGGCATCGCGGCCTACAAGGCGCCGGCGCTGGTGCGCGAGCTGCACCGGGCCGGGGCCGAGGTGCGCGTGGTGACGACCCGGGCCGCCGAGGCCTTCGTGGCGCCGCTCAGCCTGCAGGCGGTCTCGGGCCACCCGGTGCGGCGCGAGCTGTTCGAGGCGGCGGCCGAGGCCGGCATGGACCACATCGGGCTGGCGCGCTGGGCCGATCTGGTGCTGGTGGCCCCGGCCTCGGCGAACTTCATGGCGCGGCTCGCCGCGGGCATGGCCGACGACCTGCTCGCCACCCTGTGCCTGGCCACCGCCGCCCCCCTCGCTTTGGCCCCCGCCATGAACCAGCAGATGTGGCGTGCCCCGGCCACGGTGCACAACGTGCGCGTGCTCACGGAGCGTGGCGTGCGCCTGTTCGGCCCGGCCGAGGGCGAGCAGGCCTGCGGCGAGACGGGCCCGGGCCGCATGCTGGAACCGGCCGAACTGGTCGAGCGCTGCGCTGGCCTGTTCGCTGCCGGCGACGCCCTGGCCGGCGTGCGCATGCTGGTGACCGCCGGCCCCACGCGCGAGGCCCTGGACCCGGTGCGTTTCCTTTCCAACCGCAGTTCCGGCCGCATGGGTTTCGCCGTGGCCGAGGCCGCCGCCGCCGCCGGCGCCGAGGTGACCCTGGTGAGCGGACCGGTGGACCTGCCGACCCCTCCCGGCGTGGAGCGCGTGGACGTGGTGAGCGCCGCCGAGATGGCCGAGGCGGTGGCGGCGCGCCGTTTCGACCTGTTCATCGGCACGGCGGCCGTGGCGGACTACCGCCCCGTGCAGGTCGCCGACGAGAAGATCAAGAAATCCACCGAGCGCCTCACCCTGGAGCTGGTGCGCAATCCCGACATCCTGGCGTCCGTCGCCGCCCGCCCCGACCGGCCCTTCACCGTCGGCTTCGCGGCCGAAACCACCGAGGTGGAGGCCCATGCCCGCGACAAGCTGGCGCGCAAGAAGCTGGACCTCATCGCCGCCAACGACGTCAGCCCCGGCACACCCGGCGGCTTCGACAGCCCCGTCAACGCCCTGCGCGTGTTCTGGGACGGGGGCGAGGCCGCCCTGCCGCTGCAGGACAAGGGCCGCCTCGCGCGGCAACTCATGGACATCATCATCGAACACTACCGGAGCCGTCGCCCGTGAAACGCCATCCCGTGCAACTGAAGATCCTCGATGAGCGCCTCGGCCGCGACTGGCCGCTGCCGGACTATGCCACCGACGGTGCCGCGGGCCTGGACCTGCGGGCCATGCTGGAGGCGCCGGTCACCCTCGCGCCGGGCGAGACCACGCTGGTGCCCACGGGCATCGCCGTGCACATGGGCGATCCGAACCTCGCCGCCGTGCTGTTGCCCCGCTCCGGGCTCGGCCACAAGCACGGCATCGTGCTCGGCAACCTGGTGGGACTCATCGATTCCGACTACCAGGGGCAGGTATTCGTGTCCTGTTGGAACCGCGGAAACGATTCTTTTACGATCCAGGTCGGCGAGCGGATCGCCCAGATGGTCTTCGTACCGGTGGTGCAGGTCGCCTTCCAGATCGTCGATGCCTTCGACGAGAGCGCGCGCGGCGCCGGCGGCTTTGGCCACACGGGGCGGCACTGAGGCGCCCGCAGGCAGCCCGGTGACGCGGCCCGTTCATCCGCATTCCGTCCCCGCCCGCGCCGGCGAGGCACGCAGTTTCGCCGACGGCGCGCCGTGAGTGCGCCGTCTTCGTCAACCCTCGGAGTGCCTTCACAACCATGAGCCTCAACACCCCTGCGGCGGTGCAGAACGCCCGGATCCTGTCCGAAGCCCTGCCCTACATCCGGCGCTTCTACGGCAAGACCATCGTGGTCAAGTACGGCGGCTACGCCATGAACGACGCCGCCGACGTGAGCTTCGCGCGCGACGTGGTGCTCATGAAGCTGGTGGGCATGAACCCGGTGGTGGTGCACGGCGGCGGGCCGCAGATCGGCGACCTGCTCAAGC
>JBFXES010000252.1:0-3511 GCA_050179875.1 Thiohalomonadaceae bacterium
CTGGGCCTGGCGTGTGGTGGACCCGATCCTCATGGTGTGGTCCATGGAGCGCGATTTCATCCACACCTACCCGGCGGGGAGCTGGGGGCCCCAGGAATCGCTGCGGCTGTTCGACAAGGAAGACCAGATGTGGCGGCATTCCGTGGAGCCGGACGACGGCGAGACGGAAGAACACTGAGCACCCGTGCAAACGGTGCGAACTCGATTATAGTTAGGGACTTTCCGGCCTCACGGACCCCTGCCGGATTTCACCGAAACGGAACTGTCATGAAAAAGGAAGCCTTCATGTCGAGACTGACCGCCTCGCCCGCGTGGCAGGCCCTCCTGGCGCACCACGAGGGAATGGCGGAGCGCCACATGCGCGACATGTTCGCCGCCGATCCGCGTCGCTTCGACAAATTATCGCTGGCCCTGGACGGCATGCTGGTGGATTACTCCAAGCACCGCATCACCGAGGAGACCCTCGGCCTGCTGCGCGATCTGGCGCGGCAGGCGGACGTGGAGGGCTGGCGCGAGCGCATGTTCCGCGGCGAGCGCATCAACTGGACCGAAAACCGCGCCGTGCTGCACACGGCGCTGCGCAACCGTTCCGGCGCACCGGTGTACGTGGACGGCAAGGACGTCATGCCCGGGGTGCTCGACGTGCTCGCGCGCATGCGCCGCTTCAGCGAGGCGGTGCGCAGCGGCGAGTGGAAGGGGTACACGGGCAAACCCATCGCCTCGGTGGTGAACATCGGCATCGGTGGTTCGGATCTCGGCCCGTACATGGTGTGCGAGGCCCTGCGTCCCTACGGCCAGCCCGGGCTCACCATGCACTTCGTGTCCAACGTGGACGGCACCCAGATCACCGAGACCCTCAAGCGTTGCGATCCGCAAACCACCTTGTTCGTGGTGGCCTCCAAGACCTTCACCACCCAGGAGACGCTCACCAACGCGCGCACCGCAAGGCAATGGCTGGTGGACGCGCTGGGCAGCGAGGCCGCGGTGGCGCGGCATTTCGTGGCCGTGTCGACCAACGGGGCCGCGGTGCGTGAATTCGGCATCGATACCGCGAACATGTTCGGTTTCTGGGACTGGGTGGGCGGGCGTTATTCGCTCTGGTCCGCCATCGGCCTGCCCATCGCCTTGTTCATCGGCATGGACGCCTTCGAGGAACTGCTCGGCGGCGCCTATGCCATGGACACCCACTTCCGCACGGCGCCGCTGGAACGCAACCTGCCCGTGATCCTGGGCATGCTCGGCATCTGGTACGTGAACTTCTTCGGCGCGCGCAGCCATGCCATCCTGCCATACGATCAGTACCTGCATCGTTTCCCGGCCTATTTCCAGCAAGGCGACATGGAGAGCAACGGCAAGCGCGTGGATCGGGACGGCAACGTGGTGGACTACGCCACCGGCCCGGTGATCTGGGGCGAGCCCGGCACCAACGGCCAGCATGCCTTCTACCAGCTCATCCACCAGGGCACGCAGCTCATTCCGCTGGACTTTATCGCCTCCGTGGAGACGCATAATCCGATCGGCGATCATCACCGCATCCTGCTGTCCAATTTCTTCGCCCAGCCCGAGGCGCTCATGCGCGGGCGCACAGAGGCCGAAGCGCGGGCGGAACTGGAGGCGGCGGGTCTGTCGGGCGAGGCGCTGCAAAAACTGCTGCCGCACAAGGTGTTCCCCGGCAATCAGCCGAGCACCTCCATCCTGCTGGACAAGCTCACCCCGCGCACCCTCGGCATGCTCATCGCCCTCTACGAGCACAAGATCTTCGTGCAGGGCATCGTGTGGAACGTCAATTCCTTCGATCAGTGGGGCGTGGAATTGGGCAAGCAACTGGCCAAGACCATCCTCGACGAACTGGCCGGCGACGAGCCCGTCTCGTCGCACGACGCCTCCACCAACGGCCTCATCAACCACTACAAGCGGGTGCGTTTGGGATGAGAAAAGTCCGCGAATGAACGCAAATGAACGCAAGTAGGAAAAGCGATTGCCGGTGGAAGCGCTGTAGGTCACGTTGCGAAGCTACGTGACATCTTTGTACCGCCTTGTGTCACGTAGCCGCTGCGCGGCAACGTGACCTACGACTTGATATCCGTTTTATTCGCGTTCATTGGCGGGCTGCATTCATTCGCGGACCTCGCCGCTGTGCTGCCAGGGCCAGCGGCCGCTGATTTCCAGATCCAGGGAAAAGCTCAGGAAGGTTCGGATGGCGACGATGCCGGCGAGGATGCCGAGATTGGTGAAGGTCGGTTCCACGGCCACGGTGCGGATGATGTCGGCGGCGACGAGGAATTCGAGGCCCAGCAGGATGGCGCGGCCGAGATTGGCGCGGAACGTCTGGTAAGCGTCCGGCGCACGCCGCTGACGCAGGTAACGACCGGACACCGCAACGCTGCCGAGCACGATCACGCCCACCCCGATCGCCTCGACCGCGATCACGAGCACTTCGATCACCGCCCTGAATGCCTCTTCCACCCGTGGCCCGTCCCTGGCGCGCCGCTTCGAGGTGATCGTAGCCGACAGCCGGTCACCGTGGGCTCCGGCGTCCGCCTGCGTGGCCACGGCGGATGACCGTAGGTCACGTTGCGAAGCTACGTGACATTCTTGTACCGCGTTGTGTCACGTAGCCGCTGCGCGGCAACGTGACCTACGACGCGTCTCCTTGTTTGCGTCATTTGCATTCATTTGCGGACTTCACGTCCGCGACGGTCAGCCGAGCCGCCGGCGATGGAGTATCAAACCGGCCAGGGGCGGCAGGCTGAGCACCAGGGAGTGGTCGTGGCCCATCCAGGGCACGGGGTCGGTGTGGCGCAACCCGCCGGATCCGGCATTGCTGCCGCCGTAGTATTCCGAATCCGAGTTGAGCGTCACCTCATAGGAGCCGGGCAGCGGTACGCCCAGGCGGTAGGCGTTGCGCGGCACCGGGGTGAAGTTGAGCGCCACGATGACCAGATCGTCGCCCGCACGGCGCGCGAAGGCGATGAGGGAATTCGCGGCGTCGTCGCAGTCCAGCCAGGTGAAGCCTTCCTGGGAGAAATCGAAGCGGTGCAGGGCCGGCGTGCGCCGGTGCAGGTGATTGAGGTCGCGCACCAGTGCCTGCACGCCGCTATGGCGGGGGTAATCGAGCAGGTACCAGTCCAGCGCAGTGTCGTGATTCCACTCCCGTCCTTGCGCGAACTCGTTGCCCATGAACAGCAGCTTCTTGCCCGGCATGGAATACATGTAGGTGTAGAGCAGGCGCAGATTCGCGAAGCGCTGCCAGTCGTCGCCCGGCATCTTGTCCAGCATGGAGCGCTTCATGTGCACCACTTCGTCGTGGGAGAAGGGCAGCACGAAGTTTTCCGAGAAGGCGTACAGCAGGCCGAAGGTGAGCTGGTTGTGGTGGTACTTGCGGTGCACCGGCTCGCGGTGCATGTACTCCAGGGTGTCGTTCATCCAGCCCATGTTCCACTTCATGGAGAGGCCCAGGCCGCCGCCGTCCACCGGGCGGGACACCATGGGCCAGGCGGTGGATTCCTCC
>JBFXES010000253.1:0-3509 GCA_050179875.1 Thiohalomonadaceae bacterium
ACACAGGCGAACACACACTCTCCCAACACGCCGCACTACCGATCTTTCGCCCACGCTGTGGGCTCCTCCGAGTGGTTTTGTCGCCGGGTGTTGTAGGAGCCGACATTGTCGGCGAACGCGGTTTCGATTACCGCCTGCGGTTTGAAAAGGCATTCGCCCACGATGTGGGCTCCTACGGTGGCTTGGTCGCCCGGTGTTGTAGGAGCCGACATGGTCGGCGAACGCGGTTTCGATTGCCGCCTGCGGTTTGAAAGGCATTCGCCCACGATGTGGGCTCCTACGGCGGCTTGGTCAACCGGGTGTAGGAGCCGACATGGTCGGCGAATACCCTACGAGGAGCCCTTGTCCGTGGTGTAGTAGATGCCGGGGATGATGGTCTTCTTGATGACGCGCGTCTCGCCCATGACGCTGTGATCATCGAGGAAGAACTTGAAGAAGGTCTTGCCGATGCGCATGACGTCGCCGTCCATGAGGGCATGCACGGTGATGCGGCGATCGTTGACGAAGGTGCCGTTGGTGCTTTCCTTGTCGCGCAAGATCCAGTCGCCTGTATCCGCGTTGTCCGCATCGGCCTTGAAATCGATGACGGCGTGCTCGCGGCTGGCCAGCTCGTCGTCGATGCGCAGGTCGTTGCCCTCGCCTCGCCCGATGCGAAACACGGGCTTGCCGATGACGATGTTCACGCCCGGGACACCGTTGATCTGCACCAATACCGCCATGACCATCCTCCTTAGCTGAGCGCCACTATATCACCGGCGCGAGGCGCGCCCTAGCCGCACACCGGCGCGCCCGCTTCCCGGCCCGGCATGGACGTGACCCCGTTCACAGGCCGATGTGGCGTCGGCTTCGTCCGACAGGGCCGGACTACAAACCCGTCAGGAAATGTGAACTGCGTTCAGGTACGTCCCGCACGGCGCGAGCAAGGTTTTCCCGTCGAAAGTTCCACCGGGAACGAAATCAATAATCAACAGGGGGAATTCATGCTCAGGATCCTTCTTTTTGCCTGCGCCATGGCTGCGCCCTCGCTTGCAGGCGCGGCCCAGGGCATCGCCTTCGACGGCACCGACTACCGGCTGGCCCGCGTCAGCGCCAGCGATCTCGAACTCGCCAATTACTATGCGCCGTCGCAGACCGCGCGACGCGACGAGCCGACGCTGTCGGTCCGGGCCTTCAAGGGACAACGGTCGGTGGAGAACGTCATCAGAGCGCACCTCACGCAGGTCGGGCCGAACCTGCTCGACGACCCGCTCACGGTGCGGCGCGAGAATGCCGTCGACGACGTGGTGCTGATCTCGTTTGCGAAAACCTCCGACAGCAAGACCGTGGAATACGTGCTGGAACGCTTCGCACGCGCAAACGACGGCGTGATTTCGTATCGCTATGCCCAGCGGCTGGCGGCCGATGCCGACGTGAGGCCCGTGCTCGCGCGGCAACCGCAACGCATCGAGCAGCTGTTTCGCCTGAACTTTGCTCCGCGCGAGGGCATGTGAATCGGCAAACGGAAAGCGCGCGTCGGCCGCCGTCAGGCGCGGCGCGCGCGCATGGCGAGCACCAGCACCACGATGATGCCCAGGAACATCACCGCGGACCAGTTGGCCATGGACAGGCCGAACAGCGACCATTCACGGCTGGTGCAGTCGCCCCAGGCGTAGAACATGGCCGGCCACCATTCGCCCAGCCTGTCCACCAGATGCTCGATGGGATTGCTGGGCACGCCGATACTGCATGACGTGAAACGGGCCGGAAAGGCCTGCATCCAGCTCTGGTAGAGCGCGGTGGCCAGGCCGCCGGCGCCGGCGAGCAGCGCGAGCGCGCCGGTTGCAGCCAGCGCGCGCGGCCACAGCGCGCCGGCCAGGGCGAAGACGGCGATGGCGAGATAAAGCACGCGCTGGAAGATGCACAGCGGACACGGCTCCAGCTGCAACAAGCGCGTGAGCACGAGCGCGGACACCACCAGGGCCACGGAGCCGAGGCCCGCCAGGGCCATGCCCCGTCGCGGGGTGAGATAGCCGTAGATGGATGTCATGGGTAATGGGCTGTGTTCGTTGTGCCGGCGGCGTTCTCGCGACCGCTAGCTTGCATGCACGGACCGCCGGGATCAACGCACTGGGCCGATGATCGGCAGCCCGCCAAGGGACTTTGGCAGTCACACGGCCCGGGAGTTCGCGCAGCGGCGCAGCGCCTTCGTCTGGAACGTGCGGCGGACACGTCCGCAGCAGTGACACGCCCTCTTCAACGCGCCGGCGCGCGGCGGACCAGCTCGGCACGGATGGCGCGCAGCACCTGCTTCACGCGCCGCGCGTTGTCCTCGCCCATGCGCAGCAGGATCTTCTCACCCGCGGACAGGGCCTCCAGGTCGGCGTCGGCGAACTTGTACATGACGCTCGGTCGCACCAGTTCCGCATGTCCTGCGTTCTCCGGCGCGGCGAGCAGCCCATCCAGGACCTCCATGAGCCGGTCGTTGAAATAACCGCGCGGATAGCCCAGCTCCACATAGGCCTGCTGGAACAGCGGGTAGAAGCGCACGTACAGGTCCACCAGCGCCGCCGGATCCATCGCCTCGAGCGCCTCCACCTGGAGGCGGTAGCGCATGGCGTTCACGGGCGCGATTCGCACGGGCGGCTCGGCGCCGGAAACGGCGAAGCGCCCCACCGCCGGCCGCACCGGGATGAGTTGCAGGGGCAGTTTGCGTCGGGGCAGGTTGTCCACCGTCGCCACGAAGCGGCGGATCATGCGGTCCGGGTAGAGGAATCCGGGCAGGGCCGGCACGCCCATGACGCGCGTGAGCGCCTCGCCCACGGCCTGGTCGCTCTCGTCCAGCGCCGGCAAGGGCGGTTCGCCCGCGGAGGCGGGCGCCGGCATGGGATGGAGGATGACGGGCGCGCTTTCGGCGGCCGGGGCCGCGGGCGGGTCGGCCGGCGCATCCGCCGGCTCGGGCGGCGGTGCCGAGGGCCACAGTTGAACTACGAGGATCCCGGCGCCAACGGCCAGGATGATGCCCAACAGCCTGCGCTTCATGCCCACTCCCCTGCCAACGAACAACCCCTGTCCCGGCGGGAAAATGTAGCGCACCGGGGCGGCCCCGGCAGGGACGGCTCAGCGGAAGCGGGGATCGAGGGCCGCGGCCGTGAACACCGTCGCGAAGAACACCGTGACCAGGGTCAGGCCATGGGAAGCGAGCGCCGCCATGGGCAGTTGATAGGCCTCGGCACCGAGGGAGATCCCGGCCAGCGCGAGGGCGGCGATGGCGTTGCGCAGCGCGTACAGCCTGGCGCGCTCCCAGACCCAGGGCAGGCGGAAGCCGAGGCCGGCGTCGAACGGCAGGTAGTAGGCGATGAGTTTCCCGAACACAGACACTCCTCCCCGGCGGGCGCGGGCGCGCGCCGTATGACTCGAATCAGTGGCTTGTGCCCGCAGACGGAATACGGGCGGAACGGCAAAATGCCTTTGACGACAATCAGTTGCCCTGGAGGAGCGGGGAAACGCGGAAGGTTGTTGCGAAGGCCGAC
>JBFXES010000254.1:0-3492 GCA_050179875.1 Thiohalomonadaceae bacterium
GCGCGCCGAGGCGACGTTGCCGTAGGTCAGGTTGCGCGCAGCGCTACCTGACATCTCCGCGGCATGTGGGAGCGAGTTCCGAAGAATGTCACGTAGGCGCTGCGCGCCAACGTGACCTACGGCGTGGGCATCTGCGGGTAATGCCGGTGGGGCACGGCCGTGCCATGTACACTTTGCGTTCGCTTGCGTTCATTCGCGGACTTCCTCAATGGAAATCCCGCGAGCTGGTACTGAGCTCGCCCAGCCATTCGCTGTAGTCCTCCAGCCGACTGGCCACCACGTGGATCACATCGCCCTCGCGCTGCACCTTGCCGCGCACGCCGAGCAGGCGCGCACCGACCACGATGCGGCGTTGTTTCTCGATGAGGCTGGGCCAGACGATCACGTTCACCACGCCGGTCTCGTCTTCCATGGTGATGAAGATGACACCCTGCGCGCTGCCCGGGCGCTGGCGGATGGTGACCAAGCCGGCCGTGTGCACGTAGGCGCCGTTGGGCAGGGTCTGGATGCGTTCGGCGGTGGCCAGGCGGCGCAGGCGCGGGCGCAGGAAGGCGAGGGGATGTTGGCCCAGGGAGAAGCCGAGGCTGGCGTAGTCGGCAATCACGTCATCACCGGGACCAGGCACCGGCAGGGGCGGTGTGGCGTATGAGGCCGGCGGCAGGTCCTGGGCGAACAACGGCGGCGGTGTGTCGATGCTGAGCACCTGCCAGCGCGCCGCATGGCGATGACCGGCCAATGAGACGAGCGCACCCGCGGCGGCCAGCGCCTCCATGTCGCCGCGATCGAGCCCCGTGCGCAGGGCGAAGTCGCGCAGGTCGGTGAAGCCGCGTTCACTGCGCGCCGCTTCGATACGCGCACCGGCCGTACTCGACAGGCCTTTCACGTAGCGCAGGCCGATACGCACCGCCGGTTGCGGCCGCGCGTGGCGGCGCGAAACCGCCGCCGCTTCCTCCAGCACGCATTCCCAGCCGCTTACGGTCACGTCCACCGGACGCACCTCCAGGTCGTGGCGGCGCGCGTCCTGGATGAGCTGCGCCGGTGCGTAGAATCCCATGGGCCAGCTGTTGAGCAGCGCGCACAGAAACGCCGCCGGCTCGTGACACTTGAGCCAGGCCGAGGCGTAGGCGAGCAGGGCGAAGCTGGCGGCGTGGGATTCGGGAAAGCCGTATTCGCCGAAGCCTTCGATCTGTCGCCAGATCTGGTCGGCGAACTCGGGTTTGTAGCCCCGTTGCAACATGCCTTCGAGCAACCGCTCACGAAAACGCGCCAGGTGATCGCGTTTGCGCCATGAGCCGATGGCGCGACGCAACTGGTCCGCCTCGCCGGCGGAGAAACCCGCCGCCACCATGGCCAGCTTGATCACCTGTTCCTGGAAAATGGGCACGCCCAAGGTGCGTTCCAGTACGTCCTTCACCTCGTCGCTGGGATAGGTGATGGGCTCGCGGCCTTCGCGCCGCGCGAGAAAGGGATGCACCATGTCGCCCTGGATGGGACCGGGGCGGATGATGGCCACTTCGATCACCAGGTCGTAGAAACGCCGCGGCTTCAGGCGCGGCAGCATGGTCATCTGCGCGCGGGATTCGATCTGGAACACGCCCACGGTGTCGGCCTTGCCGATCATGGCGTAGGTAGCCGGGTCTTCGGCGGGTATGTCCGCCAGCGCCATGGGCGTGCCGCGCCAGTCCGATACCAGCGCAAGACAGCGGCGGATGGCCGAGAGCATGCCGAGCGCGAGCACGTCCACCTTGAGCAGGCCGAGGGCATCCAGGTCGTCCTTGTCCCACTGGATCACCGTGCGCTCCGGCATGGCGGCGTTTTCGATGGGCACCAGCTCCGACAAGGCGCCATCGGCGATGACGAAGCCGCCCACGTGTTGGGAGAGATGGCGCGGCATGCCGATGAGTTCGTCCACCCGTTTCAGGAGCATGGCCAGCTTCGGGTTATCCGGATCGAAGCCTTCCTCGCGCAGGCGCTCGCGCTGCACCTGGCGGCCGTCCCACCAGGCGTGGTTCCTGGCCATGCGATCCACCTGCTCCAGATCGAAGCCCAGCGCCTTGCCTGCATCGCGGATGGCGCTGCGCGGGCGATAGGTGATCACCGTGGCGGCGAGCGCCGCGCGCTCACGGCCGTACTTGCCGTAGATGTACTGGATGACCTCCTCGCGCCGCTCGTGCTCGAAATCCACGTCGATGTCCGGCGGCTCGTTGCGCTCCTTGGAGAGGAAGCGCTCGAACAGCATCTCCATGCGCGAAGGGTCCACCTCGGTGATGCCGAGGCAGTAACACACCGCCGAATTGGCCGCCGAACCGCGTCCCTGGCACAGGATGCCGCGTGAGCGCGCGAAGGCGACGATGTCGTACACGCTGAGGAAGAAAGGCTCGTAATTCAGCTCGGCGATGAGCGACAGCTCATGCTCGATGAGCGCGTGCACTTTCTCGGGCACACCATTCGGATAGCGCCGTGCGGCGCCGGTCTCGGTGAGCTTGCGCAAATGGCTGGCGGGCGTCTCGCCCTCGGGCACCAGCTCCGCGGGATAGCGGTAGCGCAGCTCGTCCAGGGTGAAGGCGCAGCGCGCGGCGATGCGTGTACTTTCTTCGAGCAGTTCGCGCGGATAAATGGCCGCAAGCCGGGCGAGGGGACGCAAATGGCGCTCACCGTTGGGATGCAGGGCATGGCCGCACTGATCGACGGGCGTGCCCAGGCGAATGGCGGTGACCAGGTCCTGCAGCGGCTTGCGCGCACGCACGTGCATGTGCACGTCGCCCGCGGCCACCAATGGCAAGCCGAGGCGCGCGCCCAGGGCCGTCAATGTGGCGAGGCGTTCATCGTCGTTTTCGCGATGCAGTTCGACGGCAATCCAGGCGCGTCCGCTGAAGTGTTGCGCCAGCCAGCGCCCGTGCGCCTCGTCGGGTTGTCGCCCGGGTATCCAGAGCAACAGGCAACCGGGCAGGCCGTCTTCCAGATCGGCGCGCGTGAGGTGGTACTCACCCTTGGGCGCGCGCCGCCGGCCGCGGGTGATGAGCCGGGAGAGGCCGGCGTAACCCTCTGCCGTGGCCGCGAGCGCCACCACCGTCGGGCCGTTGGCCAGGCGCAGTTCGCTGCCGATGATGAGCTTGAGCCCGCCTTCCTTCGCCGCCACATGGGCGCGCACCACGCCCGCCAGCGAGCACTCGTCGGTAATGGCCAGTGCCGCATACCCCAGTTCCGCCGCACGCTCCACCAGTTCCTCCGGGTGCGAGGCGCCGCGCA
Source organism: Thiohalomonadaceae bacterium (assembly GCA_050179875.1). Taxonomy (GTDB): domain Bacteria; phylum Pseudomonadota; class Gammaproteobacteria; order Thiohalomonadales; family Thiohalomonadaceae; genus JALOAT01. The sequence continues at coordinate 3,250 of JBFXES010000254.1, forward strand.
GGAAGGTGAAATTGGACAGGCAGTGCAGCTCGGCGTAGTGGGGAGCGGACATGGATGGCGCGGCAGACGGCGTAGTGTGTAAATATACACCTGTTCAGTCCGGATTGGCAGTGGGCGCGGCTATACTCGACCTGAGACTCGCGAGCCAGGGAGCAGGGCAATGATCCAGCGATTCCTGATCATGTTTTTCTTGGCAGTGGCCGCGCTTGCCGGCGGTTGCGCGAGCGAAGGGCCGAAGCAGGA
>JBFXES010000255.1:0-3482 GCA_050179875.1 Thiohalomonadaceae bacterium
GGTCCCGAGCAGGGCGAAGCCGATACCCACGCTGCAGAGCAGGAGGTATTTCCAGGTGGCTTCCAGTGATTTCCGGCTGCGGTGATAGTGGATGAGCGGCGCGGAGATGAGGGTGGTGGCCTCCATGGCGATCCAGAGATAGCCCAGGTTCTGTGCGAGCAGCACGCCGTACATCGCCGTGATGAACAGCCCTGCCAGCGTGTAGAAGAGGCAGAAACGCCGGTCGGTGATCTGGGGTTCGTGCGGGCGTTCCGCGGGCAGCAGCCAGGCCGCCTGGACAAACGCCGCCGCCGCCACCAGGGTGGTAATCACGAGAAACGCCGCGCCGACGCCATCGATGCCCAGGCTGGCGGTCACGACGTCGGTGTGCGTCAGGAAGGCGCGGGTGAGCCAGAGCACGACCGGGAGTTGTGCCAGCATCAACACTGCCGCGGTCCAGGGGAGCCAGCGTGCCGTCCGCGGCACGAGGCCGAGTAGCGCAATGGTCAACGGGATGGCGGCCAGCAGCAACAGGGTCTTCAATGCCGTAACCCCCGTAAATTCGTCACGTCGATATGCTCGAAACTCCGGTTGAGGCGGAAGATCACCAGCCCGGAGACGAGCACGCCCACCAGCACGTCGAAGGTCACGCCCATCTCCACCAGCAGCGGCATGCCCGGCGTCTGCGTCAAGCCGTAGAGGAAGATGCCGTTCTCCATGACCAGGAACCCGATCACCTGGCTGATGGCCAGCCGGCGGCCGATCATCTGGACCATGCCGACCAGCACCAGGGCGAGCGCCATCCCGGCGGCGCCGGTATGGCCCATCGGCGTGGCAATGAGCGGCGAGGCGAAGTACCCGGCCCCCAGTACCCCGCAGCCCAGCAGCAACGCGGGGGTCGCCGACAGCCACGTGCCGCGGTCATCGCGAATCTCCAGGCGCGCGGTAGCCCAGGCCAAATACCACGGAATGGCGACGGCCTTCACCAGCAGCACCACCGCCGCGAGCACGAAGTAGTGGGTGCTCTGTTGTTGCAGGCCGATCAGCAGGGTAATGCCCGCCAGCGCGGCGACCTGCAGCGCCAGCCCGGTGAGCAACGTGCGCACGCGTGTGATGCCGCACATCCACACCGCCAGCATCGCTGCCGTCGCCGCCAGTATATCCAGCACGGAGTATCCCTTTCCTTCCATTCAATCAATGGGTTATCGTGTCACCGCAACCAGGGCGGCACACAGGCTCAGCATCAGGGCGATGACCAGAAAATGAGGCACCCGCCGCCAATTCAGTTTCACCAGCACGCCCTCGGCGATGGCGACGGCCACCCCGAGCCCAAAGAGTCCACCGATCCCGGCGAGGTAGCGCCAGCCTGGCTCCAGCGCGAGGAACCCGGGCCAGAGATGCCACAACGTGTGGGCGGCCAGCCCGAAGAAGAGACAGGCCTTGAGGGCGACGGCGTATTCCACCAGCGCGAGGTTGCGCCCGCTGTTTTCCAGGATCATCGCCTCGTGCACCATGGTCAGTTCCAGGTGCGTGGTGGGGTCGTCCACCGGCATGCGGGAGAGTTCCGCGAGCGCCGCCATGACGAGCGCCGCGCCCACGAGCAGCGCCACCAGCGGATGGATCGGCTGGCCGTAGATGCCGGCCAGGTCGGTGCTGCCGGCGCCGACCGCGAGCGCGCCCAACCCGATCATCAGCGCCGGTTCCACCAGCAGCGAGATCATCGCTTCCCGGCTGGCCCCGAGTCCGCCGAACGCCGAGCCGGTGTCCATGGCGGCGAGCATCCCGAGGAATTTACTCAACGCCAAGACGTAGAGGACGAGCAGGAAGTTCGTCGCCCCGGCCCACCCGGCTGGCGGCAACCATCCGGTCCAGGGCACCAGCACGGCGACCATGGCGGTCAGCGCGAGGCCGATGCGGGGAGCCCAGACGAAGACCCAACCGGCCGTTTCGCTGATGGTTTCCCCCTTGCGCAGGAGCTTTGCCACGTCGTAGAACGGCTGGAGGATGGGCGCGCCGATCCGCGTTTGCATCAGCGCCTTCACCTTGCGCATCACGCCGACGAGCAACAGGGGGAGCAGCGCGATATTGAGCAGCAGGTACAGCGTGGTCATCATGGACGCGCCCCCACCCAGCCTAACAAGGCCAGCACGAGCAGCATGTAGAGGAGATACTGGTGAATGCTCCCGGCCTGCAAGCGCATGAGGACCACGCCGGCGAGACGTTGAAACTGGTGCAGGAGCGGTGAATAGATCCGCGTTTCCAGGTAGGGTTCGTGCGTCATGCTGGCCGCCACCTCTTCGGGGAAGTGGCGCCGGTGTCGCCCCTGCACGTCAATGCGCATGATGTAGCGGTAGAGCCCGCCGAACAGCCGCGCGATGGGCTGGGCGAAACTCGTCGCAGTGTATTGCATGCGCGCCCCAAGCGGCCCGAAACCGCATTCCCAGGTGATGTAGCGGGTACTCGCCCGCTGCCGTGCCAGCGCGGCCACGCCGAGGGTGATGCATGCCGTGGTCGCCACGAGCAGGAGGGTGAGCACCGGCAGGGGGAGTGTCCAGGCGGCGCGCAGTTGCGAGGGCGTCCCCAGCAGCGCGACGACCTGTCCCAGCGGCTGCAACACGGCTGCCGCGGCGACGCCCAGTCCCACGCAGCCGATTGCGAGTATCGCCTGTGCCACGATCATGCCCACGCCCGCTTCCCGCGCACGGGCGGCTGCCGTGCTGCGGGGCAATCCGAGGAAGACGACGCCAACCGCTTTGACGAAACAGGCGATGGCCAGGGCGCCGATCAGCGCCAGCCACCCCATCAGCAACAGGGCGGCCAGGCGTATGATGGCGGTCGGTCCCTGGGTGGCGAGACCGAAAAATCCCTGGTAGAGCAGCCACTCGCTCGCGAATCCGTTGAGCGGCGGCAGCGCGCAGATGGCGGCACTGCCCATGATGAAGGCGGCACCCGTCCACGGCATGCGGTGCAGCAGTCCACCCAGATGCTCGATATCGCGGACATGAGTCTGCGCGTCCACCGCGCCGCACCCGAGGAAGAGCAGGCTCTTGAAGATGGCGTGATTGAGGGTATGGAAGAGCGCCGCCGCCACCCCGAGTTGCGCCAGCAGGGGCAGCGCAAGGTCGCGTCCCAGGATGGCGATGCCGACGGCCATCAGGATGATGCCGATATTCTCCACGCTGTGGTAAGCCAGCAAGCGTTTCAAGTCATGCTGGAGGAGCGCGAAGAGCACGCCCCAGAAGGCTGAGATGGCGCCGAGGATCAGGATGAGCGCCCCGAGATAGGGGGCGGTCAGGTGATCACCGACGACGAGCAGCCGGATGATGGCATAGATGGCGGTCTTGATCATCACGCCGCTCATGATGGCGGAGACCGGGGCGGGGGCGGCGGGATGCGCGATGGGCAGCCAGAGGTGGAAGGGCCAGCTCCCGGCTTTCGTCAGCAGGCCGAGGAGGATCAGCAGCGCGGGCGCCAGCGCCGTCATACCGTGCAGGTGCCAATCG
>JBFXES010000256.1:0-3459 GCA_050179875.1 Thiohalomonadaceae bacterium
GGCTACACTGCGAACAACCCGGGGCTGGAATCCCCCGGTCCATGCCCTGGTCAATTTTCAACGCGCAGGGGTGGTCAATTTTGGGCGCGCATCAACAGATGAGCTTTCGGGCTAGCTGACGCTGTTCTTCGTCGTTCATTGCGGGACCTATGAAGTGAATAGGGAAGACGCGGACGGCCATGTGAGGCTGCACGCTGTTCTTCCCGTACACAGGTCTCGGAACTGCTAGGGCGTCGTCTATTCCGGAGACCCGAAACGGCCGGAAAGCTCTCTGGCGCCTTAACAGCCTCGCTCATCGACGCATATAACCGTCGGCTGAGGAGCTTGCCGCGCGGAGCCTGAGCCCTGCCGGCATTACGGCAAGTATCGGACGCGGCGGCGTCCACGTCAAATCCCCCGCTACGGTCGTTCAAATGATCCCGCCGCTGCCCACGACCGCGGGCCGATCGGCCGCCCTGCTCTGGCTGCCGACTGCCTCGACCTTCCCAGCGACCCCTTCGGCGCGAGATTTCCGCTGATCGCACTGATAAAGGCGGAGGCCCACGACCTGCTCCCAGCCGTGCCGACAGGCCGGGGTGGCCCAAAGGACGTTGAATCAAGCACTTAAGGGCGGGGGCTCCGGCGTCAGCGTCGCCCGCACCCTTGGTGTCTCTACAACCCTCACTCTCGCCTGCGTATCTCCTTGATTACCAATGGGAATTCGAGTGAGGTCGGGAAGATAGTGGCTTCTTCCTGTCCGCGGCGGTGGAAATAGTGCCTTTTGCCGTTCATGGAGTAGTGCTCAAGGGTCTCCTTGTTGCGGAGAGAGAGCTGTATTTGGCTTCCTGCTCGTGCCTTTTGCCCAATCGCACAGGCTGGCTGAAATCGTCTGATCGACACGCGCCACCCCGGTGACTACCGTGGTGGCGCGTTCGTTTTCAGGGGAATGCGATGACGCGGTTCTGGTGGCTGATGGGTCTGGCTTTCGCCGACCTGGTGGCGGCGGGGGCGATGATGGGGCGTGGCAATGCGCCCGTGGCTTACCTGTTCCTGCTGATGGCTGTGGCCACGGGCGGCTTCGCCCTGTTCATGCCGCCGCCGCCGCGCCGCGATGCGCGTGGCCGGCTGCAGCCTGCGGAGTTGCCCTACGGCAAGTTGATCGGCGTGGCCGGGGCCGTGGCTATCCTCGGGTCGGCGGCCTATGTCGCCACGATTTCCAGTTCGCCCACTGCGCGGCCCGCGCCGGCGAGGATGGTTACGGTGCCGGCGAATCCGGTCGCCACACCCGCCTATTCGCGGCCAGCGCCTGCGCGGCCTGCGCCTCGCCCGCAGGGCCTGCTCTACAAGTGCGTCGCCGCCGACGGCCATGCCAGCTACCAGTCGCAGCCGTGCCCGGCGGAAAGCGAGGAGGCCTGGGTGCGGGATGCGACCCCCGAGGCCGGGCCGAGCGCCGCGCAACTCGCCCAGCAGCGCCGTCGGCAGGCGCTGGAGAACGAACGCGCGCGCCGGCGAACCGCTTCATCGAACCAGGTTCACTGGGCACCACCGCAGGAATCGGGCAGCTCGAAAAGCGCCGCCTGCAAGGCGGCCCGTGCGGCGGATGCGGCCTATCGCCGCCAGCCGCTCAAGTACGTTACCCACGATGGGCTGCGTCGGCACGGTGATGCCGTGCTGGCCGCGTGCAATTGAACCCCGGCCGGAGCCGACACATGCGACAGGCTTTTCTCTCGGTGTTCTTCGCGTTCGCCCACGCGGCTAACGCCGCGGCGGGCACGGCAGCGCCCGTTGCCGAAGGTCGCGACGTGCAGGCCACCATGGCCTCGAAGACATATCTTGATGCGCACCCCGACCTGAAATTCCGCGTCGAGGGTTTCCATGCCCTCGAGCAAGGCCGGTTCGACGAGGCGCGCGCCCACTTCACCCGCGCCGCCTCGTACGCCGACAAACCTTCGCAGGCGATCCTGGCCGAGTTGGCCTGGCGTGGCATCGGGAAGCCTGTGGATCGCGTGCTTGGCTATGCGTGGTCCGACATCGCGGCGGAGCGCGGTTACCCGGCGTTCGTGGCGCAGCGCGAGCGGTATTGGTCGCAATTGTCGGCGGACGAGCAGAGCAGGGCGATAGAGATCGGGCAGCCACTGATGGCCGAGCATGGGGATGCCGCCGCCAAGCCGCGCATCGCGCGCCATCTGCGGCTGGCGCGGCGCTACATGTTCACCGGCCGGCCCCGCAAGGACGTCACCGTGGTGGTGCCCTCTCCGAGCGGACAGCAGATGGTTGTGCGCGGGCACGACTTCTACGCGAATCGCTTCTGGGACCCGGAGGACTACCAATCCTGGGTGGATTCCACCTGGAGCAATCCACGGCAGGGCCAGGTGGAGATTGGTGAACTCGAACAGGCCGGGGCCAAACCCTAGGGCCGGCCGCTCAGTCCTTCTTCTCGAACGCCAGCCGCTCGTTGCGGATCCACCCACGCTCGCTGTGGCGGTCTTCGCACCAGCAGGCGCCGTGCTTGGGGTCTTCCCAGATCAGGCGCACGGTGTCGCCGGGTTCCACGGTGAGTTCGGCGCTGCAGTATTCGGCCCTGGCCTGGGGGCGGCCGGAATTCATGTCGATCAGGTCCAGCGGGACCCAGCCGGCGCTGAGCTGGCCATCCTCGGCCCAGACGTAGCCTGGGCGGTCCGGATGGGCGTGGCGCACGTATACCGCGTCGCCCGGCTTGAGGGTGAGCGGGATGGCGTCGGGGCTTTCCTGGGGCGCGGTGACCTGCGCGTTGATGGCTTTCAGCGTATTCACGAGGCGGTGGCTCCCGCTCCCCCTGCAGGAGCGCCATGTGAAGGATACGTTCACCGCGCCCCGCTGGTCAGCCCCCAGGCGCCACCCGCCCGAAACCCGGCAAAAATGTGATGCACTTCACGGTTTCACGGGCCAAACGGGCCCCCAATGTCTCCCCGGACCCTTCGCAGGATGGACCGGCCGTGATTCCCGTTTACATCGCCCAGAACGAACTGGACGCGCAGCTGGTGCAGGAGCTGCTGGTCACCTCCGGCATCGCCGCCCACATCTTCGGCCCGCAGGTGGCGGACCCCTCCGGCGCCCTGGCCACCACGCCGCAGATCCGCGTGGTGGTGGAAAGCGACGAGGCCGACGAGGCCCGCCTGCTGGTGCAGGAATGGCAGACCGCCCCGGCCCCCGAGGAGTTCGAGTTCGACGATGGCCTGCTCGACAGCAAGGGCTTCGACGAGATCGAGGAAATCAGCTTCACGCCCGGCGACCCCGACCTGCCGGCCTGAGCGGCGCGACTTCCGACACATCCCCGGCAAGGCCCAGAGCGCCACACTGGCCCCATGGCACCGCACCCGCTCGACAACCCCGCCTTCGATTCGCTGGCGAACCGCCACCGCGGCCTGGCGCTTGCGCACGGCGACCTGCTGCGTTACCCGGCCGACATCGCACCCTTCCTGGGCGTGCCGCGCGAAAGCC
>JBFXES010000257.1:0-3456 GCA_050179875.1 Thiohalomonadaceae bacterium
ACAGCTTCGGGTGGGGCGGGTGTGAATCCTCTCGCATCCCCCATGTTCCCGGCGTTGTTGTTTTATATTTGGCTTGGCTTTGAGTCTTTGAGTCTTTGAGTCTTCGAGTCTTCGAGTCTTCGAGTCTTCGAGTCGCGTCACTGTCACGTAGGCGCTTCGCGCCATTGTCACGTAGCTTCGCAACGTGACCTACGCACTGCAAGACCTTGTGATCCCCGTGTTCCCCGTGTCCCCCGTGGTTATGGCTTTTTCTTCATCCCTTGCCTTCGAGCATTTCGATGATGCGGGTGCGCAGGCATTCCATTTGCTCGGGATTGGTGAGGGGTTCGTTGTCCTTGTCGGTGATGAAGAACACGTCTTCCACGCGGGCGCCCAGGGTGGCGATCTTGGCGTTTTGCAGGCGTACGCCGCACAGCATGAGGGCCTGGCCGATCTTGGAGAGGATGCCGGGGCGGTCGGAGGTGACCACTTCCATGATGGTGCGGCCGTTGTTGCTGTCGTCTTCGAAGGCGACCTGGGGCGGAATGGTGAAGTGCTTGAGCTGTCGCTGCATGTGACGCTGAACGGTGAGATTCGCGGCGTCGGGGTCGCGGATGAGGCGCGCGAGGCGGGTCTGGATGTCGCGGATGCGGCGCGGGTCGTCGATGGGCGCGCCGTTTTCCTCCAGCACGATGTAGGTATCGAGCGTGTAGCCGTCACTGGAGGGCATGATGCGCGCGTCGACGATGTTCAGGCGCATCTGATCGAGGGCCGTGGTGACGATGGCGAAGAGGAGATCGTTCACTTTGGTGTAGATGAAGATCTCCGTGCCGCCGCGCTGGGTCTCCTGGCGGATGAGGATCAGCGGGGCCTGATCGCCCTCGGTGCATATGGCCTGCGTATGCCAGGCGATCTCGTCCGCCGAATAGCGGCTGAAGTAATCGGCGCCGAGGCGTGACCAGAACGCATCCACGCTGGCGGGATCCACGGCCGCATCGTGCAGCAGGCGGCGCACTTCCTCCTCGGTCCCGCGGCGCAGTTCCGCCTCGTCGATGGGATTGGAGAGGCCGCGTCGCAGGGCGTGACGGGTGGATTCGTACAACTCGGCGAGCAGTGCGTCCTTCCATGAATTCCACAGCGTGGGACTGGTGGCGCGGATGTCCGCCACCGTGAGCACGTACAGATGATCGAGGTAGGTGAGGCTGCCGACCGCCGCCGCGAAGCGGTTGACCACGTCGGGATCGCTAATGTCCTTGCGCTGTGCGGTGACGGACATGAGCAGGTGATTGCGCACCAGCCATCTCGCGAGCGCCGTATCGTAGTCGCTGAGCCGGTGGTCGGCACAGAAGCGCAGCACGTCTGCCGCGCCCAGTTCGGAGTGATCCCCGCCGCGACCCTTTGCGATGTCATGGAACAGGGCGGCGATGTACAGCACCTCCGGCTTGGGGATGGAATGCATGATGCGCGTGCAGCGGGGAAACTCGTGCGAGTACTCGGGCTTGATGAAGCGCCGCAGGTTCTGCACCGCGAACAGCGTGTGCTGATCGACCGTGTAGACATGGAACAGGTCATGCTGCATCTGCGCCACGATGCGCCCGAACACGGGCAGATAGGCCCCCAATACACCGAAGCGGTTCATGGCGCGCAGCGCGGTGGTGACGCCGTGGGGTTGGCGCAGGATTTCCATGAACAGGCTGCGGCAGCGCAGGTCACGGCGGAAGGTATCGTCGATGTTGGCCGTGTGGTGGCGGATGAGGCGGATGGTGTTGGCGCGCACGCCCTTGAGATCGGGATGCTCGGCGAGCAGCAGGAAGACTTCGAGCAGGGCGAAGGGATAGCGCGCGAACACGCGGTCGTCGCGCACCTCAACGAAGCCCTTGTGGCACTGGAAGCGCTTGTTGATGGGGCGGATTTCCGCCGGCTCGGCGGCGAACAGGATCTCCTCCTGGAACAACTGCAGCAGCATCTCGTTGAGCTGGCTGAGCTCCATGATGGTGCGGTAATAGTCCTTCATGAAGTGCTCGACCTGGAGGCGGATGCCGTCGTCCTGATAGCCGAACATGCGGGCGAGGGAGCGCTGGTGATCGAACACCAGGCGGTCTTCGCGGCGGCCCGCGAGGATGTGCAGGCCGAAGCGCACCTTCCAGAGGAAGTTCTGTCCCGCGATCAGGCGCTCGTATTCGTCGCGGGTGAGGAAACCGTGGGCGATCAGGTCCTCGAGGGTGCGGGCGCCGAAGTGGCGCTTGGTCACCCAGCCGATCATCTGGATGTCGCGCAGCCCGCCCGGACCTTCCTTGACGTTGGGCTCCAGGTTGTAGGCGGTGTCGTGGAACTTGCGGTGGCGCTCGATCTGCTCCTGCCACTTGGCCTCGAAGAACTCGCGGCTCGACCACAGCCGTTCCGGTCCGGTGGCCGCGCGCATGGCGTGATAGAGCCGTTCGGCGCCGGCCAGCAGGCGCGATTCCATGAGATTGGTGGCGACGGTGAGGTCCTGCGCCGCCTGCTGCACGCACTCCTCGACGGTGCGGACGCTGTGGCCGATCTCCAGGCCCAGGTCCCAGAGGAACAGCACGAAGCGCTCCAGCGGCTCGCGCAGGTCCGGGAGCGCGTCCTCTTCCACCAGCAGCAGGACGTCTATATCGGAATAGGGGTGCAGTTCGCCGCGCCCGTAGCCCCCTACCGCCACCAGCGCCAGGCCGCGGGCGCCGGCGAAGTGCAGGTGGAAGGCGCGTATCAGCAGATGGTCGAGCAGGGCGGCACGGGCCGTGACCAGTTCCTCCACGGGCGTGCCCGCGGCGAACTCCTCCTTCAGCCGTTCGCCCGCCTCCGCCAGGGCCTGCCGGAACACCGGCAGGGGCGGGGAGCGCCCGGCCAGGCGGCTGTCGAAGCCGGTTGCGTCGAACAGGCGGATGACGTCCAGCTCAGATCTCCTCGCCGCTGCGCAGCGTGAGTACCTCCACGCCGGTCTCGGTGACCAGCACCGTGTGCTCCCACTGGGCGGACAGGGAGCGGTCCTTGGTGACCACGGTCCACTGGTCGGGCAGCAGCTTCACGTGGCGCTTGCCCAGGTTGATCATGGGCTCGATGGTGAAGGTCATGCCCGGCTCCAGGGTGACGCCCGTACCAGGCTGGCCGTAGTGCAACACCTGCGGATCCTCGTGGAAGCCGCGTCCGATGCCGTGGCCGCAGTATTCGCGCACCACCGAGCAGCCGTTCTGCTCGGCGTGGCGCTGGATGGCATGGCCGAGGTCGCCGAGGCGCACGCCCGGGCGCACCATGCGGATGCCGATGAGCAGGCATTCGCGGGCGATCTGCACCACGCGCCGCGCCTTGATGGAGGGCTCGCCCACGAAGAACATCATGCTGGTGTCGCCGTGGAAGCCGTCCTTGATGACGGTGACGTCAATATTGATGATGTCGCCGTTCTTGAGGGGCTTGTCGTTGGGGATGCCGTGGCACACCACCTGATTGATCGAG
>JBFXES010000258.1:0-3398 GCA_050179875.1 Thiohalomonadaceae bacterium
GCCGCAGCGGAACCAAATTGCCGTGGGATGGTGCGCAGAGTTCGAGGTTCGGCAGACGCTGCGCGCAAACCAAATGCCGAGCCACGTGGCGACAGCCAGCGGCCCCCGCCGGACCTTCTGCTCATGGAGGGTCCTCCTCTGACTACGCCGCACGCACCCATGGCACCAGGTGGGATCTGGTTCGAGGGGTGCCGCCCCCACCACCGGGGACCCTGGGGCCGATGGGCCTACCACGGGTCCGTGACAGCGCGGTTTTCGACAGTTTTTCGGCCCCCTATGGTCCTCCACCACAGTGAGGCGAAAGCCTGAAAAAACCGGCGAACGGAGAAAATGAGTTGAGCATTGCCGCCTTTGACGATGGATGCCGCAGCATTTCAGGCCTCGCCCGTATTTTCGGGCGGGACCGGCGCACCGTCACGAAGGCAATTCAGGAGCACGGCATAGAGCCCGCCGGCCGTTCGGGAGCGCACGCCACGTACCAGATCGGCCAGGTGGCCGCGGCCCTGTTCGCGCCGGCCGCAGGCGCAGCCAACGACGAAATGACGCCAAAAGAACGCCTTGATCACTGGCGAGCCGAAAACGAGCGGATCAAGCACCTGCGCGAGATTGGAACGCTGTTGCACGTGGAGGACGTGCGCCGCGAAGTCGTCGTGACCTTGCTTAAGCCCATGGTCACGATGCTGGACTCATTGCCCGACCGAGTAGATCGCCGCTGCCAACTCTCCCCGGAACAGCACGAGGCCATGTGCCAAGAAATCGACCGAGAGCGGGAACGCCTTTACCAGGAACTACTGCGGCGCACGGCCGAAGAGAACAACGAGGAAACCGACGAATGAAGCACCTTGCGGAACTATGGGACACAATCGCTCCGCGCATCTTTCCGGTGGTGGGTACACGCGAAGACCTGCGCACCGCCTTCGAACGATGGGACCGAGTGCTTGAAATCAGAATACGGGCCGCTGGACGGGTCACGCTGAGCGACACGACCGCCGCCCTGTATGCCGACGTGGAAACGATGGCCCGAGGGCTCATCAAACACCTCTCCACTTTGCCGCTTGAGGAAAGGACTGCCGCAGCCGAGCACGCCCAGGAGCTCGTCACCCTCGCACTGGAACGCGCTTTCGCGGAGGCTTTGGCCAGTTTTGCTGAGAAGGCCGCTCGCATGGATGACAGGGTGCAGACGCGTCGAAAGTTGCCGCCACCCAATGACCAGGAGGAGGCACCGTAGGCGAGTGCCTGCACAACTGGATCACACCCCCTTGACAATCATCACGCACTGACGAAAACAGGTAGGGCGAATGTCACCACGAAAAAAGCAGTACAGCACCAGGGGCGAACAACAGCGCGCCTATGAAGCCCGCCTTGTTGAGGCAGGCAAGCGGCGCGTGTGCATCTGGTTGGGCGAGGATGCGATCAACAAGCTGGCGCGCCTGGCCGAAGCCAAGGGAACCGACAGGGGCGCCATTGTCGAGGCGCTGATCGAGAAAGCGAGATAGCCGAAGCAAGCAGAGCCCGACAGCGCTGCAACGCCGCCAGGCTCCTACCCACAACACAATCGAGGAAGATGGTCATGAGCAAACGCAATACTACCACGCAGCCCACCATGGACCACGTGCCCGCGCCATGGGCAGGCTGGGACACCAGACGCACCGGCCGCCCTGCTGCGGCTGGCACGGTGTACGGCATCGCCCAGCGCCAGGTTGGCATACTCATCAGCGAGTTCTGGCGCAATGGAAAGCGCCTGACGCCCGATCAAGCAGCTTTCGTCGAAGCAATGCGGGAAAGTGCAGATAACACGCTGCATGGACTCATGCATGGCCTGACGGGCCTTGGCGACGTTCTTGCGGCAGCAGTGCGCAACCCGGACGGCCCTACCGAAGAAGCGCTGTCCTCGGTTGGGTGGCTGCTGGAGACCATCGCGGGCACGATGATCAGCGCGCAATCCCTGCTTGCCGACGCCGCACACCTGAGCGCCCTTCAGAGGGGCCAGGCTGACACGGAGGACGCAGCATGAACACGAAAGCGAACGCCGGTCAGGAAGCCGCCCGCGAGGCGCTGACGGACATCTGCCACATGGCCGTGAGTATCCGGCGCCTTTGCGTGCTCGCCATCGAGGCCGGGGGAGAGAGTGACGAGGCAGCCGACCTATCCGCCGCTGCCCGAGACCTGGCCGCGCAACTCGGGTGGAAGGCAGACATGGCCTTGCGTGCGCTTGGAGATCATGGAGTGGTAGGCGGTGCGGAAGCCTGGATGATGCCGGGATGGCCCGAACCTGCCGCCACCCGGGACGGAGGGGCGCCTACCCGCGCAACAGCCGGCCGATGAAGCCCGATAGTGCTGCGAACACGGCAAGGCCAAGCGTCATGGCAATGGCGCCCATGGCGGCAATGAGGAACCACTTGAGCACCCAGCCGCTCACGTCGCCACCGTGCGGGGCAAACAGGACCACGCCCACGAAGGCCGCGATGACGAGCCACACGACGTGCCGATCAAACCATCTGCAGAGTAGAGCGCGCATAGGGGGCAGTATACCCCGGCCGCGGTAGGCTCTCCCCGTCACACCCACACCCGACCCCGCCAAGGTTCGCCTTGGCGGGTTTTTTCGTTTCGGGGCGTTCAGATCACGTTGTTGCCCAGAGGTAGAGCACCAATACGGCAGCGACCACGAGGTAAACGTCAACACACACGGGATTATCCCTCCGTCTTCTTGGCAGCCCACCGGGGCCGCCTTCAAGGGATATGACGGATCGTTTTTGCACACGTAGCCCATCAGGCGGGCCAACCATCGGCGGAACGCCACGCAGACCACCAGAACCGCGTCAGGGGCCGCACAGGCCGCGATTACCCCGTGACTGGTGTTAGGGGCCGGGCTGCCCCTTGTGGCCGCTCCTGGGACGCCTGCACGCGCCTGTGTGGTCCTCCCCGCGTGGCCTTTGCCGGCCTCTGTGCGGTCCCTGGGGCGCTGGTTGGCTGTGATGGCGGAAACCGGCGCCGGGCGCCCTGCATGAGCGTGTTATGACTGCATGGCTGTGGACCTCCTGAAAGCCCCCGTGGGCGGGGCCACCGCTGACCACACCGCCAGCCTGGACCACCAAGACGGCAAACTCCCGAGGTTCTTCGGCACAGCCATAAGCAGATTCTATGAGGCATGCGCCTTGCTTGCGTAGTGCCCGCTCACGTCATGCGCACGGGTGCGGCGCATTCTGTTCGTGAGTGGGCGCTACCATGCAAAAACGGTGTACTGGATGGGTGTTCACTAAGCGGCGCTTATGATCCGCCGCCACACCACGCCCGGATCGGCGGGTAGGTGGTGGCAAAGCGCGCACGGGGGCAACGGCCGGGGGTGGGCGGCCGGTGAGGGCCAGTAGCCGGCCAAGGGCCGCTATTTATCCGGCGAA
>JBFXES010000259.1:0-3394 GCA_050179875.1 Thiohalomonadaceae bacterium
GCGATTGCGGCTGGCCGCTGGCGCGCGCGCTGGATTACCTGGGACGCCAGCCGAGCGGCGTGGCCGTGATCCTGCGCCAGCCGGAGACCACCGAAGGCCTGCTGCGGCACATCCAGGACTACGCCCTCGAGGACCGCGGCGTGAAGCCGCCGCGCCAGGAGGCCACCGCGGACCTGCGCACCTACGGCATCGGCGCGCAGATCCTCAAGGACCTGGGCGTGCGCCGCATGCAGGTGTTGAGTTCGCCGAAGAAAATGCACGGCCTGTCGGGCTTCGATCTCGAAGTGGTCGGCTATGTCCACGGCGACGAATGACGCATTTGAGGAACAAGACCACGGGGAACACCGGGAACGCATAGACGGAAAGCATGTAGGAGCGGCCTCAGGCCGCGATGGCGTGGTATCCGACGAAAATCGCGGCCTGAGGCCGCTCCTACAGGAAGATCGATTTCCCCGCGTTCCCCGTGTCTCCCCGTGGTAATGCTTTTCTCTTCTCAATCTACGAACTGCGAAGGAACAGACACATGGGCAGCATGAAGACCATCGAAGGCAACCTGGTCGCGGGCGGCGCCCGCTTCGGCATCGTCGTCAGCCGCTTCAACAGCTTCGTGGTGGAAAGCCTGCTCGAAGGCGTGCTCGATACCCTGCGCCGCCACGGCGCGGATGAAGGCAGCATCGAGATCGTGCGTGTGCCGGGCGCCTTCGAGATCCCGCTGGCGGCGCAGCGCATGGCCGCCGGCCGCAAGTACGACGCCATCATCGCCGTGGGCGCGGTGATCCGCGGCGGTACGCCGCACTTCGACTACGTGGCCGGCGAATGCGTGAAGGGTCTGGCGCAGGTGTCCCTGAGCCACGACGTGCCCGTCGCCTTCGGCGTGCTCACCGTGGACACCATCGAGCAGGCCATCGAACGTTCCGGCACCAAGGCCGGCAACAAGGGCGTGGAAGCGGCGCTGTCCGCCATCGAAATGGTCAACGTGCTGCGCGGCCTGCGTACCGACAAGTGAACATGAGTTCCAATCCCCGCTCACGGGCGCGCGCGCGCGCCGTCCAGGCGTTGTACCAGTGGCAACTCACCGGGCAGAACGTCTCGGATATCGAAAGCCAGTTCCTTGCCGAAGAGGACATGAAGGGCGTGGACGTGGCGTATTTTTCCACGCTGCTGCACGAAGTCCCGGCCAACCTGAAGACCTTCGACGAACACCTCGCCGGGGTCATCGATCGCGGCATCGAGGCGGTCGATCCGGTGGAACGCGCCGTGCTGCGCCTGGGCGTGTGCGAGCTGGCGCTCCATCCCGAGGTGCCTTATCGCGTAGCCATCAACGAGGCGGTGGAGCTTGCCAAGGTGTACGGCGCCGAACAGGGCCACAAGTACGTCAACGGCGTGCTCGACAAGCTCGCGCGCAAGCTGCGCAAGCCCGAGACCGGCGCTCGCAAGTGAGCCCGTGGCCCTCGGCGAATTCCAGCTCATCGAGCGTTTCTTCACCCGCCAGCCGGTGACGCGCGGCGACGTCGCCCTCGGCGTGGGCGACGATTGTGCGTTGCTGCGCGTGCCCGAGGGCATGCTGCTGGCCGTCACCATGGACACCTTGGTGGAGGGCCGGCATTTCCCTGAGGGCACCGATCCCGCCGCGCTGGGCCACAAGGCGCTGGCGGTAAACCTTTCCGACCTCGCCGCCATGGGTGCCGAGCCCGCCTGGGCGACGCTCTCCCTCAGTCTTCCCGCCGCGGAGGAGGCCTGGCTGAAGGCCTTCGCCGACGGTTTCCTCGACCTGGCCCGGCATTACGGCGTGCAGCTCGTGGGCGGCGATACCGTGCGCGGCCCGTTGGCCGTCACCGTCCAGGCACACGGCTTCGTGCCGCCTGGGCAGGCGCTGCGACGCAGCGGCGCCCGCGTCGGCGATACCGTCTACGTGACCGGCGCGCTGGGCGAGGCGGGCGCGGGGCTCAAGATCGCGCTCAGGGAGCTGACAGTGCCGGAGCCGGACGCGACCGTGCTGCGCACGCGCCTGGACAGGCCTGCGCCGCGGGTGGAGTGGGGGCGTGCCCTGCGTGGCCTGGCCTCCGCCGCCATCGATGTGTCGGACGGGCTCGCCGCCGATCTGGGCCATATCCTTGACGCGAGCGGCGTGGGCGCCACCGTGAAACTGGATGCGTTGCCGGTGTCGGAACCGCTGCGCCGCGCGCTAGGCACGGAGGAGGCGCACCGCCTCGCGCTTGCGGCCGGTGACGATTACGAACTGTGTTTCACGGCCCCGGCGACGAGCGCCGCCGCCATCGCGGCCTTGCCCTTCCCCTGTACGCCCGTAGGCAGCATCGAGCCGGCCCCGGGATTGCGCATCCTGGACGGACAGGGGCGCCCGGTGCATCCCGTGAGTGCGGGTTTCGATCACTTCGGGGGCGGGCAATGAGCCCGGCCATGCTCCGCGATCCCGGTCACCTGCTCGCCTTCGGCTTCGGCAGCGGCCTGGTGCGCCGCGCACCGGGCACCTTTGGCACCTTGGCCGCCATTCCCCTCTACCTGCTGATGCAGGCGCTGCCGCTCACGGCCTACCTGGCGGTGACGGCCCTGCTGTTCGTCCTGGGCGTATGGGTCTGCGGCCGCGCGGCGCGGGCGCTGGGCGTGCACGATGCCCCCGCCATCGTGTGGGACGAGGTGGTGGGCTATCTGCTGGTGATGGCCGCGGCGCCGCCGGGGTGGGAGAGTGTGCTGCTCGGCTTCGTGCTGTTCCGCCTGTTCGACATCGCCAAGCCCTGGCCCATCCGCTGGGTGGACCGGCACGTCACCGGGGGCCTCGGCATCATGCTGGATGACCTGATCGCGGCCGTACCCGCCTGGGTCCTGCTCCAGATCTCGGTGCGCTTTCTCGTCTGATCCCCGTGGCGTCGGTTGCGGTAAGCTGGCGCCATGAAACCCTGGCTGCTTCCTCTCCTGATTTGGCCCTTGGCCGCGCTGGCGGGACCTGCGGAAATCTCCGTGCTCGGGCTGTTCAAGGATCGCGCGGCGGCTCACCGTGGACGGTCAGCGCCGGGTGCTCTCACACGGCCAGACCAGTCCTGAAGCTATCCGCCTGCTGAGCGCAGACAGCGACGCGTCGGTGCTCGAAGGCCCGGGAACCGTCGCCGAGGTGTTGCTCGGCATGACCTACCTGGGGCACGTGGAAATGGAGCGCGAAGGCGAGGCGATGGTGCTGCGCCAGAAGCACTAATTCCTCGGGATCCGGCTCAAGACTCAACGAGACCGGCCGTTCTGCCAGTCACCTCGAACTCCCCGGAGTTGTTCTGCCGCGAAAGCCGCGCGGTTTTCACCTGCGTTCGATCATCTGCCAGTCGCGACGGTCAAGTCCATCTTGCGGCCCCCATTCTTCCTGCAAACACCGGTCATTAAGCCCACG
>JBFXES010000260.1:0-3389 GCA_050179875.1 Thiohalomonadaceae bacterium
CGCCAGCAGGTCCCGGTCCAGGCGCTCGACCTGTGCGTGGGCCAGCGCCCCCGCGAAGACTTCGTCCGGTGCCGGTTCGGCGTCCAGCAGCAGGGCGCGGAACACCAGCGCCTCCAGCGGATCGCCCGCGTCCCAGCGCACGGGCGTGCGCAGGGTGAGCTGTTGCCACCCGGGCGTGCGGCGATCCAGGACGCGCGCGAAACGCACCGCGAAACCCCGCCCCGTGCCTTCGTAGCCGTGCACCGTGGTGCTGAAGACGATGCGCGGGAAACGCTCAAGCAGGCGCTCGAGCAGGGGCGCGGGGATGGCGGCCGCCTCGTCCACCAGCACCAGGTCCGCCGCCAGCTCGCCCGCGGCGAGCGCATCGGGTGCGGCGAAAACCAGGCTGGATGCGTCCAGCGTGAGCGCGTGCCCGCGCTGCACCGCCTGCGGCAGCGCCGCCCGCGCGTGGGCCAGCGCCGTTTCCGCCGCCGCCGGGCGCGGTGCCGTGATCGCGATGCGGCCGTAGCCCTCGGCAAGCAGACCGGCGGCGGCCAATCCCAGGGCGGCCGACTTGCCGCGCCCGCGATCGGCCAGCAGCACCAGCGGGCGATGGGCGTGGCCAAGGGCCGTATGGCGGATGGCGGTGATGGCGGCTGCCTGATCGGGTGTCGGGCCCGGGGGCGCGGCCGGCGGTGGCGTGAACGAGGGCAAGTCGCCCCGGGCATCGAGCACGGGCACGCCGGCCTCGCGCAGCACCCGCACCAAGCGCCGCAGGAAGCGCCCACTCACCGCCGCGGGCAAGTGGGGAAAGTCGGCGATGCGCGCCTTTTCCTTCTCATCCCGCGCCGGCCACTCATCGAGGGGCGGCGCGAGCAGCAGGAACAGCCCGCCGCCGCGCACCATGCCGGCGCAGGCGCCGAAGGCCTCCACGTCGAAACCGGCATGCCCGTCGAACACCAGGGCCGCGCGCTCGCCGCCGAGCAGGGCATGGGCGTGCGCGGCGACCAGTGTGTCGAAAGCGTCCACGGGGCAATCGGTGATCCACAGCGCCTCCACTCCGCTGACCAGGCGCGCGGCCGCGGCGCGGCAGGCGTCGGCATGGCCCGTGATGACCAGCAGGCGCCGGTGGCGCGGCGCACTCATGCAGGGCTGCCCATGAGGAAGCGGTGGGCGGCGAGCGCGGCCTTGGCGCCCGCGCCCGCGGCCACCACGATCTGTTTCTCGGGCTCGTCGGTCACGTCGCCGGCGGCGAAGAAGCCGGGCATGGCGGTGGACTGGTCGCGCTGTACGGGGATCTCCCCGGCCGGATTGAGCGCCAGCAGGTCGCGCACCGGATCGGCGTTGGGGGTGAGTCCGATCTCCAGGAAGACGCCGTCCACGGCGATGTCGAAGCGCTCGCTGCCGTCGACCGACTGCACGCGCACGCCCGTGAGCCGCTCGTCGCCGAGAAAGGCGAGCACGCGCAGGCTGCGATGACAGGTGACGCGCGGCGCGGCCATCACCTCCTGCTGCAAGGTCGCATCGGCGGTGAAGCGTTCACCGATGTGGATGAGATGGATCTCGCGCGCGAAGCCCAGCAGATCGCGCACGGCGGTGAAGGCCGAATTGCCGCCACCCACCACCGCCACGCGCTTGTCGCGATAGAGCGGCGCGTCGCAGGTGGCGCAGAAGCCGACGCCGCGGCCCAGGAAACGCTCCTCGCCCGGCACCCCCAGGCGGCGGTATTGCTTGCCGGCGCAATACACCACGGTGCGGGCCTGCAGGCGCATGCCGCCGTCGACGTGCAGCAGGAAACGATCCTCCGCGCGCTCGATGCGGTTCACTCGCACGTGCAGGCGTTCGGCCACGGGGTAGACCTCCGCGTGGCGGCGGAAGGCCTCGCCCAGTTCGCGGCCGCCGATGCTGGCCACGCCGGGCCAGTTCTCCACCGTGGCCGTGTCCGCCACCTGGCCGCCCACGCGCTCGCCGATGAGCACCGTGTCCAGTCCCTTGCGCGCGGCGTAGAGCGCGGCGGTGAGCGCCGCCGGGCCCGCGCCCACGATGGCGGTCTGGTAGAGGTGATCGGGCGAGGGTGCCGCCACCCGCCGTTCGCCGCGCAGCTCGCGCAGTTCCGCCTCCAGGCGCTCGTACACCTCGGGCTTCACGGCGCGCAGGATCTCCATCACGGCCTGGCCCGCGGGCAGTGCGCCCTCGAAGCCATAGGCGCCGTTTATCACCGTGCGCGGCACGCCGTGCACCCCATAGCGTTGCACGAGGTGGGGAAACTCCGCGGACTCCACCATGTCGGCGCGGATGAGCGGATTGGCGAGGGCGAACTGATGGGCCAGGTGCACCGCGCGCGGGCAGAACGGGCAGGTGAGGGTGACCATCACCTCCAGGTGCACCGGCACGTCGATGAGCCGCACCAGCGCCTCCACCTCGGGCGCGAGCCCGGACTGCCCCTCGGCCACGCGCGCGATGGCCTCGATGAGCGAGGCGAATTCAAAGCCGGCAGTGAGACCGTAGAAGCGGATGCCGACGTCGCCGTCCGCGCCGATCATCGCCGTGGCCGGCACCTTGTCGATGCCGAGGGCACGGGCGGCCTCCGGCTCGGCCACCAGATCGTGGACTTCGAGTGACACATTGCCGGACAGGCCGGCGAGCGCCTCCAGCAGCTCGCGTTGCTCGCGACAGGCGCCGCAGGCCTGCGCCTGGGTGAAATACACCAGGCGCACGGGCGCAGGCAGCCGGGCGAGGATCTCGCTCACCTGCGCCTTGGTGTCGGGGTCGAGGTATTCGGCCATGCCGTGATCGCCCGTGGTATGGGGTTGTTACCGCTGAGCATATGCCCGCTGCAGGATGGGATCTCCGTCTGCAAAACACCTGCATTTTGCGCGTTTATGCAAGCGGCGAAAGCGCGTAAGATCCGCGCCCCATCGCCCGCACGGGCATTCGCAACCCAAGGAGCATGCCATGAAATTCAGTCCCTGCCGCGGCGGCGACAACTGCACCCAGGGCGGTACCCATTGCCAGGGCTGCGGTCGCAGCCACGAGGAAATCGCCGAAACCCGCAAGCTCATCGATGCCGTGGCGCAGTATGCCGTGAAGATGGGCTATGACAATCCCATGGAATTCACCCAATTCGTCGCAGCCAAGGCCGCGGGCAAGGCCATGATGCTGAAGGCGCAGGCCCAGTGACAGGTGCGCGCCCCGGTGTCCGCCGGGGCGCACTGCCGCCGCCGTGAATCGCATCGACTACCGCCAGGTGTTCCGGGAGGTGTACGCGCCGCCCCGGCAGGCGGTCGTGCGCATCACGGTGCCGCCCCGGCGCTGTCTCGCCGTTGACGGCGAAGGCTCACTTTCATCGAGCGCGTTCACGGAAGCGGTGGCCGCCGTGCGCAGCCTGGCCAGGGCCATCCGCCGACGCA
>JBFXES010000261.1:0-3368 GCA_050179875.1 Thiohalomonadaceae bacterium
GTCCGTTTACCCGCACCTCGGCCTGGTCGGTGGTGTGGGTCCTCTGCACGCCCGCCCAGGCCGAGGTGCGGGTAAACGGACTGTCGGTGTTCGACTGAAACGACGCCATGGCCTACGGACGCATCCCGCTCGCCACATACCGTTTGCAGTTTTCCCGTCAGTTCACCTTCGACGACGCCGCCGCGCTCATTCCCTACCTGCGCGAGCTGGGCGTGAGCCACTGCTACGCGTCGCCCTACCTGCGCGCCCGCAGCGGCAGCCCGCACGGCTACGACATCGTTGATCACAACTCCCTCAATCCGGAGATCGGTTCGGAGCGCAGCTTCAACCGCTATGCGGATGCGCTCGCCAAGCACAACATGGGACAGATCCTCGATCTGGTCCCCAACCACATGGGCGTGGGCGGCGACGACAACGCCTGGTGGCTGGACGTGCTGGAGAACGGGCCGGCCTCGGCCTTCGCCCCGTATTTCGACATCGACTGGTTCCCCAACAAGGAGGAACTGCGCGGCAAGGTGCTGGTGCCCGTGCTGGGCGGGCATTACGGCACGGTGATCGAGAATGGCGAGCTGCGCCTCACCTTCGACGCGCGCCGCGGCGAATTCAGCGTGTGGTATTACAACCACCGCTTCCCCCTGGAGCCGCGCACCTATCCGCGGGTGATGGAATTCCGCATCGACCAACTGGCCGAGCGCCTCGGCAGCGACCATCCGCGTCTCGCCCAGTTCCAGACCCTCACCACCGCCTTCGGGCACCTGCCTTCGCGCTGGGAGACGGCGCAGCCGAAGCTGGAGGAGCGGCGCCGCGACAAGGAGGTGCACAAGCAGCAACTGGCGGAGCTGTGCGCCCGCTGCCCCGAGATCGCGGCCTTTCTCGACGAAAACGTGCAGATCATCAACGGCGAACCGGGCGAACCCGCATCGTTCGATCGCCTGCACGAGATCCTGGAGGAACAGGTCTACCGGTTGGCCTACTGGCAGGTGGCCTCGGACGAGATCAATTACCGGCGTTTTTTCGACATCAACGACCTCGCCGGTCTGCGCATGGAACTGCCGGAGGTGTTCGACGCCACCCACCGCTTCGTGCTGCAACTGGTGGCCGAGGGCAAGCTGGACGGACTGCGCATCGACCATCCCGACGGCCTGTACGACCCGCGCGGCTACTATGCGCGCCTGCAGACCGAAGTGCAGTCGGCGCTGCCCGCCTATCACGGGCCGGTGGGTCCGGCCGCGGTGCCCGAGTTCTGGTTCGTCGCCGAGAAGATCCTGGCCAGCTACGAGCGGCTGGTGGACGACTGGCCCGTGCACGGCACCACGGGTTATGACTTCCTCAACCTGGTGAACGGATTGTTCGTGAACGCGGACGCCGCGCTGGAGATGGACCGTACCTACACGCGCTTCCTCGGCAAGCACATGGACTTCGACGAGGTGTTGTACCAGAGCAAGCGCCTGGTCATCGACGTGCAACTGTCCTCCGAGCTGACGGTGCTGTCCAACATGCTCGACGACATCGCCCAGCGCAACCGCTACACCCGCGACTTCACCCTGAACGGCTTCCGCAACGCGCTCATCGTGCTGGTGGCGTGCTTCCCGGTGTATCGCACCTACATCACCGAGAATCACGTGAGCGATGACGATCGGCGTTACGTGGACTGGGCCGTGGCGCAGGCGAAGAAGCGCAGCCCGGCGGGTGACGTGAGCATCTACGACTTCATTCGCGACCTGTTGCTCAATGAGACCTGCGCCGCCGACCCGATGCGGCGCGGGCGCGCCGCGCGCTTTGCCATGAAGTTCCAGCAGTACACCGCGCCGGTCATGGCCAAGGCCATGGAGGATACGAGTTTCTATGTCTACCACCGGCTGGTGTCGCTCAACGAAGTGGGCGGTGATCCGCGCCGCTTCGGCACCTCGGTGGCCGCCTTCCATCACGCCAACCAGGAGCGAGCGCGGCATTGGCCGCACGCCATGATCACCACCTCCACCCACGACACCAAGCGCTGCGAAGACGTGCGCGCACGCATTGACGTGCTCTCGGAACTCACCGACGAATGGCGCGCGCGGGTCACGCGCTGGGCGCGCCTGGCGCGCACGCGCAAGCTCATCGTGGACGGCCTGCCGGCGCCGGGTCGCAACGACGAATACCTTTTCTATCAGACCCTCGTCGGTACCTGGCCGCTGGAGCCCATGGACGAGCGCGCCTTCGACGAATACCGCGAGCGCATCAAGCGTTACATGCTCAAGGCCGCGAAAGAGGCCAAGGCACACACTTCATGGATCAATCCCAACGCCGCCTACGAAGAGGCCGTGTGCCATTTCGTCACCACCATGCTGGGCAACTCCCGCCAGAACCCGTTCCTGGCGGACTTCATTCCCTTCCAGCGGCGCATCGCCCGCGTCGGCATGTGGAACGGTTTGGCGCAGACGCTGTTGAAGCTCAGCTGTCCGGGTGTGCCCGATCTGTACCAGGGAACGGAGATCTGGGATTTCAGCCTGGTGGACCCGGACAACCGTCGTCCGGTCGATTACCGCCTCCGGCGCGATGTCCTGCGCCGCGTGGTGGGCGCCGCCAAGCGCCTGGACGGCGTCGAGCTTGCCCGCGATCTGCTCGAGCATGCGGCGGACGGTCGGGTGAAGATGTTCGTGACCTGGCGCGCGCTGGCGCTGCGGCGCAGCATGCCCGACGTGTTCCTGCGCGGCGATTACCAGCCCCTGGTGGTGAACGGCGAGAAGGCGTCGCACGTGGTGGCGTTCATGCGCCATTTCGAAGGCCGGTCCGTGGCCGTGCTGGTGCCGCGTTGCGTCGCCACACTGCTGGGCGAGGGGCAGTCGGCGCCCATCGGCGAGGCGTGGAGCGACACCGTGGTGGAGGTGCCTGAAGGTATTGCGCGCCTGCGCAACGTGTTCACGGGCGAGGAACTCACCGTGGAGCAGGGCGACGGCGGCGCACGGCTGCCGGTCGCCACGGTGTTGGGCCATTTCCCGGTGGCGCTTCTGTACGTCGTGTAGAGAAAACCACGGAGGCCACGGAGAATACGGGAAGTATTCACTTCCCTTGCGTAGGTCACGTTGCGAAGCTACGTGACATTTCCGACCGCTGAAGGCATTCGCCCACAATGTGGGCTCCTACGGACGGTTCTCAAAAACGTTGTAGGAGCCGGCATCGTCGGCGAACGCGTTCCGGAAACCGCCGGCGTTTGGAAAAGGCATTCGCCCACGATGTGGGCTCCTACGGATGTTTCTCGAAAGTGCTGTAGGAGCCGACATCGTCGGCGAACGCGTTCCGGAAACCGCCAGCGCTTGGAAGGGCATTCGCCCACGATGTGAGGGTTCTCGAAAACGTCGTAGGAGCCGACATCGTCGGCGAATGCA
>JBFXES010000262.1:0-3359 GCA_050179875.1 Thiohalomonadaceae bacterium
CGCGGGGCAGCCGGGCCTTCCAGCGCGTTGCGCAGCTCGTCCTGGCTCACCGTGGCGGTGCCGAACTTGCCCACCACGATGCCCGCCGCGACATTGGCTAGCTTCGCGGCCTCGGCAAGCTCCAGGCCGGCAGCGAGGGAGGCGGCCAGGGTGGCGACCACGGTGTCACCCGCGCCGGTGACATCGAACACCTCGCGCGCCTGGGCCGGCAGGTGGAGTGGAGCCTCATGCTGGCGCAGGAGGGTCATGCCCCGTTCGCTGCGGGTGACCAGCAGGCAGTCGATGCCGCACTGTTCCAGCAGGTTCAGCCCCTTGGCGACCAGCGCCGCATCATCGGGGCAGGGGCCCACCGCGGCCTGGAACTCCTGCATGTTGGGCGTGACCACGGTGGCCCCGCGGTAGACCGAGAAATCGGCCTGCTTGGGATCGACCACCACCGGCTTGCCGGCAGCGCGGGCGCGCTCGATCAGGGGGGCGGGCGCGCACAGCAGGCCCTTGGCATAGTCCGAGAGCACCACCGCATCGGCCTGCGGGAGGGCGTCCGCGAAGGTTGCGAGCAGCCTGTCCGCCGAGAGGCTCGCGAAGTCCTCCTCGAAGTCGAGGCGCAGCAGCTGCTGGTGGCGGCTGATCACGCGCAGCTTGGTGATGGTGGGATGCCCCGCCACCTCCATGAATCGAGTCGTGCAGCCCGCCTGCTCGAGCATCGCTCTGAGGCGTGCGCCGGCCTCGTCCACGCCGGTCGCGCCGATCACCGTTGCCAGCGCACCCAGGGCGGTGATGTTGAGGGCCACGTTGCCTGCCCCGCCCGCGCGGTACTCCTCGTCACGGACGCGTACCACCGGCACCGGCGCCTCCGGCGAGATGCGCGCGGTGTCACCGTGCCAGTAGCGGTCGAGCATGAGGTCGCCGACGATGAGGATGCGAGTTGACAGGTGGGGGAATCTGAAAAAATTCATGGACATGGGTCAGCTACGAAGCACGTGGCGATAGAGTTCGTCGTAGGCCTGGACGATGGCGGCCTTGCCGTGGCGCTGGCGGAGTGTCTGCCGCCCCTCCTGCGCGAGGTTTGACCGCAGCCGGTCGTCACTCAGCACGTCCTGCAGCATGCGCGCCATGGCATGGGCGTCGTCGACCGGTACGAGCAGCCCATCGATGCCGGGCCGGATCAGTTCCAAGCCGCCGTCGGTCGCGGTCGAGATGACGGGCACGCCATGGGACCAGGCCTCCAGGATCACGTTGCCCAGGGGCTCGTGGCGCGAAGGGCAGACGAAGACATCCGCGAGCGCAAAGAAGGGGGCGGGATCGGTCTGCCAGCCGGTCCAGTGCACGCGCCCCGCGAGTCCAAGCCGTTCGGCCTGCCGGTGCAGGGCGTCGGCCTCGTCGCCTGCCCCCAGCAGCACCAGGTGGACGGGGCGCTGCCCTACTTCCGCAGGGGCGCGGGCGAGTGCCTCCAGCAGGACGTCGAAACCCTTCTTGCGCGTGAAGCGGCCAAGGGCGAGGACGATACGCGCGTATTCAGGCAGGCTGAATGAGTGGCGCAGGGCGAGTCTTTCTTCCTCCTCAATCACGCGCCCATCGTCCACGAAGTTCGAGATGAAAAAGACCTTGTCCGATGGCAGGCCGTGGCCGATGAGATAGTCGCAGATCCCGCGGGTGTTGCCGATCCAGTAGTCTGCGTGGCGGAAGTACTTCAGCTTGTAGAAGCCGCCCAGGCGCGCGATGTGAACTGTGTGGCTGGCGCGCGGCACACGGGTGAGGTCAGTGGCGCGGCTCATGTAGGTCTGCACGATCTCGGGCCGGTGCTGACGGATGAGTCGGCGGATATGCCACATCGACAGGAAGTCGCGGTGCCCCCTCATGGCAACTTGTGCTTGCGGTATGGCCCCGCTGAGCTCCCTGCCGAGGGCTGATCTTCTTCGGTTGACGGCAAGCACTTGGTGGTTTTCCGTTTCGTGCAATGCCTTCACTAGCCGCATGTAGAAACTTTCCGCCCCCCCGAGCGCGGGGCTGGCGATGATGTGCATAGACCTGATCATGGCTGATTGATCCCTAGTGCTTCGCGGTAGATGGCGAGATTCCCCTCCACCATGTGGGATGTGGAGAACTCTTTACTCGCTCGTATCCGTCCCGCGAGGCCCATGGCCTTGCGCATTTCAGGGGCGTCCAGCAGGGTAAGGATTGCGGCCTGGAGGCCCGTGGGGTCACCGGGCTCGATCACTAGGCCTGTGACGCCATGCTCCACGGCTTCGGGGATGCCCCCTGCTCGGGTGGCGACGACCGGTACCGCGGATGCAGAAGCCTGAAGGAGGGAGACGCCTAATCCTTCCATGTCGGCCGGGTGAACCACTATGTCAACACAGGGTAGCCAGCGTGCAAGGTCTGTGCGGAACCCCGCGAAGAGCACATGATTCTTCAGGCCAACGCGCAGAACTTCATCCTCGAGAGTCTGTCGCAACCCCCCCTTGCCGAAAACGAGCACCCGGGTTTCCGGGTGGCGCCTTATGATCTCGGGTAGGACGGCAAACAGGTGGCGATGTCCCTTGCGCTGGATGAGCTGGGCAATGACAGCGAGCGTTACCGATTCCTCGGGCAAGCCGAACGTCTGCCGGAACTCCTCGCATTCGCAATCGTGCAGGTAAGGCGCGGAATCGACGGCACTGCGTACGGTGACGACGTGGGAGGGGGGGATGCCTTCATGAAGGATCACTTGGCGGATGCCTTCCGAAATGGTGATCACCCGCGTGTACATGCCATATTTCCAGCGCGCGAGCCAACCAGGCTCGGGGTTGTCCACTCGGCGGGACACAACGGCGGGAATGCCTGCCTTGCGGGCGGCCAGGGCGGCCCACCAGTCCGCACCCCGGCGGCGACTGTGGACGTGAACCAGATCGGGGCGCTCCCTCGCGAATATTTCCCTCAGATCCCTGTAGAAGCCAAGATTGAGTCCCTTGTGCAGGTCGACATGGATGAGCTTGTCCACGTAGGGGGTGGCTGCCTGGCCGATGGCGCTGCCATTTGGACAGACCAGAAAATTGGTCATACCCCGATCGCGTAATCCTTGCAGAAGGTAGAGAACCTGCTGTGGTCCGCCGTACAGATTCATCCCCGTTTCGATGTGAAGAATTTTCATGGGGTTTCAAGTGATCTCAATGATGTCCTTGGTCATCGTCAGCACCTCATCGCAGGTGATCCCGCGCATGCAGGTGAACGCGCCCCCGCAGGTGGGCCGGCGGCGGCAGGGTGAGCACTCCAGCGCGTGATAGATGACTCGTGTCCGCGCACTGCCGGTCTCGAGATAGGGACAGGTCGAACCGAACAGGGCGACTGTCGGTCGCGCGAAGGCCGTGCCCATGTGGGTG
>JBFXES010000263.1:0-3354 GCA_050179875.1 Thiohalomonadaceae bacterium
CTCCGCCAGCAACTCGGCGGCCCGGTGGCGCGCGGTGACGTCCCTCGCCACGTGCACCATGCCTACCACGCGGCTGGACCAATAGAACGGCGTCAGCGCGATCTCGCGCCACTGGTTCCGTTCCGGGTAAAACAGCTCCATGC
Organism: Thiohalomonadaceae bacterium; assembly: GCA_050179875.1. Taxonomy (GTDB): domain Bacteria; phylum Pseudomonadota; class Gammaproteobacteria; order Thiohalomonadales; family Thiohalomonadaceae; genus JALOAT01. The sequence goes on from JBFXES010000263.1 coordinate 144, forward strand.
CCGGCGACGGCCTGGCCGCAGCGATCGCCTGGCACACCGGACACCTGTTCCTCGCCAGGTCGTGCGGATGCAGGAGCGCGTGGGCCGAATGGCCCACCGGCTCCAGCTCGCCGCTGTCGCGGCGCAGGGCGCTGTTGGCCTGACGTATGGTGCCGGCACGGTCCACAAGCGCGGTCGGATCGGCAAACGCATCGTAGGTGCCTGCATGGCGCCCGAGGATCTGAAAGGGATTGCGCAGGGTGAACTGCACCAGGGCCCGGTAGATGAGCCAGTAGGACCAGAACTTGAACAAATGGCCCACGGCCATGGCGACGCTGACGATCTCCACGTACTGCGTGAAGGCGAACTCGGCGATGATGGTCAGGCCCACCGCTGTCAGGATCAGCCGGTTCACCTTCGCGTCCATGCGATCCCGCCGGCGCCAGAGCATCGCCGACGCCAGCAGCAGGATCAGCACCACCGTGTATTCCGCGTACACCTTGAACGGGGTGAGTCCGACGCCCTGCACGTAGGCCGTGGGAAACAGATCGAAGTAGATGAGCGCGCACACGCCCAGGAACACGGCCCCGCCCGCGGCCAGGACAGCGCTCGGTTCCATGTGCTTGCGCACGGCGAAACTTGCCGTCAACAACAACATCGCCTCGAATAGACGGCCGGCCACCCAGAACTGCGTGGCGGTGTTGGCGCCCGTGATGGGGAGCACCCCCATGCCTTCGTATACCAGGGTGTGGATGAGATCGAACCCGGCCACCCAGAGATAGCCGCAGCCCAGGTACAACAGGAAGCTGCTGCGCGTAAACGGGTAAGTGTTCCATGCCACCGCGAATACCGTCACCGCTACGCCGACGGCAAACAGCTCCGCCAGACTGTGAAAGAGCAGGAAATGGAACGGCGCCGTGGCCACCAGGACGAGCGAGAACAGGAGCGGCGCGAGCCAGGTCGCATACCAGGGCCCGGGAGACATTGCCTCGCCTGCCGTCAAGGGACGCCAACGCATAGCCTCGTCCTGATGCTTTCTTCGGCACGAACCAAAAGCGCGGAATCACCATCCGCTGGTTGTAGTGTGGCCTCCAAATATCCCCCGTGCCGGTCTCGCGCGGGCACTGAAACGAAAGGAATTTCCGGCCCGCGGCGTGTGGCATGACATGGACTGTGCTTTCTTATGGATCAACCCATGGTTCAAACGGGTCCTGGAGAGAGCCATGCGCATCCACACCGGCGTGCTGGTGGGACTGGGATATGGCAAGTACGTGCGCTCCGACCGGGTGGTCGCGGTAGTACCCATCGAGGAAGAACGCGGCCCCGGCCGCAGGACCTTCGTGTACGTGGAAGGCGTCGACCAGCCCATCGTCGCCTCCCGGGCAGAGGACTCCATCGTCCTGGACCTGGTGCGCGAACCCCAGGAAGTCACCCGCGGGCGCCAGCAACAGGAGATCCTGCGCGACATCCTCGAGGACCTGGGCACGGTCAACGAGACCGTGCGCCAGATCGTGCGCGACCGCAGCCGCTTCGACATGGAATTGATCGAACGACGCATCCGTGACGTGCTGGAAGGCGGCGCCGATTAGGCCCCGCTGGATCTCCATGCCGTCATTCGCCGACGGTGTCGGCTCCTGCAACGATTCCCTGTAGGCGCCCATTGTGGGCGAATGGGCGGCGTGAAGAAGATTCGCCCACAATGTGGGCTCCTACAACGCCTGCATCCCTATACTCGGAACATGGTGACGAACGCGCCGCCGTCCCGGGAGGCCGACCTGCACCGCCTGCGGCGTCTCGCCCATGTGCTCGACGAAGCGGTGCGGCTGCCGGGCGGACATCGCATCGGCGTGGATGGCATCGTGGGTGTGGTGCCGGGGGTCGGCGACAGCCTGGGGGCGGCGGTATCCGCCTACATCGTCACGGTCGCCGCGCAGCTCGGCGTGCCGACCGTCTACCTGCTGCGCATGATCCTCAACATCGGTCTGGACCTGCTGGTGGGCCTGGTGCCGGTGCTCGGCGACCTGTTCGATTTCGTCTGGAAGGCCAACACGCGCAATCTCGCGCTGATCGAGCAAGGCATCGGCCGCGCCAGCCGCGGCAAGGCCGGCGAGCGGCGACTCATCGTTCTCATCGTGGTGCTGGTGGCGTTGCTCATCGCCGCCATGTTCGCGCTGTCGGTGCTGGTGGTGACCGCGCTGGTATCGCTGGTGCGCGGCTGACCGGGTTCAGCGCAACTGGACCTGGTACTGGAGCAGTTGTTCCTGCGCCGTGCCCGCCTCGCGCAACACGCCCACCTTCACGACCTCTCCCGGCTTGCGGGTGAGCAGGGCCAGTTGCACGTCCGTGGCGTCGTCCACCGCCGCCTCATCGATGCGCACGATGCAGTCATTCTGTTGCACGCCCGCCTCCTGGGCCGCGCTGGACTCGGTGAAGCGGGTCACGCGCACGCCCTTCTCGGCGGTCTCCATGAGCACGCCCATCATGCCCTTGGGCGGCAGTTCCGCCGGGGCGGGCAACAGCACGAAATCCGCCACCTCGGGCGACAGGCTTTCCTGGGCGCCGCTCAGCACCACCGCGGCTGACAACGCCATGCGCCGGTCCAGGCGCCGGGGGATGCCGTCGCGCCAGGCGACGTGACCGGCGCCGGCGAGGATCACCATGCGTCTTCCCGGGTGCTGCGCGAGATACTCGGCCGCACGCTGCGCCATGCCCTCGTCCCACAGCAACTGGGCCTCGACGAAGTTTTCAAAACTGCCACCCTTGCGCGCGGGGTGGGCTTCATACAGCGTGCGCAGACGCTCGCGATAGCGCGCATTGCCGCGATCGATCTCGGGCAACTGCGCGCGTTCCTGCTCGCCCAGCGCAGCCATGCCCTGTTCGGCCACCCGCTTGGTCAGTTCCCGGGGCACGTTGAGCGCCACCAGGGGAAGGCGATGCTCGCGCGCGTATTCCAGGATGGGACGGTACAGACGGTAGTCGTATCCCCAGCGTTCCATGTATTCGGTGCGCCGCAACATCTCCGTTTCGTCGATGGCGCCCGCCACATAGGCGTCCAGATGTTCCTGAAAGGGCTGCTGAAAGAATTCGAGTCCGATGGCAAGCTCCCCGTGCTTGCGGTGGAGCCCGCGGATGATGGCCAGTTGCACCAGGTGATGGCTGTACTGGTCATGGTTCTCGCCCACGAACACCACGCGCCTGTCGGCCAGTTGCGGCAGGATCTGCTCCAGGGACG
>JBFXES010000264.1:0-3351 GCA_050179875.1 Thiohalomonadaceae bacterium
CTGGAGCAGAACGAGGACACCCACACGGTGTCCACGTACATCCTGTCTCTGCAGCGCGGCGACCTCAGCCAGACCGCGGACGCCGGCGCGCGCTGAGCCGCCACACGGCGGCGAGCCCCGCCGCCACGCCCAGGCCGCCGATCCACAGCGCCGGCTCGCCCATTTCCATGGCGTACTCCAGGCCCGCATCGGCCCTGAAGTGGCCGACCAGTGCGGCCGCGCGCCAAGTCACGGCCGCCCCTACACCCATTGCCGCCGCCGCAGCGATCACCGGTGCGGCCTGCCAGCCCCGCCGCGCGAGGGCGCGCGCCAGCGCCGCCAGCACCACGGCCCAGGCCCACCATGAGGCTACCCGCGCGGGCGATAGCTCCGCCGCATAGCGCACCGCCTCTACCCAGGGCGCGAACACGGCGCGCGCCAGGCCCGGCGGCCCCATGTAACCGGCCGCCACGGGAATGAACGTCGCGCCGTCACGGGCGCGCAGCCTGTCGATCACCCACGCCGCCCGCTCCGCCTGACCCAGCGCCTTCACATCGGTCCCGCGGACCAGGGTCCAGGTACGGGAGAATCCGCCCCAGCCGTGCCAGTCCGTGGAGGCCACGGGCACCACGCCGTGGCTGGCCGCCACCTGCAGCATGGCCTCGCGCACGGGATCGGGGATGTCGGGATGGCCGGTGTTCACCAGTTCGATGCCGTCCAGGCCCAGCGCCGCCAGCTTGTGCACGTGGCGCGGCTCCAGTTTCCACGCCAGCGCCACCACCGCCCCGCCCTGGGCGTGCACGTGGTCGATGAACTTGCGCGCGAATTCCTTCTGGTTGCCGCGCCAGGGCAGCACGCCGACCTGCGGGTCGATGCCCAGGCCGAGCAGGTATTCGTCCTCCTCCGCGCTCACTTCCACGCCGGCGATCACCGCCGGCTGCGCGGGATCGCCGTGGGCCAGCGCCTGCATGGCGAAACTGCCGCGCGGGTCGTTGTGCTCGGTGATGGCGATGAGTTCATAGCCGCGGGCGCGGTGCCAGGCGAGATTCTGTTCCGCCGTGACCAGGCCGTCGTGGGACCCGAAGGTGTGGGTCTGCAGATCGGCCACGAGCAGATTGGGATCGTCCGCCACCAGGCGCCATCCCGGCAGATGCAGCAGGGCCATGAACACCACGTAGAGCAGTGCCGAGCCCAGGGCCACGGCGCCGAAGGCCAGGCTGCGGCCCAGACGCCGCCAGGGACCGCGGCCGGTGAGTGCGCCCGCGAGCATGGCCAGCACCAGCAGCCAGGCCACGGTGGAAACCAGGGCGATGCGGAAATCGGGCGCGCCGGTGAGCGCATGGGCCGGCGCCAGCAGCGGCTCCAGCGCCACGCCGCTCCAGGGGTAGTCCAGATGCACGCCGTCCAGCGGCGACCAGTCGCGGGCATCGAAGGGTCCGTGCGGATCCCAGGGGAGCAGCGCGATGGCGGTAAGGGCCAGGAGGAAATACAGCCAGGGACGGCTAATCATGGACATCTCCATGCGGGAGCGGGCTTCTGCTCAAGACGGCTTCCCCTGTGGGAGCGAGCTTCTGCTCGCGATGGCTCCCACGAGGTTCGCTCCCACAAGGGAAGGCATCAGGTCTTGGGCAGGGTGACCCCGCGCTGGCCCTGGTACTTGCCGCCGCGGTCCGCGTAGGAGGTCTCGCACATCTCGTCGGACTCCAGGAACAGCATCTGGGCCACGCCCTCGTTGGCGTAGATCTTGGCGGGCAGCGGCGTGGTGTTGGAGAACTCCAGGGTGACGTGGCCTTCCCACTCGGGCTCCAGCGGCGTCACGTTGACGATGATGCCGCAGCGGGCGTAGGTGGACTTGCCCAGGCAGATGGTCAGCACGCTGCGCGGGATGCGGAAGTATTCCACCGTGCGGGCCAGGGCGAAGGAGTTGGGCGGGATGATGCACACGTCCGACTTCACGTCCACGAAGCTGGAGGAGTCGAACGCCTTCGGGTCCACGATGGCCGAATTGATGTTGGTGAAGATCTTGAATTCGTCCGCGCAGCGCACGTCGTAGCCGTAGCTGGACGTGCCGTAGGACACGATGCGGCTGCCGTTCACCTGCCGCACCTGCCCCGGCTCGAACGGCTCGATCATGCCCTCGGCCGCCATGCGGCGGATCCACTTGTCCGATTTGATGCTCATGGCCCTGCGCCCGCGTTCTGTACCGAAAGAGCGGCGGATTATCGCCTGAAAGGCGGCGGGGGCGAAAGGCGAAGAGGAAAGGCAAAAAGCCGAACCACGGGGGACACGGGGAATTCAGGAATGGAAAACCCGTGGGAGCGGCCTCAGGCACCTCCTACAGGTGGGAGCCCACCTTTCCACACGGCTTTCCCCCCCGTGTTCCCCGTGTCCCCCGTGGTTAAGGCTTTTTTCCTCAGCCCGTAGGTCACATTGCGAAGCTACGTGACATTCCCGGGCCGCGTCGTGTCACGTAGCCGCTACGCGGCAACGTGACCTACGCGCCAATCCTGTTTCTCCCCCGTGTGAACGGCTTTTCCTCAGCTGTTCTGGATGACGATCTTGGGGAACTTGGCGCTGTAGTCCTTGGCCTTGAGCGAGAGCTTGGCCGCGACCTTGCGCGCGATTTCCTTGTAGATCTCGGTGACCTTGCCGTCCGGGTCGGCCACGACCGTGGGCTTGCCGCTGTCGGCCTGCTCGCGGATGTGGATGTCGAGCGGCAGGGCGCCCAGGAAGGGGATGTTGTACTGCTCGGCCATGTTCTTACCACCGCCCTCGCCGAAGATATGCTCGGCGTGGCCGCACTTGGAGCAGATGTGGATGGACATGTTCTCCACCACGCCCAGCACCGGCACTTCCACCTTCTCGAACATCTTGTAGGCCTTGCGGGCGTCGAGCAGGGCGATGTCCTGGGGCGTGGTGACAATGACCGCACCCGAGACCGGCACCTTCTGGGCCAGGGTCAGCTGCGTGTCGCCGGTGCCCGGCGGCAGGTCGATGACCAGGAAGTCCACTTCGCGCCAGTTGGTTTCCTTGAGGAGCTGTTCCAGGGCCTGGGTGACCATGGGGCCGCGCCAGATCATGGGGGTCTCGGGATCGACCAGGTAGCCGATGGACATGGACTGCAGCCCGTGGCTCATGATGGGCTCCAGGTGCTGACCGTCCTGGGAATCGGGCTTCTTGTCTTCCACGCCCAGCATGCGCGGCTGGCTGGGGCCGTAGATGTCCGCGTCCAGGATGGCCACGTTGGCGCCTTCGGCGGCCAGCGCCAGGGCCAGGTTCACGGAGGTGGTTGACTTGCCCACGCCGCCCTTGCCCGAAGCCACGGCGATGATGTTCTTCACGCCCTTGATGTGCTGCACGCCCTTCTGGGCC
>JBFXES010000265.1:0-3343 GCA_050179875.1 Thiohalomonadaceae bacterium
ACGAGGAACACGAGCGTCGCAATGGACATCGCACCACCGCCTCCACCACCGGACGATGCGCCTGCGGTCGCCGCCGTGGTGCTGGCGAAGGTGGCCTCGTGGGCCGTACCGAGGATCAAGGCGTGATTGCCACCGGGTTCCAGGCCGCCAACGCTCAAAGTCGTGCTGGTGCCGGTGCCGGCCGTCTTTGCCGCCGTGTGGCGCACATTGATCTGATCGCCGTTGCGCACCCAGCCGGGCGCCGAGGTGTAGGTGGTCGAGCCGTTCAGGGCGTACTCGCCGCCGCGGATGCGCACGGGCACCGACGCCCCCGGTTCGAGGCCCGCAACGGTGACCATGTTGGACACCTGCGGGCTGTCAGGGGTGGCCGCCGCCACGTTCTCGAAGGCGAACGCATTGGGCGTCAGATCCCAAGGCTCCGGCAAGAGATCGTTGTTATCGTCGCGCAACAGGTACTGGGCCACGAGGATATCGCGGTCCACGCCATCCACGGCATAGCTGCCCGCGATGGTCACATGACCGGCAGGCGACAGGGCCAGGGATGACACGAAGAGGAAGTTGGGGAACGTCATCAAGGCCTTGCCCCCCGTGCCGAAGTCCCAGTCCAGGGTACCGTTGGGATGGTAACGCGCGAGCGCCAGGAACCGCTCGGAGGATCCGGAGCCGATACCCGCTACCAGGATCTTGCCGTCCGGCTGAATACCGAGTGCCTCCCCACGATCCTCACCGTCGGTCATGTTCGTGGTAACCACACCGCCGCTGCCGAAGCCGGTGTCCAGGCTACCGTCGCTGCGATAGCGCACGAGCACGAAATCGCTGTAGTTGTACGTCAAGACGATCACGCCGCCGTCCGGCAGCAAGGCCATGTCCTTGACGATTTCGAAGCCGGACCATATCGACGTGGTGACGATGCCGTCGCCGCCGAACGAGCTGTCGAGGGTTCCATCGGCGTTATAGCGCACCAGCAGGAGCTGATAATTGCCGGTGGAAAAATTGCCGTTGAAGCCGCCCGCGAGGATCTTCCCGTCAGGCTGTACGAGGACGGCTTGGGCCCAATCGTCGTCAGGCAACTGGGTCGTTACGATGCCGCCGCTACCGAAGGTGCTGTCGAGGCGGCCGTCGCTTTCATAGCGGACTACGGCGAGATTGGTGTCGGACCCGTCACGAACGCTCCCTGCCGCGACCAGCCGCCCATCCTGCTGGAGTGCTAGTGCCTCAAACCAGCCGCCGGCACCACCCACCGGATCGGCTGAAAACGCAGGGTCCACGCTGCCGTCGGGCAGGTAGCGCGTGAGCGCGAAATATTTGTTCCCGTCGCGATGCAACTCGCCGGCAGTCACCAGCTTGCCGTCCGGCTGCACCACCACCGCATGTATGCATCCTTCGGGACCGGCCACGATCGCGCCGCTGCCAAAGGCAGCGTCGGGCATGCCCTCCGGGTCGAGACGGACCACGGCCTGTTGCGACGACGCTCCCTGGGCGCAGCCGGCGGCGACGACCTTTCCGTCGGCCTGCAACGCCACGGCCGTCGCGACATCGTTGGAGCTTCCCAGCTCGACAAAGGTGCCCCCGGCAATACCGAAGTCGGCGTGCACGTCGCCGGGCCGCGCGTGGGCGGGTATGCAGGGCTGGAGGCTGGCCACGACGGCGGCCAGTGCCGGAAACAAATAGCGGTGCATGTGATATCTCCCGGAAAAAACAGCCGCCGTAGCCTAGATGCGCGGCCGTTGTGCGCAGGGACCGTTTTTTGTGCGGGAGGGTCAGTGGAGGCTTGTTGTGATCGGGACCACGCAGGCATCAGGACCTGCGCAGCGCCCCCGGCGGCACGCCAAAGCGTTTGCGAAAGGCGTTGCCAAGGCTCGCCGCATCGCAGAAGCCCACCTGCAAGGCGATGGTCTTGAGGGGAAGCCCGGTTTCGAGCAAAAGGCGGCGTGCCGCCTGCAGGCGGGCCTCGCGCAGGGTCTCGCTCATGGTGGTGCCAAACACCTCGCGGAAACCGCGCTTGAGCTTGCTGGGACTCAGGCCCAGGCTGCGTGCCAGTTCGGCCAGGGATCCGGGCGTCCCGGTCGGTGTGGAGAGCCGGCGGCGGGCCTCGTGCAGACGTTCCAGGTCGCGGCGGTTCCAGCGCCACCGCGCGGGCGCCTTGCGCTCCGCCCACACGCGGGCCAGATGGGCGACCAGTTCCAGTCCCTTGGCCTCCTGGTACAGGCGGGCGGTGACGCCTTCGTAGTCGTGCTGCTCCAGTTCGCGCAGCAGCAACGGCAGGCGTCGATCGGCGTGTGCCTGCACGGCAAACGGTCGTGCCTGTCCGCCTTCGAGCACGGGCCACAGCGAGCGCGGCAGTTCCATGCCCTCCGCCAGCGTGCGCAGCAGCCCGAGGGAAATGCCGCCGGCGAACAGGCGGTGGGGACCGGCGTTTTAATCGAAACGGGCCGCATCCTCCGGCATGGCATAGAGCGCATAGTGCCCGCCACTGAGCTCAAGCGACCGCCGGGAGCCCAGCGGCCTGATGGAAAACGCGCCGTGGACCAGATGGAACAGGTTGAACACCAGGCGTGCGTCGCCCCGGCGACGATCGGATGCATGCAGCACCGCCGGTCCCGCGAGCGTCGCCTCACCCCGGCACAGGGTGACGTTGCCGGAACAGAAGGTCTTCACCCCTCCTCGTCCCAGCGCTGCTGGATAGAAGAATTCCGGCCGCCAGAATTCCAGCTGCCAGCCTGAGGTCTGCCCCTTGCGGGCGATGAACCACTGCGAGCCGTCCATAGCCCCCCCCTTTTTGGCCACGAACATAACCCAGGAGAAAGCCCGCGGCCAAGCGGCTGATCAGGTGCCGGCACTACGCGTGGATGGCCTGAATGCTCCGCCCCTCACCCGCAGACTAACAGGCAAACCGGTGCACGCTGCTCTATAGTCAAGCTTGCTCGTACGACCTGCATCCGTCCCGCGGGAGCGGACGTCGGGTTTGATAAACGCCTGCGGTTTGAAAGGCATTCGCCCACAGTGTGGGCTCCTACGGTTTTCTTGTAGGAGCCGACATTGTCGGCGAATGCGGCTTCGGTGACCGCCTGCGGTCTGAAATGGCATTCGCCCACGGTGTGGGCTCCTACGGCGGTTTCTTGTAGGAGCCGACATTGTCGGCGAACGCGGCTTCGATGACCGCCTGCGGTCTGAAATGGCATTCGCCCACGGTGTGGGCTCCTACGCGCGGTTTTCTTGTAGGAGCCGACATTGTCGGCGAATGCGGCTTCGGTGACCGCCTGCGGTATGAAATGGCATTCGCCCACGGTGTGGGCTGCTACGCGCGGTTTTCTTGTTGGAGCCGACATTGTCGGCGAATGCG
>JBFXES010000266.1:0-3328 GCA_050179875.1 Thiohalomonadaceae bacterium
CTTCTCTGCGTCCTCCGCGCCTCCGCGTCCTCCGCGTTGTCGTCGGTTAAGGGCCCTATTCCCTAGTGATGTGCTCTGGTAATATGCGGCGCCGGTGAAACGCGCGAGTCAGTGATGGACGAGAACGAATTCAAGAACGCCTACCGCGACGTCAACGAACGCCCTTGCCCGTTCGGCAAGGCCGTGCTCACGCGCTGCGCGCAGTGTTCGCGCGCGCAGAAGGTGCTCATCGCCGAGCGCGAGGCCATCACCTGTCTGTCGCCCGCCGCCCACACCCGTTGCACGGCCTTCATCCCGGCGTGGCGCGAGAAGGCCTTGTTCGCACTCCGGCTCACCCACGTGGCCGACAAACTGCCCCATGGCAAGGAGATCAAGGTGCAATGCGGCGGTCTGAACGGCCTCGCCGAGGCCATGGCCGAAGCGGCCCCCGTCAGCGACATCCACACCCTGCTCGAACGCGCCCTCACCCGCTTTGGCGACGCCGACCGCCTGCCCTACACCGAGATGATGAAAAGCGTGGTCAGCTACCAGCCGCGCCGGAAAAAAAAGCCGTTGACCTGACAACGCGGAGGACGCGGAGGCGCGGAGAACGCGGAGAAAAACATCCACGAATGAACGTCACATGGCTTCGCGTGGACCACGCCCCCGCTCAAGGTCACGTGGCAAAACCGTGATGGTTCAACGCGCCGCAGACACGCGAGGCCCCCTCATCTTTCAACTCTCCGCGTCCTCCGCGTCATCCCATGCAGATTTCAATCACTGCGCCAGCACCACATCCAGGAACATCATCACCACGAATCCCACCATCACGCTGCCGGTAGCTTCCTTCTGAAATCCCTTGCGGTGCGTCTCCGGGATGATCTCGTCGCTGATGACGTAGATCATCGCCCCCGCGGCCAGGGCCAACATCCATGGCAGCATGGCCGAGGAAAGGGCGACGATACCCGCGCCCAGGGCGCCGCCCACGGGTTCCACCAGGCCGGTGAGCAGGGCCACCAGGAAGGCCTGCCAGCGCCGGTAGCCCTCGGCCGCCAAAGCCAGCGCCACCACCAGGCCCTCGGGCATGTTCTGCAGGGCGATGCCGATGGTGAGCGCCAGACCGCTATTCACGTTGCCGCTGCCGAAGCCCACGCCCACGGACAGGCCCTCGGGGAAGTTGTGAATGGTGATGGCGATGACGAACAGCCAGATGCGCCGCAGCTTGCGCGTATCGGCGCCTTCCGGGCCCAGGATGAAGTGCTCGTGGGGCAGCCAGCGGTCGGCGCCAAAGAGGAGTACACCGCCCGAGAGAAAGCCCGCGATCACCACCGTCACCGCGAGCACGACGCCGTCGAAACGCGCCACGCCTTCGGCGAGCGCCGGATTGAGCAGGGAAAAGAAGGAGGCGGCCAGCATCACGCCGGCCCCGAACCCGAGCATCATGTCCTGGCTGCGCGCGTCGATGCCGCGCAGGGCAAACAGGGGCAGCGCGCCGACGCCCGTGGCGATCCCGGCGACGAGGCTGGCCAGCACGCCCGCCAGGAACGGCGAAAGCGTCATCGCTTCCATGAAGTCTCCCTCGCACTCCGCGCCCCGGCATTGCGCGGCGCGGGACCTTTACTAGTTTTTCATTGATTTGGACTTTCCGCCTCCTGCTGAGGGATCAGCTCCCATGGATTATTTCGTGCGCATCTGGCTCCGGCTTGCGCCCGGTGTGTTCACGGCCGGCGAAGGCACGGCCGTGCTGATGGCCGTGCTCGGCCTCGCCTGGTTGACCGCCGTGGCCGAGCCGGCCGCCCCCATCCCGCCGGAGGCGCTCAGCCGCGCCGTGGAACGGGAGCTGCGCGCCGACCCCGTATTGCAGGAGGCGGACCTGTACGCCATCAGCCGCGCGGGCGAGGTCACCCTGGGCGGCACCGTGGACCGCCTGTTGTGGCAGCGGCGCGCGGAACGCGTGGCGGAAACGGTGCGCGGCGTGCGCGCGGTGGTGAACCGCATCGCCATCCGTTCACCAGGCCATGTCCCGGACCACGAACTTGCCGAGCGCGTGCAACGCCTGCTGGCCAGTTCACCCGCGCTGCGCAGTGCCATGGGCGTGGAGGCCGAGGTCCAGACAGGCGAGGTACACCTGCGCGGCCAAGTGGCATCGTTCGCCGCGAAGGAATGGGCGGACGACCTGGTTGCGAGCGTCGTGGGCGTGCGCAAGGTGCACAACGAGCTCACCGTAGCGCCAGGACGCAATCTTGCCGATGCCGCACTGGCAGAGGCCGTACGGCGCGCCTTCACCTTCGACGCCCTGCTGGCCGATGACCGTATCGAGGTGAGCGTCAGCGGCGGCCGGGTACAACTGAGCGGCGAGGTGCGCAGCGCCGCCGAACGTCGCCGTGCGCGCTTGCGGGCGGTGAGCGCCGGCGCCGCCGAAGTGGACGTCTCACGCCTTGTGGTTTCTCACGAACAGCACTGGGGACCGCGTACTCCCCTGCCCGACGAGGCCATTGCCCGGGCGGTGAATGAGGCACTCGCCGCCGATCCCCAGTTGCAGGCGTACACCTTCGCAGTGAGCGTGAACGGGGGTCGCGTGGACCTGGGCGGCACCCTGCCTACCCTGCTCGACAGGCGGATCGCCGCGCGCGTCGTGCAGCAGGTGCGCGGCGTGCGCCAGTTGCGCGACGGCCTCACCACCCGCGCGGAGGTGACGGACATGCGCGCCCTGGAGGCACGGGCGCGCGAGGCCCTGCGCGCCGATCCGCTGGTCGGCGATCAACCCATCGCGGTGAAGGTGAAGAAGCAGGTGGCCGTGCTCACCGGCAGCGCGGCCACACCCTGGCAGCGCCAGCACGCCGAGACGGTGGTGGCGGCAGTGGCAGGCATCACCGACGTCAGGAACGAACTGCGCAGCGTGCAGCGCGCACCCTACAACGGCGACAAGCCGTATGTGGGCGCGCCCTATTTCACCGTGAACGACCGGCGGCCCGCGCCCGGACAGGCGGCGTCCACGGAGGACGCAACCCTGGCCGAGGCGGTACAGGCGCAGTTGCAGTGGAGCGCCTTTCTCGACGCCACGGACGTGCGCGTGTCGGTGAACCGGGGTGTGGCCACGCTCACCGGCAGGGTCCCCACGCGCTTCCAGGCGGCGATGGCCACGCAGGAGGCCTATGAAGGGGGCGCACGCCTGGTCAAGAACCTGCTTTCGATCGGGGAACGTTAGTCCCCGTCAGTCCGCTAACCACAAGCGCAGCCGCAGGCCCGGGCCGGTGGTGTAACCCACTTCGCGAAAGCGTATGCGGCCGGCGCCGTCGATGATGAAGGTGGTCGGCACCGCACGCACCCCGTAACGTGCGGCCAGCGC
>JBFXES010000267.1:0-3296 GCA_050179875.1 Thiohalomonadaceae bacterium
CGGAGTGCCTTCACAACCATGAGCCTCAACACCCCTGCGGCGGTGCAGAACGCCCGGATCCTGTCCGAAGCCCTGCCCTACATCCGGCGCTTCTACGGCAAGACCATCGTGGTCAAGTACGGCGGCAACGCCATGAACGACGCCGCCGACGTGAGCTTCGCGCGCGACGTGGTGCTCATGAAGCTGGTGGGCATGAACCCGGTGGTGGTGCACGGCGGCGGGCCGCAGATCGGCGACCTGCTCAAGCGCCTGGGCAAGGAGAGCCGCTTCGTGGACGGCATGCGCGTCACCGACGCCGAGACCATGGACGTGGTACAGATGGTGCTCGGCGGTCTGGTCAACAAGCAGATCGTCAGCCTGCTCAACCGCCACGGCGGCAAGGCCGTGGGCCTGACCGGCAAGGACGCGGACCTCATCCGCGCGCGCAAGCTCACCTTCAAGCGCAGCGCCCCCGAGATGAACGCGCCCGAGATCATCGACATCGGCCACGTGGGCGAGGTGGAGTCCGTGGACGCCAGCGTGGTGGACATGCTGGTGCAGGGTGATTTCATCCCGGTCATCGCGCCGGTGGGCGTGGGCCCGGACGGCGAGTCCTACAACATCAATGCCGACGTGGTGGCGGGCAAGGTGGCCGAGGCGCTCAAGGCCGAGAAGCTCATGCTGCTGACCAACACGCCGGGGCTGCTCGACAAGCAGGGCCAGGTCCTCACCGGTCTCACCGCGGCCCAGGTGGATGCGCTCATCGCCGACGGCACCATCTACGGCGGCATGCTGCCCAAGATCCGCTGCGCGGTGGAGGCGGTGAACAACGGCGTGACGAGTGCCCATATCATCGACGGCCGTCAGGAACACGCCCTGTTGCTGGAAATCTTCACCGACGAGGGCGTCGGTTCGCTGATCCGTAAGGAGTAGGAGAGGTCATGGCGGAAAAGAGCGAAAAACAATCGCGCCGGCACCAGATCCTGGAGGCCCTGGCGCGTGAGCTGGAGACCAGTCCCGGCGAACGCATCACCACCGCCAGCCTGGCCAAGGCGGTGGGCGTGTCCGAGGCGGCGCTGTACCGCCACTTTCCCAGCAAGGCGCGCATGTTCGAGGGACTCATCGAGTTCATCGAGGATACGGTGTTCGGCCTGGTGACCCGCATCCTGGCCGAGCAGGGCGGCGCCGCCGCGCGCTGCGAGCGCATTCTCACGGTGCTGCTGGGCTTTTCCGCGCGCAATCCGGGCATCACGCGCATCCTGGTGGGCGATGCCCTGGTGGGCGAGACGGACCGGCTGCGCGTGCGCATCGGCCAGTTCTTCGATCGCATGGAAACGCAACTGAAGCAGGTATTGCGCGAAGGCGAGCTGGCGGGCGAGTTGCTGCCCGACACGCCCGTGGCGGCGGCGGCCAACCTGCTGCTGTCGGTGGCGGCCGGGCGCATGGGCCAGTTCGTGCGCAGCGGCTTCAAACGCGAGCCGCTCGAGGCCTGGGAACAGCAGTGGCCCGTGCTGGCCCAAGGCCTGTTCTCCGCGCGCGCCCTCCCCGGCGTCGCGCACGGTTGATGGTTTCGCCCCGTTCCGCTGGCGGAACGGGGCGGGATCGCGATTACTTGCCGCGCGCGCCCATCAGTTCACGAAAGCGCTGCAGATCCCGGTCGTACTTCTGTTCCAGGGCCGTGAGCTCTTCCTCCTTGGTATCCGCGTAGGCACGCTTGTTTTCGATCTGCTTCTGCAGCGTGGCCATGTCCTGCTCGAGGTTGGCCGGGATCGGTTTGCCGGAACGCTCGTAGTTGGCGGAACGCTTCTGGTACTCGGCGAGCTTGGCTTCCAGCTTGCCCACGTTCAGGCGGGTATAGGTAACCACGTCCCTGAGCGCGGAGACCTGGCGATCGCGGGCCATGATGATGTCCTGCTCACTGGAGAAGGTGGAGAGCAGCACGCGATCGCTGCGCGCCTGTTCCTCGCGCCGGCGCTGTTCCTCCAGCGCCTCGCCTTCCTGCACCTCGCTCCGCCGTTCCTGGGCGGCGCGTTCTTCCGCGCTCATGGCGCGCTCCTGCACCTCCAGGGTCATGCCGCGCTGGTTCAGGATGCGCGTTTCCTGCTGGGCGTATTCCGGCGGCACTTCGTTGCCGCATTCGCGCACGCCCTCGCTGTTGGTCCAGCACTTGATGGCCGCGGACGCGGGTGCCGCACCCAGGGCGAGCATCAGTGCGGCGAGCAGATGAGATGTGATACGCATGGCAGTTTCCGCTGAAAGAAGCTCGATGATTCGATGAGCCGTTGCGGCCAGTATACTGCCGAGCCTGTCATCGACCCACCTCGCACCGGGAATTTGTGACGCTTTCCGAACAACTGCTGCTTTTCATGGCCGCCGTGCTGGCCAACGGCTTCTCGGCCTTCGCCGGCGGAGGGGCCGGGCTGCTGCAACTGCCCGTGCTGATCTTCCTCGGCCTGCCCTTCGCCGTGGCGCTCGCCACCCACAAGATCGCCACCGTGGCGTTGGGCATCGGCGCCACATTGCGCCACCTGCGCGAGCGACGCTTCGAGCGGCATTTCGTGCTGTTCGTCCTCGCCACCGGCGTACCGGGCGTCGTGCTGGGTGCGAGCCTGGTGTTGTCGCTGCCCGACGCGATGGCGCGCACGGCATTGGGCGTGCTGACGCTGGGTCTAGGTGTGTACTCCCTCCTGCGCCGCGAGCTGGGCCAGAGCCACGCGCCGCGGCACCGGGATGCGCGCGGCATGGTGCTCGGGGGCGCGGTGCTGTTTCTCATCGGCATGCTGAACGGATCCCTCACATCGGGTACGGGCCTGTTCGTCACGCTCTGGCTGGTGCGCTGGTTCGGTCTCGATTACCAGCGCGCGGTAGCCTACACGCTGGTGCTGGTGGGCATGTTCTGGAACGGCGCCGGCGCGCTCACCCTGGGCGTGCTGGGCGAGGTGAAATGGAGCTGGCTGCCGGCCCTCATCGCCGGCTCGCTGGCGGGCGGCTACCTGGGCGCGCACTTCGCCATCGCCAAGGGCAACCGCCTCATCAAGCGCGCCTTCGAAGCGGTCACCCTGTTGGTAGGCCTGAAGCTGATCTTCTGGTGAGAGAAGTCGCGGAGAGATTCCCTGTAGGAGCCCACACCGTGGGCGAATCTGACCCGAAACGCGGGAGGTTGCTGGAACTACATTCGCCCACGGTGTGGGCTCCTTGTATCTTGTTTTCACCCTGGGACGCCAGGGAGGGAAGGTGGCCAACCCGTAGTGGCTCCTGAGGCCTTAGAGCCTGTCCTGTAGATCGGCGGCCCCTTCCCAATCCTTGTTCACAAAGTT
>JBFXES010000268.1:0-3241 GCA_050179875.1 Thiohalomonadaceae bacterium
TTGTCGGCGAATGCGCGGTCACAGCAGGCCGCGGCGGGTAAAAGGCTTCGCCCGCCGATGTCGGTCAACCCCTCCCGTAGGAGCCGACATTGTCGGCGAATGCGCGGTCACAGCAGGCCGCGGCGGGTAAAAGGCTTCGCCCGCCGATGTCGGTCAACCCCTTTCGTAGGAGCCGACATCGTCGGCGAATGCGCGGTCACAGCAGGCTGCGGCGGATGAAAGGCGTTCGCCCGCCGATGTCGGTCAACCCCTCACGTAGGAGCCGACATTGTCGGCGAATGTGCGGTCACAGCAGGCCTCGGCGGATGAAAGGCATTCGCCCGCAGATGTCGGTGAACCCCTTTCGTAGGAGCCGACATCGTCGGCGAATGCGCGGTCACAGCAGGCCGCGGCGGATGAAAGGCGTTCGCCCACGATGTGGGCTCCTACGATGCATCGTTCGGGACGGCGAAGGATTCAATCCCCCGTGGCACCGAGCCCCGGTTGCCAGTACACCTCGTGGCCCTGCTCGCGGGCGAGGACGCGGGCCAGCACGAACAGCAGATCGGACAGCCGGTTCACGTAGGCCATCACCTGCGGGTTGAGGGTTTCGTTGCGCGCGCAGGCCACCAGGCGGCGCTCCGCACGGCGGCACACGCTGCGCGCCACGTGGCACACGGCGGCGGACGGGCTGCCGCCGGGCAGGATGAATTCGCGCAGCGGCGGCAGCTCGGCATTGAACTCATCGAGCCAGCGCTCCAGGCGCGACACGTAGCCGCCGTCCAGGGACGCGCGCCCGGGCGTCGAGAGTTCGCCGCCGAGATCGAACAAATCGTTCTGCACCTGCGCGAGGCACTGCCGCACGCCGTCGGGCAGGGCATGGGTAAGCACCACGCCCAGATGGCTGTTCAGCTCGTCCAGGGTGCCGATGGCCTCGATGCGCGCGCTGTCCTTGTGTACGCGCGTGCGCCCCGCCAAACGGGTGGTGCCGTCGTCGCCGGTGCGGGTGTAGATGCGGGTGAGTCGCGCCATGGTTCAGCCTTTTTCCAGTCGGTAATGCACGGGGAGTTGCAGCGTGAAGGCGGTGCCGGGCGCCCACGACAGCGTGGGGATGCGGGTGAGCGCCTCCACCGCGGCGCGGTCCAGCACCGCGTGGCCCGAACTGCGCAGCACCGTGGGCTCGCCCAGGGACCCGTCCGCCGCCACGGCCACCGCCAGCAGCACGTCGCCCTGCCAGCCGTGGCGGCGCGCCAGCAGCGGATAACGGAAGTGGCGGGCGAGGGCGAGGCGCACCTCGGTCTCGGCCGCGGTGACGACGGCCGCGTCGGGGCCGGCTTCCGCGGCCGGTGCAGGCGCCTCGGCGGTGGCCGGCGGTGTCGCGGACGGCGCGGGCCCGTCGGTGGATTTCGCCGTCGGCACGGGCGGGACATCGACGACCGGGGCCGCGGCCTGTTGTGCCTGCACGGGCCGGGGCCTGGATTCAGGCGCTGCCGGCGCGGCGGGGCGCGCCGGGGCGTCCGTCGAACGCGCGCCGGTGATCAGCCGTATTTGCAGCGACTCGACCCCGATCGCCGGCACCGGCCCGTGCAGCGGCAACGCCAGCAGGCCCAGGTGGACCGCAGTGGCGGCGCACAGGGCATAGGCGAGTCGATGACGGCTTGTGGGGCGGATGGCCGCGTCCATGGTGCTCCTGCTTACAGCCTGGAAGTATGGCTGCGGGTACGCCGGGGCGGGGACGCGCTGGCGGGCCCGGTTGCCACCCTCCGCGGCTCGAACCTGGCTTCTGCCTCGCAAACCGCTGAATGCGGCATGAGGCAGTACAGTTCCCAGGCCGGTCTCCGGACTCGCGGCGGGGAGCGTGGACTCCCGACGGGTCGCCTTCCCGCGCCGCGCGCAGTGGCCTGATGACCCGTCCAAACCGCATACCGTTGCGGGGGCAGTGCCGGCCTTGCGATCTCGCGCACCGGCTTCCCGTTTCATTCCTCGGGCGGACGCCGTCGGAACACCTGGAACGGCGGGCACTCTAGCCAGCGCGGCCCGCCGCGGTCAAGCGGCGGGTCGAGGCCGGGTGCTACTCTAGTTCGAAAAACGCCGCCAAGAGTCGCGCCCGCGCCGGATCGTAGTTTTGCCTCATCGCGCCCAACAAACTGCACTCGTCATGGTGTGCGGCCTCGCGGCCGTGCTGTGGCTTGCGCTCGCCGCGGCGCCGGCCGCCGCCCAGACGGGCACGCCGGTGATCATCGTGATCACCGGCGTGTCGGGCGACATCCGCGACGACCTGCTCGACAGCCTCTCGTTGAAGCGCGAACGCGGCCATCCGCTGCTCACCGAGTTGCGCATCGAGCGCCTGCATCGCCGCGCCGCCGACGAGATCCTGCAGGCCCTGCAACCCTTCGGTTATTACCAGGCCAAGGTGGACGGCGAACTGGAAAAGGTGGACGGCGCCTGGCGCGCCACCTACCGCGTGACCCTCGGCGCGCCGGTGCGCGTCGCCGCCGTGGACCTGCGCATCGAAGGGCCCGGCGCGGAAGACGACGAGTTGCAGCGCTGGCGCAAGGCGTTCCCGCTGCAACGGGGCGATATCCTGTTGCATCGCGTTTACGAGGACGCGCGCGACGAACTGCTCCAGATCGCGCGCGAGCGCGGATTCCTTGAGGCCGAACTGGTGACGCATCAGGTGCGCGTGCACGTGGAGAAGGCCAGCGCGGACATCGAACTGGTGTTCCGCACCGGTCCGCGCTATCGCTTCGGCCCCACGCGCTTCAGCGAAGTCGCGCTGGACGATGATTTGTTGCAGCGCTTTCCGACCTATCGGCGCGGCGACTACTACGACGCGGAACAGGTGTTCGTGCTGCATCGCGACCTCACCAACAGCGATTACTTCGATCGCATCGAGGTGGTGCCGCGCCTGGAAGAGGCCGAAGACCTGCGCGTGCCCGTGGACGTGAGCCTGGAAATGCAGAAGCGTGACCGCTACACCCTGGGTCTCGGTTACGGCACCGACACCGGGCCGCGCGTCACCCTGGGCATGCAGCGGCGCTGGGCCAACGACGAGGGCCACCGTTTCGGCGGGGAGATCCTGGCCTCGGAAGTGCGCACCGGCGCCACGGTGTACTACCGCATCCCGCTGTCGCGGCCCAACACCGATTTTCTCGGCTTCACCGGCGGGCGCGAACACGAGGACACCGACACCTCCGTGCGCGACACCAGCACCTTCGGCGTGAACGTCACGCGCCTGCTGAGCAACAACTGGCTGCGCACC
>JBFXES010000269.1:0-3223 GCA_050179875.1 Thiohalomonadaceae bacterium
AGCGTGTTCCTGCGCGTGCACGGACAGGATCAAGTCCCCTGCACCGTTGACCTCATCGCACCCGCGGGCGAGTCCTTTGCGCGTTGGCACGTGGCCACCACGCTGCCGCGCGTCGGCGCGCCCGCGCACGGCTTCGGCCGCTACCGCGCCGCCGATTACGACGAACTCATCGATCACCCGGTGGAAATGGGCGAGTTCACCCTGGTGGTATTCGAAGCCGCCGGCGTGACCCACGAGGTGGCCATCACCGGCCGCCACCGTACCGACACCGCGCGCCTCGCCATGGACCTGCAGAAGGTGTGCGCATGGCACATCGATCTGTTCGGCCGGCCCGCGCCCATGGCGCGCTACCTGTTCCAGGTGATGGCCGTGGGCGACGGCTACGGCGGCCTGGAACACCGCAGTTCCACCAGCCTGCTGTGCAGCCGCAACGACCTGCCGCGCGTCGATCAAGAGGACATGTCCGAGGAATACCGCACCTTCCTCGGCCTGTGCAGTCACGAGTATTTCCACACCTGGAACGTCAAGCGCATCAAGCCCGCGGCCTTCGTGCCCTACGACCTCGGCCGCGAGGTGCACACGCCGCTGCTGTGGGCCTTCGAAGGCATCACCTCGTACTACGACGACCTCGCCCTGGTGCGCAGCGGGCTCATCACGCCCAAGGATTACCTGGAACTGCTCGGTCAGACCGTCACCCGCGTGCTGCGCTCGCCCGGTCGGTTCAAACAGTCCGTGGCCGACTCCAGCTTCGATGCCTGGACCAAGTTCTACAAGGCCGACGAGAACGCGCCCAACGCCATCATCAGCTACTACGTCAAAGGCGCGGTCATCGCCCTCGCCCTGGACCTCATGCTGCGCACGCGCAGCGAAAGCGCGCACTCCCTGGACGACGTGATGCGCCTGCTGTGGGAACGCCACGGCCGCACCGGCGTGGGCGTGACCGAAAACGATCTGGAGAACATCATTGCCGAAGTGGCGCAGGCAGATCTGCGCGGCTTTTTCGATGCCTGCGTGCGCGGCACCGACGACCCGGACCTGGCGACGCTGTTGGCGCCCATGGGCATCGAGTTTCACCTGCGCCCCGCCGAATCCCAGGGCGACAAGGGCGGCAAGCCCGCCAAGGACGAGGCCGCCCTCGCCCGCCGCGTCACCTTTGGCGCCCGCACTGCCGAAGACGGTCTGGGCGCGCGGCTGGTCAACGTCTACGAAGGCGGCGCGGCCCAACAGGCCGGGCTGTCGCCGGGCGACGTCGTGGTCGCCCTGGACGGCCTGCGCGTAACCCACGGCAACCTGGAAAAACTGCTCGCACCCTACCGCGCCGGCGACACCGCCGAGGTGCACGCCTTCCGTCGCGACGAACTGATCCACGCCCAGGTGTGCCTGCAAGCCCCGCCCGCCGATACCTGCTGGCTCTCGCTCAAGGACGAGGTGGACGACGCCACCCGCGCACGCCGCACCGCATGGCTCGGCGCCTGAATCCAGACCACCCCTAGGAACCCACACCGTGGGCGAATGCCTTTCCCAACCGCCGGCGGTTAACCCAAACCGCATTCGCCGACGGTGTCGGCTCCTACAACAGGTTCATCGGATCACCGTAGGAGCCCACCCCGTGGGCGAATGCCTTTACAACAGCTGGCGGTTCACCGAAACCGAATTCGCCGACAGTGTCGGCTCCTACAACAGGTTCATCGGATCACCGTAGGAGCCCACCCCGTGGGCGAACGCCTTTCCAACCGCTGGCGGTTAACCCGAAACCGAATTCGCCGACAGTGTCGGCTCCTACAACAGGTTCATAGAACCACCCGTAGGTGCCCACACCGTGGGCGAATGCCTTTCTAGCCGGCGCTTTCCGCACCCCGTGTTCCCCGTGCAACGGGCACGGGTCTACGCTTTGCGCAGAGGAAACCCCGATGCGCGAAAGCCCGCTCTATCGCGTCCGCTGGTCCGGCGGCGCCTCCTTCGACGAGGTGCGTGACAAGCTCATGCGCTATGGTCGCGCGGAGATCCAGTTGCCGCCTGATTATCACCACGCCTTGTATCGACGCTTCCACAGCAGCAGCGCTACCGAGGCCGCGCCGCTGCTGCAGGTCAGCGACGGCGCCGACCTGATGCACCGGATAAGGGATGTGAAGGGGCTGGAGGACCTGGTGGACGTGGAAGAACTGGTGCGCGAGACCGGCGCCCATGTGGAACTGGTCAGCCCGGTTCCCCTCATCACGCTGCACATCACGGAATCCGACTGAATGCCCGAACTGCCCGACGTGGAGGTGTTCCGGCGTTATCTCGAACACCACGCGCGCGGGCGCCGCATCCGCGACGTGCACGTGCTCAATCCCGAACTGCTGGACGGCATCGACGCTCGCCGCTTCCGCGAACGCGTGCGCGGTCATACGGTCAGCGGGACGCACCGCCATGGCAAGTACCTGTTCATGGACCTGGGCGAGGACCTGCACGTGGTACTGCATTTCGGCATGTCGGGCCATTTGCAGAAATTCGCGCCCGGGGAGACGCCCTCGCGACACACCCGCGTGCTGTTCGATCTGGACGATGGCGCGCTCGCCTGGGTGGTGCCGCGCAAGCTGGCCCGGATCGGGTTGGTATCCAGCCGAGCCGAGCTGATCGAGGCCAAGGAACTGGGCATGGACGCCCTCGACAAGCACCTGGACTTCGACACCTTCCGCCGTCTGCTCACGGGCCGCGGCACCCTCAAGTGCGCGCTCATGAACCAGTCGCTCATCGCGGGCATCGGCAACATTTATTCCGACGAGATCCTGTTCCAGGCGCGTCTCGATCCCCGCCGCAGCCTCGCCTCCCTGGACGAGCGCGAATGGCGCCGCCTGTATCAATCCATGCAGCAGGTGCTCAAGGAAGCCATCAGCCGCGGCGCCGAACCCGAACGCCTGCCGCAGGACTGGCTGTTGCGCCACCGTCGCGCCGGCCAGCGCTGCGGCTGCGGCGGCAACACCGTGCATCTGAACCTGTGCGGGCGCTCGGCCTATTACTGTCCCGCCTGTCAGCACTGACGCGCATTCCGTAGGCCCGGTTGCGCGCAGCGCTACCTGGCACAGCCCTGCGCGAATGCTCTCACCTGCTAGCCTTTCTGCATCGGATCCGGATCGAACCGAGGACAGCCATGGCCGGCGCGAGCACCACCCTGCACGAATCCGAGAGCGTCCTGTCGCCGCAGACCCGCGACCTGCATCGGGCGCTGGTGTCCATCCAG
>JBFXES010000270.1:0-3203 GCA_050179875.1 Thiohalomonadaceae bacterium
CCCATGCCGACTGGAATGCCATGGCGAGCATCGGGCGCTATCTGCAACTCGCCGTGGAGCGCCGCGAACTGCCCGGACTGAAGGCGAGTTTCCAGGGACCGAAGAAAACCAAGGCGGCGAAGAAGACCGCAAAGAAACCGGAGCGGCGCAGCGCACCGAAACCCAAGCAGCGCCACCGCGACATCAAGAACAAGGGCAAGCGCCGCGCGCCCTCGTCATCGGCCGGTATTCCCGCAGGCGGTCGGCCGCCGCCGGGAAGGCCGCGCAGGGACGGCCACTGAGCCGGCGGCCCTCGTCGGTCGGCTATGCAAGTCACGCCGTGAGGAGCTGTTCGCCGATCCGCAGGTGTTCGATGAAACGCTCCGATGCCGACCCCGCGGGACGTATCCCGAGTTTGTGGTAGGCGGGCACGGTCGCCAGATCGATTTCCAGGCTGGAACCCTCCTGTTCCGTGTCGCGGCATTCCAGGTTGGCGACGATGACCACGTCCAGGTAATCGGCGTCGGCGCCGTGGAGCTCGGTGACCTGCTCGTGCTTCGCAGCGACGTCGACGAGATGCTGCGGGAAGCCCCAGGTCCTCAGCAGTGAGGCGCCGATCTCCGCGTGCAGGCGGTAGGTCAGCCGTTCGGTGCCCTTGCGAAACCGGGCGAGGGTTGGATGCTCGTATACCCAGCGTGTCAGCGGCAAGCGGCCGATGTCGTGGATCAGGCCTGCGATCATGGCCTGCTCCGGATCGAGATGGCGGGTCTGCGCGGCGAGCGCGTAGCTCAGCGCACCCACCGCGATGATGTGGCCGTGTATGGCGCGCAGGCGCGCCTGCATGTCCGGCGGACCGATGCTGCTCAGGGTCTGCAGGAGCAGCAGTGAATTGGCCAGGCTCCTTACCTTGCCAAGACCGAGACGCACCACGGCGCTGCGCAGGTCGCGCACCTCGCGCCCGCGTCGCGCCATGGCGCTGTTGGCGACCGTGAGAATGCGCGCCGTGAGAGCGGGATCGCTCTGGATGACGCGCACCAGTTCCGCCAGCGACACGTCGTCGCAGGCTATCGCATTGCGGATCCGCGCCGAGTGCTCGGGCAGGGTGGGCAACAGCAGACGGTCGCGCGCGAGCACCTCGCGCGCCTTCGCCAACAAGGCCTCCTCGCACTGGTCAAAAAGATCCATGTTTTCCCGTCACGGAGCGGCATCCGTTCTGGAAATGAGACTAGCATCACATTTCAATCCTGCCGGTCGACGTTGGTTGGGATGACGGGGCTTCTCACTGCAACAACTGCTCGGCGCCCGTGCGCTCACCGTTCGACAGTCGTTGCCGGAGTTGCACGAGCTGCGCCTCGATCGCCCGGCGCGTCCGCGTGCGCACCTGGAGGCGTTCGGCGTAGCGGTACAGGAAGTAGGCGATGGTTTCGGTGCGGATCTTGATGGAGCCCGCCGGTTTGTTCTCGTCGATGTCCTTGAAGCAGAAATACGGCGTGCCCGAACTCTCGATGATCTCCTCGATCACCGTGTAGATGGGCGCGTCGTGGCCGCACTTGAAACTGGAGAGTTCCAGGGCAACCAGGTTGGGATGGCGCGCCGTGTACTTGGCGGCCCACAGCTTGCGCGAGGTGTTTTCCGAGTAGCTGTTCTTCCAGACGTCATGGATGGCAAGCGGCGAGGACAGGATGCCGGCGCGCACCTCGTCACCGAACAGGCGGTCCAGGATGTCCTGGTCCATGGGCAAGGCGTCCTGCCAGAAAATCGGATATCCCTGTTTCTGCAACTCCTCCAGGATCTCGTGGTTGACGCCCGGATCGTTGTGATAGGGCCTGCCGAGCAGCACGATGCCGATCCGGTCTTCGCGTTCCAGCTCATCGAGCACGGCACGCTGGCGGATCCGCAGCGCCGCATAATGATTTTCCATGGCGCGCAGCCCCTGCTGCACCGCACGGAAGGATTCTTCCTCGGTCACGCCGATCTCGTCGGCCCAGTCCTCGGCCATCTGCCGGGCGCAGTGGCGCGGCTGATCCAGGTTGAGGAAGGTCTTCTTGAAGACGATGCCGTTTTCCCTGAACAGGTCGCCCTCCTTGATGAAGGCCGCACAGGTGGCCTCGGCGGTGGCGACCACGGTGGGACAGGCCTTGGAGGCCTGGACGCCGGCGAGGGGCGTGGGGAAGCTGTCGACCATGGGAAAGAAGATGTGGGTGAGCGGTTTCTTCCCATGCTGGCGATAGAGCAGGTCGTGCACGTGCGGGATGCCCAGCTTGCTCGGGAAGCACGGGTCGATGCTGCCGCGCCTGGCGCCGCGCTTGTAAAGGTCCTGGTCGGTGTAGTCGGAGAACACGATGTTCCGGTAAGGCACGCCCAGGGCAGTGAAATAGCCGATGAAGAACGGCGCATGGGAGTAGATGTTGAGCACGCGCGGGATGCCGATGCGAACGTGTTTGCGTCTTTCCATGCGCGCGCGGCGCCGCTCCACGGCTTTGCGCCGCAGCATCCCCAGGCGCGGTGAGGGCAGGGGATCGGCCACCGTCTCCACCTCGGGATCCCTGAATACCGAGCGGGCGGCGATCTCGACGAAGTTGGGATTGCGCCTTTTCACCTCGTCCACGCCCGCCTTGATCTCGCGCATCTGCCCGAGGTTTTCCACGGTCCCCTTTTCGCAGGTGGCGACGATGAGGCGCTGGTGGCCCGCGGGAAGCGGCACCTTCGATTCCCACTTCTGTTTTCGACGCGCCTGCCCATCGCGCTGGAGCTTTGCAGTCGGTGCGTCCACGCCGGTGTTCACGTCGATGAAGGTGCGCAGGCACTCGTTCTTGCAGAAGTGGCAACGGGTGTCTTCGCTGCGGGTGCTGGTGTACTGGATCTGCCGGACGCGCTCCAGCCCGATGAATCGCGTGGTGTGGCCCTGTTCGGACCACAGGCGATGGGCCTCCAGCGCTGCGCCGATGGCGCCCGATTCGCCGCAGTGCCGGTGTACGGTGATCTAGGGCGCATCCTCGCCCTTGAAGCGTGAACGGATGAAGTCCACCTGCGCCTTCACCGCGGCAAGGTTGTATTGCGTCCCGCCCTGCAACACGAAACGGCGTCCCAGCTTGGACAGGTTGGGCACCTGGGCCACGTACAGCCAGATGTTCTTGGGCAGCACCGCGGCGAGCCCGGCGAGGATTTCGTTGGCCTGCCATCCCTTGCGCTGGAAATCCACGATGTCGGACTGCATGAACACC
>JBFXES010000271.1:0-3184 GCA_050179875.1 Thiohalomonadaceae bacterium
GCGTCATGTACTGCTGTTGGTGGCGGGCGCGAAAAAATCCGCGGTGGTGCGCCGCGCGCTGCGCGAATCCCCCGGAACGGATCCCCTTCCCGTGCAGCGCCTGCGGCCGCAGGGTGAAGTGGAATGGTTTCTCGATGCGCAGGCCGGCGCCGGCCTCCGCGAGTCACCCCTATGAGCGCTCACGTCGTGCACGTACTGGCCGGGGACATCGGCGGCACCAAGACGCTGCTGCAGATCGCGGAATTCGAAGGCGCGGCCATGAGGGTCCTCGCCGAGCAGCGCTTCGACAGCCGCGCCTATCCGGGCCTCGCGCCCATGGCCTACGAGTTCCTCGCCACCCAGGGACGCCTGGGCATCGAGCGCGCCTGCTTCGGCGTGGCCGGCCCGGTGTCCGGCGACGCCGCGCGGCAGCAGGCCAGCCTGACGAACCTGCCCTGGCGCATGGACTCCGACGAGCTCGCCCAGTCCCTCGGCCTCGCCCGCGTGCGCCTCATCAACGACTTCCAGGCGCTCGGCTACGGCATCGAAGGCCTGGACAGCGACAGCCTGGAGCCGTTGCAGGAGGTGCCGGGCGAAGCGGGCGGGCCGCGGCTGGTGATCGGGGCGGGTACGGGCCTGGGCGTGGCGTTCCTGCATCGCATCCACGACCACTACGAGGTGTTTCCGACGGAGGCGGGCCACATGGATTTCGCGCCCACCGACGAGGACCAGGACGATCTGCTCGCCTGGCTGCGCCGCCAGCACGAGCGCGTGTCCTATGAACGCGTCGTCTCGGGCATGGGCATCGAGGACACCTTCCGCTTCTTCCTTGAGCGGGAGGGCCGCAACGACCACCCGCTGCTCAACGCACCCGACATCCCCGCGGCGGTCTCCGCCGCCGCCATCGACGGCCACGACAGTATCGCGGTGCGCACCCTCGCCCTGTTCGTGGAGGCCTACGGCAGCGTGGCGGGCAACCTGGCCCTCGCCGCCCTGGCTCGCGGCGGCGTGTACGTGGGCGGCGGCATCGCGCCGAAGATCCTGCCGCTGCTTCGGGACAGGCGCTTCATCGCCGCATTCAACCGCAAGGGCCGCATGAGTCCGCTCACGCGGGCCATGCCCGTTTACGTGATCACCGATCCCAAGGTTGGCCTCGTCGGCGCCACGCTCGCGGCCCGTCGCCTGTGAAAAGGAGGGCCCATGGAAACCGCTGACTGTGGCATCGAAGTCAAGGTGAAGAGCACGTATGTGGAAGAGCACTCGCAGCCGGAAGACGAACGTTTCGTGTTCGCCTACACGGTGACCATACGCAACACCGGCCGCCTGCCGGCGCGCCTGCTCACACGGCATTGGATCATCACCGACGGCCACGGCCGCGAACAGGAGGTGCGCGGCGAGGGCGTGGTCGGCGAGCAGCCTTACCTCCGCCCCGGCGAGGAGTTCCGCTACACCAGCGGCACGGTGCTGGAAACGCCGGTGGGCTCCATGCACGGCCGCTACCGCATGCGCGCGGACGACGGCCGCGAGTTCGACGCCGAAATCGCACCGTTCACCTTGTCAACGCCGCGGACGTTGCACTGACGTTCGCCGACGGTGTCGGCTCCCACGACGCGTGTTCCGACCGCGTATGAGCCCGCACCGAGGGCGAATGCATCGAAGCGCGACTCGCAGGCCTGGACCGGACCGTAACGCGGAGGACGCGGAGGCGCGGAGAACGCAGAGGGAGATGCGTGGGGCGACGTTGTAGGAGCGGCCCGGGTCGTGATTCCTCCTTAATGCACAGAGGCAATAACAAATCCATCACGGAGATGCAGAGCCGCAGAGAACACAGAGGAGGCCTGTACCGGGAACGCGTTGTGCTCTGAGTCTGAGGGCTCCCCACGAATTCCGAGGCTAAGCCGCTGACTAACAACGAATTGGAGGTGGACATACATCGCCAGCCGTGATCTTCTTGGGTTGTCGAGACACAAGAGGAGGACCAGCGATGCATGCCACCGAGTTGCTTGATAGAACGATTGGCCCGGCGTGTCAATGGATGCACAAGGTCCGGTTCGAGGCACTGAAGAAGGCCACGCAGGCGGCGATGGTCGCACGCTGCATGTCGGTCACGGGTCTTG
This sequence comes from Thiohalomonadaceae bacterium, assembly GCA_050179875.1. Classification (GTDB taxonomy): domain Bacteria; phylum Pseudomonadota; class Gammaproteobacteria; order Thiohalomonadales; family Thiohalomonadaceae; genus JALOAT01. Next base: position 2,097 of record JBFXES010000271.1, read on the forward strand.
GGCGAGCAGTAGAGGCAACCTGCGAGAAGGAAGGTATCAAACGCATGGATCGGCTGATAGGGAACAAACTGCTGCAAGCCGAGGCCGTGGACGTCTATCGGGCCATGGCAGCATGGCGGTTGGGCGGGCAGGAACGCGCCATCGTTCTGGTCGATTGGTCGCCGCTGAAAAAAGATAACTCGCTGCACCTGCTATCGGCTTACCTGCCATCGCTTGGTCGAGGACTTCCTCTTTACCAAGAGGTACACCCCGAATCGTTGGTCGGCAATCGCGAGACTCAGAACCGGTTTCTCGCGACACTGGGAACGCTGTTGCCGCCGGGTTGTCGTCCGGTTGTCGTGACCGATGGCGGGTTCAAAACGCCGTGGTTCCGTGCGGTGGAGGCGATGGGCTGGGACTGGGTAGGCCGAATTAGAGGCACCACGCGTTTGACACGCCCGGGCGAAGACACATGGATCCGCTGTACCAAAATAGCTGCGCTACTGCCTCGCGATAGAGAGATTCACCTTGGGAGATTTCTGCTCGCAGAAAGCAGTCGGCTGCCTTGCTCGGTATATGGCTTGAAGAAGCCACCCCAAGGGCGAGTGGACAAGACCGCACGCGGTCATCGTGCATTATCCAAGAAGAGCCGAACCAATGCAGAGCGTGAAAAGGAGCCATGGCTAATCGCCACGTCTCTGCAGGCGGAGAGTTCACTTACCGGCGCGGTGATTGCGGCTTACCGCAAACGCATGCAAATCGAGGAAGGATTCCGCGACACCAAGGACGAGCGCTATGGTCTCGGCCTGGACATGTCGCTTTCGAAAACGAAGGAGCGTTACACAGTGTTGCTCCTCGTTGCGGCCCTCGCCGCGTTCGTTGCCTGGTTATTTGGAAAGGTTGCCTACGAACGGAAGCTGCATCTGAAGTATCAGGCGAACACGATTACGCATCGACGCGTGCTTTCTTTTGTCTATCTCGGCATGCGAATCGCGCGACGAGGCGGCATAGGCATCGGGAGAAGAGACCTACATCATGCGCGAAACGCCTTGTGCGAGGCACACGCGTTTTGAGCAGCGCGGTCGGAACTTTCGTGGGGATCCCTCAGG
>JBFXES010000272.1:0-3178 GCA_050179875.1 Thiohalomonadaceae bacterium
CAGACGTGTGCTCTTCCGCTCTGAGAGGTTCACGCCCAGCGAGAGATGCACATGCTCGGCCAGGAAATCCATGGCCCGGCTCACCACCCACATGTCGATCTGTTGCGCCAATCCGAGCCGCTCCGCCGCGAGCATGAAGCGCGCCGATTCGCCGTCGCCGCCATAGGCGGATGGAATGCGCAGCAGCGCTTCGTAATGGGAGACAGTGTTGTCGGCCACGGACAGGATGGGCTGAAACGCCAGGAAGAAGCGATCCTCGTTCAGCGCCCGACGGATGTGCGGCGCCCAGTGCATGTCCTCGCGCAAATGCTGGAGCGCACGATCGTCGCGGCTGTAGCGGTGGATGGCGTTGCCGCCGCGGGTCTTGGCCACGTAGCACGCCTGCTCGGCCTGGGCCAGCGCCTGGCTGGCGCCGGGCACCGCCCCCGGCAGGAACACCGCCACGCCGATGCTGGCGGCCACGTGGTAGACGATGCGGCTGCCATCTGGTTCCAGGGCCGCGATCCGCGCGCGCAGTTCCTCGGCGAGGCGCATGGCCTCCTCCTCATTCGCGCCCTGCAGCAGCACGGCGAACTCGTCGCCGCCCAGCCGCGCCGCCAGGTATTCCGGGGGCAGGCTGGAACGCAGCAGATTGGCCACCTCCAGCAGCAGATAGTCGCCGGCGCCATGTCCGGCGGCGTCGTTGTGCAGCTTGAAGCGGTCCAGATCCAGGTGCAGCAGGGCATGCGTGATCCCGCGGCGCCGGCCCATCTCGATGGCCGCGTTCAATGCCTCCTCGAAGGCACGACGGTTGGCGAGGTCGGTGACCGCGTCGTGGCTGGCCGCGTAATGCTGCCGGGCCTCCATGATCCTGCGCTCGGCCAGTTGCGCCTCGTACATCTGCTCGCGGGCGATGCGCAGGCGCCGTTCATGGAGGATGCGCGCGGCGAGGAGCAGGCGCGCATGCAGATGGGGGAAGGCCTGCGGTCCGGGTGCATGAACCACGTCCAGGCAGCCGGCCCTCAGCGCCGCATCCACCGAGGCCTCATGGGGCGGCTCGCCCTGCATGATGGTCACGAGACCAAGCCAGCCCTCCTCCACCAGGCGCTGCACGCGCGAACACTGGAGCAGGAAGGCGTCGTCGATGGCCTGGGCGGCCAGGACGGCCAGCGCCGGCCGGTCGCATCCTTCGGCCTGCGCGAGGCGCAGGCGGGCAGGCAGTTCCGCAAGGGTGTCCAGTTCGAACACGGCGGCTGTGCAATGGCGGCGCAGCCAATCGGCGATGCGGGCCCCGGACCGGACGCCGCCGTCGATCACATAGATTGTCGTGTCCAGTGCGCCCTCAGGGCCTATGGCGCGCTCCCTTCCCACATGAACACCTTGCGTTGAACCATGGAGGGCCCAAGTGTACAAGCCCCGCCATGCCGATACCACGGTGTCTAACGCATGTTAGGGATTTCCTCCACGGCGTGCGGCAGTCATTTCGCCCGTAACCGCGTCCGCAGCAGCGGCATCAGCAGCGCACTGTGCCCGTCGCGCAGCAGTTTGAGCAGCTCCTGCCGCGCCTGGACCCGTTCTATGCCGCGCGCCTCCAGTGCATCGAGCAGGCGCTCGAACTGGCGGCGCCTGCGCAGGCCCTGCTCGCTGAGATCGCGGCGATCGTTGAACACGTCCATGAGCGTGGAGCCGCACACGCAGTTGCGGAACAGTTCCACCACCGTGTGATTCTCGTCGTCGCTGGCCTCCTTGAGTCCGCTGCGCCCGCCCCTGAGCCCTTGGGTCTGATGCAGGAAGTCGTCCACCGACTGGTACACGCGCCCACAGGTGAGGCAACGCTTGGGGAACGCGCTCGCCACCAGCGCCGTGAGCCCGTGGTAAAGCTCCAGGTCGTCGTTGCTCATGCCAGGCCCGGGAACAGGCTGCGCAAGCCGTTCGCCATGATCTCCACGGCGATGGCGGCCATGATGAGGCCCATGAGGCGGGTGACCACGTTGATGCCCGTGCGTCCCAGCAGACCGGCGATGTACGGCGCGGCGCGGAACGAGATCCACACCACCAGCGCCACCAGCAGGATCTCCATTTCGATGAACGCGTAATGGCTCATGCCGTCGCCGCGACCCGCGTAGACGATCACCGTACTGATGGCGCCGGGGCCTGACAGCAGCGGAATGCCCAACGGCACCACGGCCACGGTCTCCTTTTCGGCCGCGTCCTGGGCCTCTTCCGCGGTCTGGCGCGCCGGACTCACCTTGGCGTGCAGCATGGATATGGCGATGAGCAGCACCAGGATGCCGCCGCCCACCCTGAATGAGGCGAGCCCGATACCGAAGAACTGCAGGATGCGCTCGCCAGTAACCAGCGCCACGGTGAGCACCACCGAGACCGTCAGGGCGGCGATGAGCGCGGTCCGGCCGCGTTCGGACAGGGTCTGCTGTCGCGTCAGGCTGATGAAAATGGGTACGGAACCGATGGGATTCACGATGGCCAGCAGGCCCGCGAAGTATTTGACGTACTCGAATTCGTTCATGGAGCGACGGCGGGCCTTTCCTCCCCGCGAAAGCAGGCATCATGTTATCGCTTTCGCAGGCGCACGCTAATCCCTGAAGCCGTGACGCCGGGGCCACGATCGCATTACCCCGGCTGACCCGCGACGTCAGTCCACCGTATCGCCAAGCACGCCTTCCACATAGAGCCGCTTGACCAGCACCATGACGGCCACCGCCAGCGGTGCCGCCACGAACAGGCCGAGCAGGCCGTACAGGATCGCGAGCAGCAGCTGGGCCCCCAGCACCAGCACCGGCGGCAAATGCACCACCTGGCGCTGCACCAGCGGGGTCACCAGATAGCTCTCCAGGCTCTCGACCACCAGGTAGAGGAGCACGACCCACAACGCCAGCAGGGGCTCCACGGAGAACCCCACCAGCACCGCCGGCGTGGCCGCCAGGATCGGCCCGATGGTGGGAATGAACGTGAGCAGCGCCGCCGCCAGGCCCAGCGTGGCCGCCAGCGGCACGCCCAGCAGGCTGAGGCCCAGCCAGGTGAGCAGGCCGATGGTGGACATGGAAACGAACTGCCCGAACATCCAGCGCGTGAGCATGCCGCCGATCTCGTCCAGCAGCGCCTCGGCCCCGGCGCGGCTGCGTATCGGCAGGAGCCGCAGCATGCCCCGGCGGTACAGATCCGGCTCGGCGGCGAGGTA
>JBFXES010000273.1:0-3178 GCA_050179875.1 Thiohalomonadaceae bacterium
CGGCTCCGAGTCCTGCTCGGTCGTGCAGAAGATCATGGCGCCATCGGTGAACCGATATGTGATGGTCTCCCGGGTTACGTCGAACCCATCCTCCTGCCAGCTCGACGCCTCACGCGTCATGCTCTCGATGCAGGTCAGGCCGCGGCGTTGGCGGATAGCTGCGATGTAGCTGGCCAAGTGCCGCATGGAAGCGCCCTATCGCTCTACCGGCAACGAGTTGGAAGGCGTTTCGGCCATGAACTCGTCGAAGGCGGCCACGGCGTTGGCTGCGTACATCGCAGAGGGGCCGCCCCCCATATAGACCGCCACGCCCAGGGTCTCGTGCACTTCGGCTTTCGTCGCCCCCAGACGGGCCAAGGCCTTGGCATGAAAGCCGATGCAACCGTCGCAGCGTGTGGCGACGCCAATCGCCAGTGCAATCAACTCTTTGGTCTTGGCGTCCAACGCCCCATCGGCGATGGCGGCTTTGCCCATTTCCGTGAAGCTCTTCATGACCTGTGGAACGCTGGCACGCAGCGGTGCCAGGTTGGAGGTGATCTGCTTCGTCACGTTCTTGTAGCTGGTCGTCGTCATGGAAGTTTCCCTGGCTCAATGGGCGTTTGCGGTGCCGGCCGGCTGCCGCCGAGCAGGCCACCAGCCAGCGATGGTGTAGGCCAATATGGTCGATCCGACCAGGCCGGCGCCGAACACCAGGGCGATCAAGAACCAGTCGGCCGGGCCGGCGGCATCGGTGAAGCCCGAGGAAGACACCTTGGCCATCAGGACCAAAGCCAGTGCTCCCCCGACGATGCCCAGCGCCTCCGAACGCACCAGGCGGCGTGACACGAGGCCTTTCTCGCGCACCAGCAGGGCGACGAAGGCGACCAGGCCCAGGACGACGACGGCCAGGAGAATCCACAGCAAGGGGCCGAGCATTTCCTGGAAAACAGCCAGCAGGATGAAGGGATCGAGTTCTTTCATGGCGGTGTCTCCTTAGGCGCGGCCGCGCAGCATGCTGATGTAGGTGGGCTTGAGCGCCATGGTCTTCATGACCCAACTGATCCACAGTTCCTCCAGCGGCGCGATCACGCCGGGGAAGGATGGCACCAGGTTGTTCTGGTAGTCGAACTCCACCAGCATGGCGCGGCCCAATCGCGTGATCAGTGGGCACGAGGTGTAGCCTGTGTAGAGCGCGTCCGAGGTCTTGCCCGCGATCTCGGCAACGATATGGTCGACCGCGACGGGGACCTGCCATTTCACGCTCGCTGCGGTCTTGCCCTTGGGCACCCCGGAGATGTCACCGACGCCGAACACGTTGCGGTAGCGCACATGACGCAGCGTGCCCTTGTCGACCTCCAGCCAGCCTTCGGCGGCCCACGCGCCGGTTTGCCACGGCAGCGGGCTGTTGCGGATGGGCTCGGGCGCACGCATGGGGGGAATGACGTGGATGAAGTCGTAACCCTGTTCTTCGGTTCCCGCCGGCGTGTTGAACGTGGCGATGCGCTTGCCCGGATCGATGGCCTTGAGAACTCGCTCGTAGTTCACCTGGATACCGCGCTCCTGGAACAGCATGCGCACCTTCTCCGAGACGATGGGTACGCTGAACAGCGCCTTGTTGTTCGAGTTGTAGACGACCTCCGCCTTGCTGCGCTGGCCGCGTCGGCTCAGGTAGTCGTCCGTGATGAAGGTGTACTTCAGCGGCGCGCCCGCGCACTTCATCTCGGTGCCGGGGCGTAGAAAGACGCCACGGCCGCCCTTGTCGGCGAAAGCCGACATGGCTTGCCACGTGGCTTCGGCCTTGGCCGGGCTGTGGTAGATGCTGCCGATGCCGTTCTTGCCGATCAGGCCCTCTTCCATGCCTTCGATCAGGCCGTACTCCAGCTTCATGCCGGTGGCGACGACGAGGAAGTCGTATGCATGGGCCTCGCCGCTTTCCGTGACGACCTTCTTGCCTTCCGGATCGAACTCGGCCACGCGTTCCTGCACCAGCTCGACGCCGGCGGGCACGTATTCGGCGGTGGTGGACACCACGTAGCCTGCGGGCTTGATGCCCGAGCCCACCAGCGTGAAGCCTGGTTGGTAGAAATGCTCCTTGCGCGCGTCGATCAGCGTGATCTTCGCGCCGTCCAGCGCTTCCGAGAGGCGCGATGCTGCCGCCAGGCCCGCGGCGCCGGCGCCTGCGATGACGATGCGGGCCGTGGTCTTGACCTTGTTCGCCGCGCTGGCGATGCCCGGCGTGAGCGCGATGCCTGCGGCACCGGCCGCTCCGAGCGTCAGCAAAGCCCGGCGGCGATTGAGTGGTTGGACAAGCGCGTTGTCTCGTTCGATAGGGTTGTTGTGGTGTTTCATGGTCTCGTAGCCCGTTCACTTCGGGGCGCAGTAGATGTCCCAGAGCATGCGCATGACGCGCACGACGTTGTCGTTGGCCAGCCGGTAGTAGACGTACTTCCCCTCCTTCTCGGTTTCGACCAGCCCTTCCTGACGCAGCACGGCCAACTGCTGCGACAAGGTGGGCTGGCGAATGCCGGTGATGGCTTCCAACTCGCCCACGTTGTGGCGTGCGGATGCGATCTGGCGCAGCAGCATCAAGCGGTCTTCGTTGGCAAGAACCTTGAGCAAGGCGCACGCTTCTCCAGCGTGCTCACGCAGTTGCTCGGGCGCTTTCAGATCGCTCTTGTTGAACGATGGCATCGTGGATTTCTCTGTCAAACGCATGAGGAAATTATAATATGTAAAAGTATAGATCATATCCAGAGGAGCCCCATGAATGTGAAGACTGCTGATTGCCCTGTCGGCGTGCCGTTCTCGCTGGCTTCCGAGGCCTGCCGATGAGCGGGGCCTCCACCTCCCAACGGTCCTCTGCAGCGGAGCGGTGGATGCCGGTCTTGTCCTGGGGGAAAACCTATGACCGAGGCCAATGGTCCGCGGACATGCTTGCGGCCGGCATCGTCACGCTGATGCTGATTCCCCAGAGCCTGGCCTACGCCATGCTGGCTGGCCTGCCACCGCAGGCTGGCCTCTATGCGAGCATGCTTCCCCTGCTTGCCTATGCGGTGTTCGGCAGCAGCCGCACACTGGCTGTCGGGCCGGCGGCGGTGACGTCGTTGATGACCGCCGCAGCCATCGGACAGGTTGCGGCGGCGGGCTCCGCCGACTATTGGGCGGCCGCGCTTGTGCTGGCTTTGCTGTCTGGCCTGAT
>JBFXES010000274.1:0-3152 GCA_050179875.1 Thiohalomonadaceae bacterium
TACGGTCACCAGATGGCCAAGGCGGGCTATGTGACCTTTGCCATTGACTGGATGGGCAAGGGCGATCGGGACGACTCGAAGAAGCCGCATCATCTCAAGCACGCGGGCGGTCAGGATTGGTGCAATCTGCTGTACTTGCACGCGACCATGCTGGGAACCACGCCGCTGGCGATGAACGTGGCGCAGGGCAGGGTGGCGACGGACTTCGCCTGCAGCCTGCCGAATGTGGATCCGAACAAGTTGGGCGTGATGGGCCTTTCCGGCGGCGGCACCATGACGCTCTGGAGTGCGCTCTGCGACGAGCGGTTCAAGGCGGCGGAGATCATCTGTTACAGCGATCTCTGGGCCGCGTTCGGCATTCGCGACATCAACTACTGCGGCATGCAGGTGGCCCCGGGGTTGTACAAGCTCGTGGATCTGCCTGACCTGCAGGGGCTGCTCGCGCCCCGGCCGCTCTTGATCGACATTGGAGTGCACGACACCTGTTTCAAGATCGACACCGCCCTGTCCTGCCATCGGCAGCTTGAGAAGATCTACAAGGCCGCCGGAGTGGCCGGCCGGTTGGAACTGGACCTGCATCCGGGTGAACATGGCTGGGGCGGCAACCGCTCGGTCGACTTCTTTGGAAAACATCTCGGGATGCCGGGATGAAGCGGCAACGACAAGATATGGCCCGCTTCGGAGGCCGGGTCTCGGAGACTGCGCCCCGCAGGCGAGGACCCGGAGCGGGATGTGGCCATCATGCGAATGGCTGGTTCAAGGCTTGATTAAACTGCCATACTTGACCGTGCAGACAAGGCGTGGTATTAAAGCAGCATGAACCGGGCATTGGATCAGGAGATGGAGTTGGAACTACCGAAGCGGCTGGCGGAACTGCTGGGTGTGGCGGTAGGTCGCGTCAAGGTTGAGCGCGAACGTGCAGAAGCGGTCGTGAGGCCGGACTTCATCGTATCGGCAGCGGGCAAGCGCTTCTTCGTCGAATGCCGGGCCGACGGACAGGCCGCAGCGGTGGCTGCGGCGGTGCGTCAGTTGCGGGATTGTGCCCGTCTGTTGGGGCAACGGGGCGTGCCTCTGGTTGCCGTTCCCTACATGGGTGAGGTGGGGAAGCGGTTGTGCGCGGAAGCGGGTATCGGCTGGCTGGATCTTTCCGGCAATGCGTACCTGGCGATTCCGGGCATGAGGGTCAGCGTGGAGGGGAAACCCAATCTCTTCAAGCGACCCGGCCGGCCGCGCAGTGTGTTTGCCCCGAAGAGTTCGCGGATCGCGCGTTGGTTGCTGATGCAGCCGGAGCGGGAATTCACACAACGCGAGTTGGCCAGAGTCAGCGGCCTGGACGAAGGCTTCACCAGCCGCATTGTCAGGCAGTTGGAAGATCAGCGGCTGGTCGTGCGCAAGACGAAGGCCGCGCTGCATGTTTCCGATCGCGGCGCGCTCCTCGATGCCTGGCGCGAAGTCTACGATTTCTCCAGACACCGCATTGTGCGTGGCCACGTCGCGGCGCGGTCCAGCGACGACATCCTGCGCCAAGTGGCCGTGGAACTGGCGCGCGGCAAGGCCGGGTACGCGGCCACCGGGTTGGCGGGGGCGTGGTTGCTCAACCCGTTCGCGGGCTTCCGGCTGGTGGTCTTCTACGTGTCGCAGAGTCCGACCCCGGAGCTGCGGCGGGCGCTGGGATTTCACGAGGAGACGCGTGGCGAGAACGTCTGGCTGGTTGTGCCGAACGACGAGGGCGTATTCCATGGAGCTGTCGAGCGCAGCGGCATCCGGTGCGCGCACCCGGTGCAGGTCTATCTCGACCTTAAGGACCATCCCGAGCGTTCGGAAGAGGCGGCCGGGCCGTTACGTCAGTTTCTCCTGAAAGGCGCGGCTCCATGACAGCAAAGCCCACCACCGCCGATGGCTATCCGCCCGGGCAAGTGGCCCGTGTGAGGGCCACTTGCCTGTACCTTGCGACCAAGCTGGGCGACCTGATGCCCGAGATGGTCGTCGTGGGAGGCTTGGTGCCGGCGCTGCTGATTGACCAGCACAATCTGCCCGGGAATGTGATGCCCTATGTGGGTACGATGGACCTCGACCTGGGCCTGGCCTTCGCGCTGGTCGCCGAAGAGCGCTACCAGGAGCTGGCTGAACGCCTGATCAATGCCGGATTTGTTCCCGACCGGAATGAGGAGGGCAACCCCACACGCCAGCGCTGGCGCATCAGTGACCCTCCGGTCACAGTCGATTTCCTGATCGAACCGGAGCGGGACGCCGAGGCGCAGGCGGGGCGGCTGTTTCCTCTGCGGAAGGACTGGGCGGCCATTGTTGCACCCGGATTGCATCTGGCGTTCCGAAACCAGCGCGTCGTGACGCTGACCGGCAGGACCATCGCCGACGAAACGGCGTCGCGGGAAGTCCACGTATGCGGCGCGGGAGCGTTCATCGTTCTCAAAGCGCTCGCACTGCGCATCCGTGGCGAGAACAAGGATGCGTACGACCTGTTCTACCTCTTGCGGAATTACGGGGTGGGTGTGGGTGACGTGGTTGCGGAACTCCGGCCATTATTCGACGATGCGACGGCTCAGAGAGCCCTGGGATTCCTGCGCGATGACTTTTGCGATACCGAGTCCATTGGTCCGCGGCGCGCGGCAGTCTTTCTCCATGGGCGACCCGATCCAGAAACTCAGGCTGACGCCGTTGGCTTCGTTCGCCGACTTCTGGTGGAGTGTGGAATGCCGGTATACGAAGGGAGCGACTGACCATATCTGGATCGCAGCCGTCGCCATGGAAGCAGGCGCTCGCCTCATAACCTATGACGCGCATTTCTCGAATGTCCCCGGACTAATCATCCTCAGCCCCTGATCTGTCCACGCCTCGCGATCAGGAGACCGGGCGGTGGCGGGTGACGATCACACTTCCGCGCTGACGACAATCCCATTTCCGCATGGGCACGGGATGTGTGACGTGCGGATTCGCAGGCCGGGTCGTGGAGCCTCTCCCGCAGACAAGGGTCCGTGCGGGATGTGGCTGTCATGCGGATGGTTGTTCAGGTGGAAGACCGACTTGACCAGGCCATGTGGTCATGTTAAATTCGTGCCGTATCAAGGAGGTTGTTTATGACGACATTGCTGGTTTCGGATTTCAAGGCCCATTGCCTTGCCGTGCTCGACCGG
>JBFXES010000275.1:0-3125 GCA_050179875.1 Thiohalomonadaceae bacterium
ATGACGGGCAGACCCGATGCGCGAGGGGCCGTGAAGGCCGGCGCCGGGGGCTGGACCAGACCGCGGATGCAGAAACCGGCGCCCTGCCATTCCGGCGGGACGTCGCCCCTGCGGGAGAATGCTCTATAAGGGGCCGGGCACGATCACTTCCAGACGGGCCAGTTCCTTGCGCATCCTCTCCCTGCTTCGTCCCGACGCTTTTACCCTGCTGCTTGTCGGAACGGTGTTTCTCGCCTCGTTTCTCCCTGTCACGGGGGAAGCGGTCCACTGGTTCACCCTGCTCACCAATGTTGCGATCGGCCTGCTGTTCTTCCTGCATGGCGCCAAGCTGTCGCGGGAAGCGGTGGTTGAGGGCCTGACTCACTGGCGATTGCACCTCACCGTGCTGGCGCTCACCTATGTGCTGTTTCCGGCGCTGGGTGCGTGTTCCACGGGATGGTGGGCACTGATTCCACCGGATGATGGGCGCGCGTTCCACGCGATCATGGGCAGCATTTCCACGGCATCGTGGGCAACGATTCCACGCGATCGTGGGCATTTCTGGCCGACAGTCTGAAGCTACGGTTCCCTCGCTCAAGCGAGGGAACCTGAATGCCAACGGAACGACTGTCGATGCGCGTGATACGTGATGTGCTGCGTTTGAAATATGCCCAGAGGTTGAGCGAGCGGACGATCGCCGGCTCGCTCGGGCTGGGCAAAGGAACCGTGGGAGCCTACCTGGGCCGGGCGCGAAGGGCCGGCCTGACGTGGCCGCTTCCCGAGACGTTGACCGACGACGACCTTGAGTTGCTGCTGTTCCCGGCGGCGCCTTCCGTTCCGGATCACGAACGTCCCGTGCCTGACTGGTCCGTGGTCGACAGGGAACTGCGGCGCCCCGGCGTCACGCGCGCCTTGCTCTGGGAGGAATACCGCGCGGCCCATCCTCTCGGGTTCGGCTATGCCTGGTTCTGCGAGCACTACGAGGCCTGGAAGGGCCGGGTCCGCCCCTCGATGCGTCAGACGCATGTGGCCGGCGAGAAGGTCTTCGTCGACTTCGCGGGCGACACGGCTGATCTGGTCGACGCAAAGACCGGCGAGGTCCGTGCGGTGAAGCTGTTTGTCGCCGCGCTGGGGGCGTCAAACTACACCTACGCGGAAGCCGTCGCATCGGAGGGCCTCGAGGGCTGGATCGGTGCACATGTCCGGATGTTTGCTTTCCTGGGCGGCGTGCCGAAGGTGGTGGTTCCCGACAACCTCAAGTCGGCAGTGTTCAAGGCGGACCGGTTCGATCCGGGACTGAACCGGACCTACGCCGAGATGGCTGGCCATTACGGGGCAGCTATCCTGCCGGCGCGCCCCTACCGGCCGCGCGACAAGGCGAAGGTCGAAGTTGCGGTGCAGGTGGCCCAGCGCTGGATACTGGCGCGGCTGCGCAATCGGCGGTTCTTCTCGCTGGCCGAGATGAACGCCGCAATCCGTCAGTTGGTCAACGAACTGAACATGCGCGTGATGCGCGGCTACGGCGCCAGCCGCGCCGATCTGTTCGCCACCCTCGACCGGCCGAACCTGCAGCCGCTGCCGCCGGAGCCCTACGTATTCGCCCGCTGGAAGCGCACCCGCATCGCGCCGGATTACCACGTCGAGGTCGACAGTTGCTGGTATTCCGTGCCGTTCGGGCTGATCCGCCAGGAGGTGGATGTACGCATCTGCGGCGGAACCGTCGAGATCTTCCACAAGGGCCAACGGGTTGCCAGCCACGCCCGCAGTCCGGGACGGCGCAGCCATATCACGGCGCCAGAGCACATGCCCTCAGCGCATCGCCGCTACGCCGAATGGACGCCGGCGCGCATGCTGGCGCAGGCCGGGAAGCTCGGACCATCGGTCGCCGCCTTCTGTGAAGCGGTGATGGCCGATCGCCCCCACCCCGAGCAGGGCTTTCGCACCTGCCTGGGCGTTCTCGCACTCGCCAGGAGCTTTGAACCGGCGCGTCTCGACGCGGCCTGCCGGAGAGGCCTGTCCATCCGCGCGCGTTCCGTCGCGTCGATCCGCTCAATCCTGCAGAGCGGGCTCGACCGCGCCTTCCTTGAGGAGGCCGGGCAGCTTCCCCTGCAGCACCCCAACATCCGCGGCCAAGGCTATTACCATTAAAGGAGACGGACCTTGCTGACACACCCCACTTCCGAGCGCCTCACTGCCCTCGGGTTGACCGGCATGGCGAAGGCGCTGCACGAGCAGCGCCACGCCCCGGCCACCTTCGACAGCCTCGGCTTCGAAGAGCGGCTCGGCCTTCTGGTCGATCGCGAAGCCTCCGAACGGGACGCCAGGCGGCTGGTCGCCCGGCTCAAGTCCGCAGCCCTGCGGCAGAGCGCCTGCGTCGAGGATCTCGATCTGCGCACCCCGCGCGGCATCGACCGCACCGTGATGGCGCACCTGGTCGACGGGTCCTGGATCGCCCGCCACGAGAACCTGCTCATCACCGGCCCCACTGGCCTGGGCAAAAGCTGGATCGCCTGCGCGCTCGGCCAGAAAGCCTGCCGTGACGGGCGAGTGGTGGCCTACCACCGGGCGCCGCGTCTCTTCGAGGCCCTTGCCATCGCCCGGGGCGACGGACGACACGCCCGGATGCTCAAGGCTCTGGCGCGAACCGACCTGCTCATTCTCGATGACTGGGGGCTCGCCGTCCTGACTTTATCCGAGAGGCGCGACCTGCTGGAGATCCTCGAGGACCGCCACGGCCGCAGCGCGACCATCGTTACCAGCCAGCTCCCACTCGAGCACTGGCATGAGGCCATCGGCGATCCGACACTGGCCGACGCAATACTGGACCGGCTCGTTCACAATGCCCACCGCCTGACGCTAGCGGGTGAAAGCATGCGCAGGCGTGCAACCAGGCTGAATCCACTTGACCCTAAAGGGCAAGCCTGACTCCATGTGCGGGTCGGCCAGGCTGCCCGAGGCGTGGAATCGATGCCCACGATGCCGTGGAATCCATGCCCACGATCGCGTGGAATCGATGCCCATCATCCGTGGAATCCGCAGCCCCGGACACCTCCATGCCGCCAAACCGCGCCTTCCACTTGTAGATGCTGGCGTCACTGACCCCGTGCTTCCGGCAGAGCTCCGCGACCGGAGCGCCGGCCTCGTGC
>JBFXES010000276.1:0-1775 GCA_050179875.1 Thiohalomonadaceae bacterium
CTTCCAGCCGTAGGGTCCGAGGGCCGCGGCCGTCTCCAGCACGGAGGCGTGCTCGATGGCGCTCACCGCCACGGTCCCGTCCGGTTCCGTGGCCGCCACGCCCTTGAGCGCGGCATTGTTGGCCTCGGTGCCGCCGCTGGTGAACACCACCTCATCGGGATGGGCGCCCAGCAGGGCGGCCACCTGTTCGCGGGCGCGCTCCACTGCCCCGCGGGACAGCCGGCCCAGGCGGTGGATGCTGGAGGCGTTGCCATAGGCCGCCCCGAGATAGGGCTCCATGGCCGCCAGCACCCGCGGATCGATGGGCGTGGTGGCGTTGTGGTCGAGATAGATGGTCACAGGCGGCGCCCGTGAGGCTCAGTGGGCGACCTTGACCTCGCCCATGCCCACCACGCGCTGGTCCTGGCGGGCGGCCACTTCCTTCACCCCCTGGCGTTCCACCAGCTGGGCCAGGTCGATGCCCTTCAGGAATTCGTAGATCTGGTTGCTGAGGTCGCACCAGAGCTCGTGGGTGAGGCACTTGCCGTTGTCCTGGCAATTGCCATTGCCGCCGCAACGCATGGCGTCGACCTTCTCGTCTACCGCCGTGATCACGTCGGCCACGCAGATTTCCGAGGCGTCGCGGCTGAGCCGGTAACCGCCGCCCGGGCCGCGGGCGCTGTCCACCAGGCCGTTCTTGCGCAGCTTGGAGAACAACTGCTCCAGATACGAGAGGGAGATGCCCTGGCGCTGGGAAATGTCGGCCAGCGTGATCGGTCCCTGGTTGTAATGCAGGGCCAGGTCGAGCATCGCAGTGACCGCATAGCGGCCTTTGGTCGTCAGCCTCATGTTTGTGTCGCCCCTAAAATCCGGTTAACGTTTGACAAGCTGGCGTTTAAGTTAGCAATACCTACCATTTAAGTCAACTATTGCTTTCCACCGGCCTGCTCCCCTCGGCGGACTCGGCGCCGCCCTCGCCATCCCGGCCCGTGCGGATCTCGCACGAGCCCAGATCCGGCAGTTCCATCCCGAGGTCCTCGCCCCCGAGTTCCTTGATGACCTTGCACATGTGCTCGACCTTGGCGTCCATGGCATGCATGTGGTCGAGCATGCAGTTGATGGCCTGCGCCACCGGGTCCGGCATGTCGTTGGCCACGCCGTAGGCGTCGAAGCCGATCTTCTGCGCAAAGGCATTGCGGCGCTGTTCCTGCGCCTCGCTGCGGCGGCTCACGACACGCCCGGGCACGCCCACCACGGTGGCACCCGCCGGTACGTCCTTGACCACCACGGCGTTGGAGCCCACGCGCGAGCCGTCGCCCAGGGTAATGGGACCGAGCACCTTGGCACCCGCGCCCACCACCACGTCGTTGCCCAGGGTCGGATGGCGCTTGCCCTTGTCCCAGCTGGTGCCACCCAGGGTCACGCCGTGGTAAAGGGTGCAATCGTCGCCTATCACCGCCGTCTCGCCGATCACCACACCCATGCCGTGGTCGATGAAGAAGCGCCGGCCGATGGTCGCCCCCGGGTGGATCTCGATGCCCGTGAGCCAACGGCCCAGGGTGGAGAGCGCCCGCGCCAGCCATTTCCAGCCGGCATTCCACAGGCGATGGGCCGCGCGGTGCATGAGCACCGCGTGTACACCGGGATAGGTGGTGAGCACCTCGAATACGTTGCGCGCGGCCGGGTCCCGCTCGAATACGCAACGGACGTCTTCACGCAGTCGTTCGAACATCAGGGGGGTCCTGAAGAATTCTTGATTATTCTTATCGGCTATGGTCTGAAACACAAGACCTCAG
>JBFXES010000276.1:1875-3109 GCA_050179875.1 Thiohalomonadaceae bacterium
GTTGCGCGCGGCCGGGTCCCGCTCGAATACGCAACGGACGTCTTCACGCAGTCGTTCGAACATCAGGGGGGTCCTGAAGAATTCTTGATTATTCTTATCGGCTATGGTCTGAAACACAAGACCTCAGCCGACAAATAATGAGGTTATTTTGCCTGGGCCCCCTTCTGGGCGGCCGTGAGGATGCCCCGCAGGATCTGGACCTCGGTCTTGTCCAGCTCGGCGCGGTTGAACAGGCGCCTGAGGCGGCGCATGAGCTGGCGGGGGTTGTCCGGGTCGAGGAAGCGGATGTCCACCAGGGCCTGCTCCAGGTGGCGGTAGAAGCCGTCCACCTCCTCGGTCGAGGCGCGCTCGTCCTGGGCCTGGGCGGGCACCGTCGCGCCGAGCCCCATGGCGATCTCATAGCTGAACACCTGCACGGCGGCGGCGATGTTCAGGGAGCTGTATTCGGGGTTGCTGGGGATGTGCACCAGGTAGTTGCAGCGATCCAGTTCCTCGTTGGTGAGCCCGGCGGACTCGCGCCCGAACACCAGGGCGACCTCCTCGCCGCTGCGGGCCGCCGCCGCGGCCTTCTCGCCGCAGGCGCGCGCATCCAGTGTGGGCCAGTCGATGCGCCGCAGGCGGGCGCTGGCGCCGAACACCAGGGCGCACCCGGCCACCGCCTCCTCCAGGCTCCCGCATACCACCGCCCCGGCCAGCACGTCATCGGCGCCCGAGGCCCGCGCCGTGGCCTCCGCGTGGGGGAAGACCTTCGGATTCACCAGATACAGGCGCGACAGGAACATGTTCTTCATGGCCCGCGCCGCCGCGCCGATATTGCCGGGATGCGTGGTCTCAACCATCACCACGCGCACATTTTCGAAACTCATCGGTTCACCGAAGAAAAAAGCTTTAACACGGGGAACACGGGGTTTCTCGGGGTGCAGGGATGTGCCCGGCCGGGGTTGCACGGATGCTGGAGAAGCTGATTCCTAGCGCAATGAAAACTTCTTCCCCCGTGTCCCCCGTGTCCCCCGTGTTCGTCTTCTTTCATCACTCTTTCGAGCGAGATCGCGTAGAATACGCCGCCTTGTGCAGAACCCCCACCGGAGGCCGTCCCCATGCATCCCCTGCTGAACATCGCCGTGCGCGCCGCGCGCAAGGCGGGCAACATTATCGCCCGTTCCGTGGATCATGTGGATCGCATCGCCGTCGACAGCAAGTCGAAGAACGACTACGTGAGCGAGGTCGACCGCAA
>JBFXES010000277.1:0-3059 GCA_050179875.1 Thiohalomonadaceae bacterium
AGCACCGCGCTGATATTCTGATGCTTCAACTCGACCGAACCATCTGAGCGGTGATCCAGCTGCTCCATCAATGCGTGGCGATGCTCGGTCTTATTGTAATCTTGGCCGGACAATTCCAGGCGAAGCATGCGGAAGTAGTCCTCCACAGCAGCCTCGACCTCGGAATCTGACCAGTGCTTAGCCATTGAGTACCATGATTTCTGACGTTGGCTTCACCTGCAAAGTCGGTTGGCGCGGACCTGGCTCCGCCAGGTGCGTGCCAAGCGGCTTTGACAGGTGCAAACTCTTGTTATGATTGCGCACCCCTAGCTAATTCCAACTCCCTAACACTCCCGCTAACCACCCAAAGAACAAACACACGATCGAATTCAGAACTATAACCCGAATATACACCTGGATCCTTGTCCGAATACCAAGTAGCCATTGATCCAGAATCGATAGTGACAACCAACCAGACTTGATCAGCCTTTTCTCGGTATGCCGACAGTTTCGGTTCCTTTGCAGACACGGCACGCTGAATGTCCTCTTTAGCCAGGTCGGGTACGAAGGTCGCGTCAGGAGCAGTGATATTGTGAACAGGGATATCATTACGCCTGTGCATCTCAATATCGTGGACCTCTGCTGGCAATGACTCCCATTTATTGTAGGCGTTAATTCTGACCGACCCATTTTGTCCGGGAATGTTCTCTCTAATGACTTGCACAATTGCTGAGGCTAAATCAGCTGTCATGTGTTTTGTATAGGTCACGTTCTGGTCCATGAAGATCGAGACCCACATCGGCGGTAGTTGAAGCTCTTCAACCTTTTGCCTTACCAAATCAATAACGGGTCTTCCGGGTTTCGTGTGGGTAACATCCGCTTCTCATGACCTGCTGACCCCTGCCGGATAGAGCGCCAGCCCTCCCAGATGGAACAGGATTGCCGTCTTGAACCGATCCCGGTTCCGGTACCCGCACGCCCACTTCTTCAGCCTCTGGATCTTCGCGTTCAGGCTCTCGCATCCGGCGTTGGTGACCTTCAGCACGATCGCGTTGATGATGCCCCACAGATGACGGCGGACGGTGCGGGCCGCGCGCACCATCGGCTCCAGGCGGCACCGCTGCGCCCAGGCCAACCACCCGCGCCAGGCGCGCAGCGCCCAACCGCGGCGAGCATAGCCCCACAGCGTCATCGCCATCTCCTTCAGCGCCCAGGCCCGGGCCGTCCGCAGGGCGCGGTCGCGCAGGTCGTTGAGCGCCCACCACGCCGTCGCCGTCATCTTCTCCGGGTTCCGCAGCCACAGGTACCGGGTCCCCTTGAGCGTCTCGTCGTCCTCCGCCTGCAACTCCCGGTTCTCCTGCCGCCGCACCTTGTCCACCGCGTCGCCCAGGTGCTTGGCGACGTGGAACTTGTCGAACGCGATCTTCTGCTGCGCCCGCGGCACGTGGTCCAGCGTGCTCTGGATGTACGGATGGTGCATGTCCATGGCCACCGACTCGATGGCGGCAAGCTGTTCGTCTTCAAGGCCTTCGTAGTACTCGTCCAGGGCGGCCCGGCCCCGGCCGTCGGCCACGTGCACCACGTGCCCGCTGTCCTGGTCCTGCACCACGGTCACGTACTCGTGACGCCGCTTGAACGAGGTCTCGTCGACGCCCAGGGCCGTCGGGTATGCGGCCTCCCGGCGCTCCAGGCCCCGCCGGACCGCTCGCTGCATGATACCGTCGAGCTGGTCCCAGCTCAGGTCCATGTTGCGGGCCACCGCCGACATCGAAGTCGCCTTCAGCCAGTCGATCGCCATCGCCTCGAACAGGGCCGTGAACCGCGAGCCGGCCTCGCCCCAGGGAACGGCGACCTGCCGGATGCCGTGCTCGGGGCAGTTGCACCGCGGCACCTCGGCGGCCAGGATCGTGCGGTACTGGCAGGTGTCCAGGTGGCGCCAACGGCGTTCCCGGCTGTCGTAGCCCGGCGCTTCGGCACCGCACTCGGGGCAGCAGAGGGCGACCTGGCGGTCATGCTGGACGTGGACAATTACCTCGCCTCCAGGGAGGTCGAGGTCGACCGCTCGGACCGTCCAGGGACGCTGGACGCCGAGGATCTGGGCATAGAGGTCTTTGTCTTGCATGGGGGACATTTTAGACCAGATCTGCAACGCTACCCACACGAAATCCTGAAGCGCCAATGAAGAAGACCCTGCTGTGGAGCCTGGTGGTCGCTGGCCTCGTCAGCCTGGCCGTGATGCCGGTCGGCTCGGCGATGGCGGCGGAATACAAGGCCAAGGTGGGCGGCGGCCCGACCGGCGGCACCTTCAACACCTTCGCCAACGGCATGGCCGTCTACCTCCCCAAGGTCCTGCCTGACCTGAAGGTCTCCGCGGTGGGCTCGGGCGGTTCGGTCGAGAACGTCAAGCGCGTCCATTCGGGCGAGAGCGACTTCGGCCTGTGCTACGCCGTGGACCTGGCCCTGGCCGCCAAGGGCCAGCTGCCCAAGGACGAGGTCAAGTACGACGGCACCCGCGTCATGGGCTTCCTGTACGGCGCCCCGGCGCAGCTGGTCGTCAACCCCAACAGCGGCATCACGACCGCCAAGGATCTGGTCGGCAAGCGCGTGGCCGTGGGCAACGCCGGCAGCGGCGCCGCCGCCAGCGCCGAGCGCTTCTTCCGCCACATCGGCGTCTGGGACAACTTCAAGCCCCAGTTCCTGGGCTACTCGGCCGCGGCCAGCGCCTTCAAGGACGGCAAGATCGACGCCTTCTGGCTGCTGGTAGGCTTCCCCAACAGCTCGATCATCGAGGCTGCCGTGCAGACCAAGATCGCGCTGGTGGACGTGGGCGCCGAGGCCGAGGCTTCGGGCTTCTACGGCGCCTTCGCCTACATCCCGACCACCATCCCCGCCGGCACCTACGGCGAGGGCATGCCGGCCTGCGCCAGCTTCCAGGACGGCTGCATGCTGGCGGTGAACAAGGACGTGCCCGCAGAGGTCGTCTACGACATGATGAAGGCCCTGTGGAGCGCCGAGGGCATGGCAGCCATGACCGAGGCCAAGAAGTCGTTCAACGCCATGAACATGGAGAACAACTTCGT
>JBFXES010000278.1:0-3006 GCA_050179875.1 Thiohalomonadaceae bacterium
GAGCCATCCGCGGATAGGAGCCTCGCAAGTGATTGAAAACACGCCAACGCCGTTTGGTCGTGAACGTCCCAACCGGACTTTTGCAGAGGTTCCTAAGGCGGCGCCCACTACCCTACTGACGTGCTCATCGGCGCCGCCGTGGCCAACTTCAGCACCACGTGTTTTTCACCGCTGCCGAGGCCGGAGATGGAGGGCCGCTGGCGCGATCAGAACGTGCTGCTCGTGGAAAGACTCGCAGTGCCGATAAAGCAGTTTGTACAGGAATACCGCGCTTGAACCGCGCCTTGGCCGAAGGGAACCCGTGATGTCCACATTCCGTCGCCTGCTGGCGCGATACCCGGTAACGTCCTTCTACCTCGTGGTGTTCGCCATCTCGTGGGGTGGCATGGCCATACTGGCCAGCCCCGGTCCAATCCCCGGCCGTCCCGAGGACGTCGAGAGGCTGTTCCCGCCGCCCTCATGGTGTTGTTCGCCGGTCCGTCCCTTGGCGGCGTCATCATGACGACGATG
The DNA here is from genome assembly GCA_050179875.1 of Thiohalomonadaceae bacterium. GTDB lineage: Bacteria > Pseudomonadota > Gammaproteobacteria > Thiohalomonadales > Thiohalomonadaceae > JALOAT01. The sequence goes on from JBFXES010000278.1 coordinate 511, forward strand.
ATTTCGGGGAGGGTAGGCCTGCGCGAACTCCTCGCCCACCTGCTGACCTGGCGCCTGGGCATTCGCTGGTACGCGCTCGCACTCCTCACCGGACCGCTGGTCGTCGCGACCGTGCTGCTTGCGCTGTCGCTGGTTTCTCCTGCGTACCTCCCCGGCATTGTCACGGCTGAAGACAGGCTCGTTCTGCTGTTGTTCGGAATCGCATGGGGACTCATCGGCGGCGGCTTTCTGGAAGAACTCGGCTGGACGGGCTTCGCAGTCCCCAGGCTGAGGCGTCGGCACGGCATCCTTGCGACCGCAACCATCGTGGGCGTGCTGTGGGGTGTGTGGCACCTGCCCATTGCATTCTGGGCAAGCGGCACCCTGGCGGGCGGGCAACCGGTGCCCGTCTTCGCCGCCGGTTTCCTGGCCTTTTACATGCTCGCGCTCCCGGCCTTCCGGCTCCTGATGGTGTGGCTCTACGAACGCACCGGCAGCCTCCTCCTGAGCATGCTCATGCATGCGGCATTCTCGGCCGGCACGCTCATGCTCCAGCCCCAGTCCACCGCGGGCTACCTGACCTGGAACGCGGTCCTGGCCGGTGCCCTTTGGGCAATCGCCGCAGGGCTCGTCGTCGCGATGCACGGGAACGTGCATCATCCCCAGGACACCTGAGCCGGCAGCGCAGCGGCACCTCTTCACGAGTGCGATCCCGGGCATGTACGCGCCGCAACGGGTGCTATAGGCTTGGGCCGTTGGATCAGCCGCGCAAGATGTGCCGGCTTGGCTTGTTCACAGGAGCGATTTCCACCATGGCAATCAGTTGGCTTGCCGTGCTCCAGGCGGTGCCCTGGGCGCAGGTCATCGAAAATGCACCGAAGATCGCCGACAGCGCGAAGAAGCTCTGGGGCACGGTGTCAGGAACGCCGGGGCCCGATACGCTGGCACCGGCCGACCTGGAGGGGGCCGAGGCGAAAACCTTTGCGGCCCTGGAAAACCGTGTAGCCGCAGTCGAGGCCCGTGCGCAGGAACTGCACGCGCAGATGCTGGCCTCGTCGGAACTCATCAAGAATCTGGCCGAGCAGAACGCGCAGCTGGTGCGCCTGGTGGAAACCAACCGCCTGCGCGTCATGTGGCTGTCGGCCATCGCCGGCGCGGCGCTGATCATCGCCCTTGGGGTGCTGTTCGTCGCGCTCACCGGGGGCTTGTCCTGAGCGGCGCCCAACCCAGTCCCACCCGCAAGGAGGCTTCGATGAGAATACGGCAGTACCAGGTCGACGCGTTCGCCTCCCGTGTCTTTGAGGGAAACCCCGCGGCGGTTTGCCCGCTCGACGCGTGGCTGGACGATCGTGTCCTTCAGGCCATAGCCGAAGAAAACAATCTTTCCGAGACGGCGTTCTTCGTGCCCACCGCGCGGGGATTCCATCTGCGCTGGTTCACCCCCGTGACCGAGGTGGAACTGTGCGGTCATGCCACGCTGGCCTCGGCGCACGTGGTCTTCGAGATCCTCGGCTACCCACGGGCGTCCGTCGTGTTCGAGACCCTGAGCGGGGATTTGACGGTGGAGCGACGGGACGGGCTGCTCGCCATGGATTTCCCGGCCAGGGTGCCGAGGCGCTGCCCTGCGCCGCGCGGCCTCGGCGAGGCCCTCGGTCGTGAACCCCTGGAGGTACTGGCCGCCGACGACTGGATGGCGGTGTTCGCCTCCGAATCCGAGGTGCGCGCCATCGCGCCCGATCAGGCGAAACTGGCTGACCTGGACTTGCGTGGTGTGGTGGTAACTGCGCCGGGACAGGACAAGGATTTCGTCAGCCGGTTTTTCGCGCCCAAGTTCGGGATCCCGGAAGACCCGGTAACCGGTTCCGCCCATTGCGAGCTGGCCCCGTACTGGGCAGCGCGTCTCGGCAAACGCACATTGGCTGCCCGGCAGGTATCCCGCCGCGGCGGTGACGTCCTGTGCCACGTGAGCGGCGATCGCGTGCTTCTCTCGGGGCGCGCGGTCACCTTCATGGAAACGGAGATCCGTATCCCGTAGGCCCTAGGACAGCCCTCTTCCCGGTTCCCAGGGCTTACCGGGAGATCTCCGGCACCCGAAAAATCACCCCAAAAGCGACGCGCGCCGCAGCAGTCCGTTCCCGTGCGCGTGCATGATCATGCGCGCGCCGGCCGTGCTACCCTGGCCCGACTGCGGTTGCATGCCCCCACAAGGCAAGCGGCGTGTCATGAAGCATGCGATGGGCAGCCCAAAGCACAAATTTTCTTCGCGAAACCCTTTACTTTCGCGCGGCCTTGAAGAGAATGTGCGGCTCCCCGGGGGACCGGGTCGGGAAAATCCTTAGGCACAGGAACTCATGGAAATCGTCATCAAGGGCATCACCCGTCAGGGTCGCACCTTCCGTCCCAGTGACTGGGCCCAGCGCCTCGCAACGGCGGTGGCCACCCTCGGCCCCGATCGGCGCATCATTTTCCATCCGAAGGTCCACGTGGCCACGCGCCAGGGGCTCAATTGCGTGGTGG
>JBFXES010000279.1:0-3004 GCA_050179875.1 Thiohalomonadaceae bacterium
TCTTCGGAGGCGGGTTGCCACCGTTCCTTGATGTGCTTCCAGAAGATGTCGGCGGGCATGTGGGAACGCTCCACTTGTTTTGACTGGCGGGACGGCGTGCGCTCTGCGCGCAGGCTTCGATCTCAGTCTAGTCGCGCGCCGTCGCTGCCCGGTGACGCGAAAAATTCGCGCGCGTGAAGGAAGGGAATGCGCGCGTGCGCCGCGGCCGCCGCATCGCAGGGCGCATTGCCCACGAACAGCGCGTCGGCGGGCGCAACGCGAAAATGGGCCAGGGCGCCAAGCAGCAATCCGGGCGCGGGCTTGCGGCAGTCGCAGGGTTCATCGAGGCGGTGTGGACAGAAGGCGATGTAGGGCGCGGGCCGCACGGGCCCCGCGGCAGCGATGGCCAGATCCAGCAGGAGGCGATAGGCCAGCGGCGCGGACAGCAGGCCATAGCCCACGTGATCCTGGTTGGAGGCGATGGCGAGGAACGGACCCTGCGGGCCGAAGGGGATCCGCGCCAGGCGCCGGCGCACGCCCGGCAGCAGTTCCCACTCCAGCGGACCGTGGGGACAAGGCTGGCCGGGCACCAGGGTCCGCCGCAGGGTGTCGTCCGCATCGAAGATGTAGAGGTGCGGTGTCATGGCGTGAGCACGGCACGCAGACGGGCGTTGCAGGCGGCGGCGAGGCGTGCGAAGCGCGCGCCGTCGGCGCTGCCTGCCAGGGTCTGGCGCGCCAGGTCCGCGTAGCCCAGGCGGTAGGCCAGATAGGCGGCGCGCTGGAAGGGCAGGCGCGCGGCCACGTGGCGGTCACCCGAGAGGGCGGCATAGCGGCTCACCAGTGCCTCGCCCGCCTCGGGCGCCAGCGCGAATTCCTCCATCACGGCCGCCAGGTCCCAGGCGATGTCGTTGCACCCCGGAAAGAAGTGGTCGGCGTGGTGGTCCAGGGCATCCATCTTGCGGTAGCCCCAGGGCGTGAGCAGCCATTCGTGGGGCAGCATGCGGCCGTCCAGGGCCACGGCCGGGGCGTCGCCCGCCGCCGGGCCGCGGGCCAGCGCGGCGGCGCGTTCGGCGAGGGCGGGACCCAGCGACTCGGCCACGTTGTGCACCAGCATGTGGGCGGTGGCCTGGTGCGGCGCCGGGTGGGGCAGGGCAAAGCGGCGGGTGAGGAAGGCCAGGTAATGGGCGACCGTCTCCAGGAATTGGCGGCTGGCGTCCGCCGGTTGCAGGGGGGTGCCTTTGAGGAAGGGAAAATCCAGATAGCCCTCGCGCAGGCCGCCGGGTGCGGGGCAGAAGCCCGCCTCGGCGAGGACCTGGGCACGCGCCCGTTTGGCCGTTCCATGGCGGGCCAGGCCCGCGAAACGGTAGATCCGCGATCCTTCCGGCGTGTGGACCAGGAACTTGCGGCGCTCGTGCTGGGGCTGCACGGCGGGCAGGTCGTGCCCCGCCCCGAAGACCTCCTTGCGCCAGGCCCCGGCGGAGAGGTCGTGCGCACCGGCCAGGAAGGCCGGTGCGGCAGCGCCTGCCACGTACTTGCGCTGGCACGGCCAGCGGGCCTGCGCCCGGGGCGAGCGCAGCCGGTCGGCGGGCGGGTCCCAGCTGGGGAAGAAGACAATGCGATGGTCCGCCACGCCCAGGGCGTCCAAGGCTTCCGCTACGCCGCACAGCGACGAGCCGCTGAGTCCCGGCCCTTCGTCCACCACCAGGAAGGGCCCGTGCCCGGCCCGCCAGCGCGCCGCGAGCAGCGGGCCGAGCAGGGGCCGCCGATCGAAGGGGTGGCCGCGGGGGCGCAGGGTATGTGCGGACACGCTCCAGCCCCGCTCGTGCAACACCGCACCCACCACGGCCGAAAGGCTGCTGCCGATGCTGCGCAGACCGATGCAGGTCACCGGGCCCGGCATCTCCGCAGCGGCGAAGCGTTCCGCGGCGGCCGCGTAGGATTGCGGGTGCAGGCCGTACCAGGCGTAGCCCTCGGGCACCACCACCCGCGCCTCCCGCGGCAGGTCCAGTGCCGCGAGCGTTTCCAGGGCGCGCTGCGCCTGGGTGATCTCCGCCCCGGCGGGCTCGTTGCGGTGCGCCCGCCACCAGGCGCGCGCGAGGGCGAGGGCGGTATCGCGCAGCCTCGCCACGGCGGGGTTCAGCTCGTCCTGCGCAGGGAACAGCGCATCGGTGACGGCCGATTCCAGTTCGCCGAACTCGATCAGCAGGGAGAGCAGGGCCTCGGCGTCATGTTCCGCAGCGAGGCGGGACGCCAGGCGCGTGAGCACACCGGCTGGAACCACGGGTTCGTCATGGTGGCGATAGACGATCACGCAGCGAACATGGCAGAGGACGCCTGAACGCGCACTAAAGCTTCGCGCCGGCGCTGCTCACGCCTTTGCCGACCCCGCGGGGCCCGGCCTGCCCTATGCTTCGCGAGGGGTCGTCGCAGCAGCCCCGCCGGACGTGCACAGGGGCGGCGGAGCGTGTATAAAGCAGCCCTCGCAAGACCAGTTGAGGCCGGAGTCCCATGAAACTGTTCTATTCCCCCCTTTCCCCGTTCGTGCGCAAGGTCCTGGTGTTCGCGATGGAAACCGGGCTCGACGGGCGTATCGAGCGTCATACGGTGAATCCGTGGGAACCGCATCCGGAACTGACGGCCGCCAATCCCCTCGGCAAGGTCCCCACCCTCATCACCGACGACGGTATGGTCATCTACGACTCGGCCGTCATCTGCGAATACCTGGATGCGCTGCACAACGGGCCCGACCTGATCCCCCATGCGGGTCCCGAGCGCCTGCGGGCGCTGCGCCTGGAGGCCCTGGGCGACGGCATCGCCGAAGCCGCCGTGCTGCGGCGCATGGAGAGCGTGCGCCCGGAGGCGCTGCAATCCGCCGACTGGATGGATCTGCAGGTGCGCACCGTGGAGCGCGGCCTCGACGCCCTGGAGGCTGAGGTGGAGGGCTGGGGGCAGAGTTTCGGCATCGGCCAGATCACCGTGGCCTGTGCCCTGGGCTATCTGGATTTCCGTTTCTCCGCCGACGACT
>JBFXES010000280.1:0-3000 GCA_050179875.1 Thiohalomonadaceae bacterium
GGCTTCCATGTTGAGGTCGTCCAGCAGGCCGGACACCTTGGAGGCGTAGGGCAGCGCGGCGAAGGGCGTGCGCCGCAAGGCTGCAAAGATGAGGAAGTGAAGCCGCATGCCGACGGCGAAATCCAGGCGGCCCACCAGATCCAGGATCTGCCGCGGCGAGTAGGTGCGCCGGACGAGTTCGGCACGATCGGCATTGCGCATGGCCGCCATCACCGCATGGCTGTGCTGGACGTCGCTCTTCTCCATGGGCACGAACACCGCATCGGCATCGAAGCGCTCCACCACGTAATCGGCGGCGTTGGCGAGCAGGGCGTGGTACTCCTCGGGATCGATGTGCGGCGCGGCCGGGCCGGGCTCGCGCACGGAGAAGCCGACCAGGTGATGCTCCAGATCGATGCCTTCCCACCGCAGGGCATCGCTCGGCAGTTCCTGGGGTTCCAGGAGCAGCGCAGGATCCGCGGTGAGATGGATCTCGCGCGTGACGCCCACGTCCTCCAGCAGGCGATAGCCCTGGCGATCGCGCACGGTGATGATGGCGCAACCGTTGAGCGCCTCCCGGACCGCCTGGCGTGCGTGCGCGGTCTTGAGTGGGCCCGCGCTGATGGCATAGACCACCACCGGCACGGCCAACTCGTGGGCGAGGAACACCTCGCGCATGTAGGCCTCGGCGTCCTGGTCGTAAAGGATGCCGCCGCCGCCCAGGATCAGCAGGTCGAGGTTCTGTATCTCGGGAAGGACCTCGCGCCGCGTCATGGCGCGTGCATTCACGGCCTGTTCCACCGCGTGCCTTGCAAGGGTATCGGGCGGATTGCGCGAGAAAACCGTGATGTCGGCGGAGACGCTGGCGCGCAACTGTTTGAGGATACCCTCGAGGATCGCCTCGTCGCCCAGGTTCATGCCGCCGTAGGAGCCGTAGATCCCGATCCGCCACTTGTTCACCAGCGCATCCATGGTGTCTCCTCTCACGGGCGGGGTGCGGCCGATTCCACGGCGTCCCGCGGGTGCGCACGACTCCCGTCTTCCCTCAAGATAGCCGTCCGCATCCGCGCAGCCCGCGCGTTGAACCGTCAGTCATTGGGCGCATGCCGCCATGGCATGCCGGGCGATGGTAGGATGAAGCCGATTTCACACCGAGGCAGGACCCGTTCGTGAAACGTTCACCGGCTTTCCGTGCGCTCTCCAGCGAACACCATGCAGGCCTCGTGCTCGCGCGCCGCGCGTTGCGGGCGACGCCCGAGGCGGTGGCGGAGGCCTGGCGCGAAGTCGCAGCGCGCTTCGCGGCAGAACTCGAACCCCACTTCCGCGCGGAGGAATCGTGGCTATTGCCTGCGCTGGAGCGGCTGGGCGAGTCCGGGCGGGTCCGACGCACGCTGGACGAGCATGCCCGTCTGCGCGCACTGGTTTACGAGCGGGCCCATGACGCCGAGGGTTTGCGGCTGTTTGCCGAGTTGCTGCAGGCCCACATCCGTTTCGAGGAACGCGAGTTGTTCGGAATTGCAGAAACGCTGTTCGCACGGCACCACGTCGAACACCCTTGAGGTCGCGCCCATGGAGCAATCGCTGCAACAGCCGTCGCGCCACCCTTGCGATCGGGTCACGGCATGTCGCGCCTGATCCGCTGGCCCTCGCTGGTGCTGGCCTATATGTTCCTGGCGCTGGCCATCATCGGCGTCGTCTTGCCCGGCCTGCCCACGGTGCCGTTCCTGCTGCTCGCGGCCTGGTTTGCCGCCCGTGGCTCGAAGCGCCTGCATCACTGGCTCTACACCCATCCGCGCTTCGGCAGGCTGTTGATCGACTGGGAGCAGCAGGGGGCGATATCACGCCGCAGCAAGCGGCTGGCGGTGGTCTTGCTCACGGTGAGCTGGCTCATCATGTACTGGCGCATCGACCATGGCTGGCTGCTGGCGGGATTGGCGCTGCTGTTCGTCGCGATCGCGGTCTTCCTGCTGACACGGCCCGAGCCTGCCTGAGCGCCGCGGATACAGGCGCGCATCCGGATACGCAGCTTGCTTATTTCGTTCGTATCACTACCTGCTAATATTCGGATGCGCCCAATCACTTCGGAGGGAATCCGATGAGCGAGAACCAGGTCTTTGACGCGGCTACGGCCGGTTTCGAATGGCTTCAGGTGGAAAGCATGCGCCTCATGGAGGAGCACGCAGACGCAGAACACGGGATCTGCGGCAATGAATGGCGTGTCATCGAGGAACTGCGCAATGCAGAGGAATCCGGCGAAGACGCGCAATTGCTGGAGGCGCTACGCCGCTGCGCCTGCGGGCACGTGGCGGAGATGGCCGGTTCCATGATCGGCAACGCCTGAATCACATGGGACGGCAGGCGCGCGCATCGCGCGCCTGCCTCCTCGCTTCCAGCCCGTGCCGCTCGTCTGCACGCGGTGCCGTGACACGGGCTTGCTTGTGCTGAATTGACCGCTCAGTGCATGGCGGCAAGGGCCTTGTCGTAGTCCGGCTCGTCGCCGATTTCCGGCACCAGTTGCGTATACAGCACCTTGTCCTTTTCATCGAGCACCACGACGGCGCGCGCGGTGATGCCTGCCAGTGGGCCATCCGTGATGAGCACGCCGTAGTCCTTGGCGAAATGCTTGTCGCGCATCATGGACAGCGTGATCACGTTGTCCAGCTTCTCCCCCGTACAGAAGCGCGACGCGGCGAACGGCAGATCGGAGGAGACGATCAGCACCACCATGCCCGGGTTCGCCTTGGCCGCCTTGTTGAACTTGAGGGTCGAGGTGGCGCAGACCGGCGTGTCCAGGCTGGGCACGATGCTGATCAGTTTCTTCTTCCCGGCGAAATCCGCCAGCGTGCGATCGGCGAGGCTGCCGTCCACCAGCCGGAAGTCCGGCGCCTTCGCACCGACCGCCGGGAGTTCCCCGATGAGGGTGACCGGACTTCCCTTTAGCGTGACTCTTCCCATGTGTCTTGGTCCCTCCGCGTAGGAGCCCACACCGCGGGCGAATGCCTTTCAAACCGCAGGCGGTCA
>JBFXES010000281.1:0-2980 GCA_050179875.1 Thiohalomonadaceae bacterium
GCAGATCCTCGATTCCTGGGGCGTGAAGAAGCCGACCGCGCTCGACTGCGGCGCCGTCTACGGTGTGGCGGCGCCGCTGGTCAACGCCACCAAGGCGCCCTCGGCCTGGCAGACCTTCGAGGTGGTATTCCGCGCGCCGCGCAAGACCGCCCAGGACATCGAGGCCGCGCGCATGACCGTGCTGCACAACGGCCTGGTCATCCACAACAACCTCTCCGTACCCGAACCCACCGAGGGCGCCCTGAACACCGACGTGCTCACTCCCGGCCCCCTGCTCCTCCAGGACCACGGGTCACCCGTCGGTTTCCGCCGCATCTGGATCGTGCCGCTGCCGGAGAGCGCGTGAGGGAGAGGAAGAGAAACCACGGAGGCCACAGAGGGCACGGAGAAAAACAAGAGATGTGTAGGTCACGTTGGCGCGCAGCGCCTACGTGACATTCCGCGGTCCGCACGTGTCACGTAGCTTCGCAACGTGACCTACGGCTTGGCGACAACTACATGGATGTGGTCGGTAGCGGCGTCGGGAACAAGCCGTCCAGAGAAAAGATTCCAGCGTGGAAAACTCCGCCCTCCGGCCGCCCCGTGTTCCCCGTGTCCCCCGTGGTTAAAGCTTTTTCTTCAAGCCGCCGCCGAAGCCGCCCGCCGTTCGCCATATTCGAGGCGGACATTTTCGTCGCCAAGGAGATGCCTCAGGCGTTGCAGCAGTTCCTGGGCAGGCCGCACGTTCCAGGCCTCGCCGAGATCGATGGGCGCCTGGGCCAGTTGGTTGCGGTAGTGCAGGCGGATGGGACAGCGTCCCTCGCAAAACGGTGACAATGCCTTTTCCAGCGCAGGCACGATGCCGTTCGCGGCGCGGGCCTCGTCCACGCGCAGCACGATGCGGCGCGCGTAGCGCTCGCGCGCCTGATCCATGTCGTAGATCTCGCTCGCCTGCATGCGCAGGCCGCCGCTGTATTCGTCGATGTTCACCTCGCCTTCCACCACCAGTACGCGATCCTTCACCAGTTGATCGCGGAAGCGCTGGTAGGCCTCGGCGAAGGCGGCGATCTCGATGCGGCCGCTGCGATCGTCCAGGGTGACGAAGCCCATGCGATCGCCGCGCTTGTTCTGCATGGTGCGCACGCCCACCACCAGGCCCGCCACCACCACGCTCTGCTTGCGCTGGGGTTTCAGATCGGCGATGCGACAGGACGTGAAGCGCTTGAGTTCGTCAAGGAACTGGTTGATGGGATGGCCGGTGAGATAGAGCCCGAGGGTCTCCTTCTCGCCCTGCAGGCGGAAATCTTCGTCCCATTCGGGCACGGTTTCGTAGCTGGCCGGGCTTTCCACCAGCACGGCGCTGTCGAAGCCGAACAGATCGCCGAGCCCCGCCTCGCTGTTCTTGCTGTCCTGCTCGGCCAGCTTGAGGGCCTGGGGCAGCGCCGCCATGAGGGTGGCGCGATTGGGGCCGAGCCCGTCCAGCGCGCCGGCGCGGATGAGCGCCTCCAGCACGCGGCGGTTCGCCTTCTTCAGATCGATGCGGCGGCAGAAATCGAACAGGTCGCGGAACGGGCCCTTCGCCAGGCGTTCCTCCACGATGCCGGCGATGGCCTGCTCGCCCACGCCCTTGATGGCGCCGAGGCCATAGACGATGGCGCCATTTTCGCGGACGGTGAACTTGTGCGCGCTGGTGTTCACGCTGGGCGGCACCACTTCGAGGCCCATGGCGCGGCATTCCTCGATGAGGGTCACCACCTTGTCGGTATTGTCCATGTCCGCCGACAGCACGGCGGCCATGAACGCCGCCGGGTAATGAGCCTTGAGCCACATGGTCTGGTAGGAGACCAGGGCGTAGGCGGCGGAGTGCGACTTGTTGAAACCGTAGCCCGCGAACTTCTCCATCAAGTCGAACAGCGCGCCGGCCTTGTCCAGGTCGAAGCCGAGTTTTCCTGCGCCTTCCAGGAAGATGCTGCGCTGCTTGGCCATCTCCTCGGGCTTTTTCTTGCCCATGGCGCGGCGCAGCAGGTCGGCGCCGCCCAGGGTGTAGCCGCCCACCACCTGGGAGATCTGCATGACCTGTTCCTGGTACACGATGACGCCGTAGGTGGGCGCGAGGATCGGCTCCAGTTCCGGGAACGGGTATTCCACGGCGGCGCGGCCGTGCTTGCGGTTGATGAAGTCGTCCACCATGCCCGATTCGAGCGGGCCGGGGCGGAACAGTGCCACGAGGGCGATGATGTCCTCGAAGCAGTCCGGTTGCAGACGGCGGATCAGGTCTTTCATGCCGCGGGATTCCAGCTGGAACACCGCGGTGGTCTGACAGGCCTTGAGCAGGTCGTAGGAGGCCTTGTCGTCCAGCGGAATGGCGCTGATGTCGATCTTTTGCCCGGTGGCCTGCTCGATGTTCTGCAAGGCCCAGTCGATGATGGTGAGGGTGCGCAGGCCGAGGAAGTCGAACTTCACCAGGCCCACGGACTCCACGTCGTTCTTGTCGAACTGGGTCACCACATTGTGGCCGCCCGGTTCGCAATACAGCGGCGCGAAATCGGTGAGCCGGGAGGGCGCGATCACCACGCCGCCCGCGTGCTTGCCGGCGTTGCGCGTGATGCCCTCCAGTTGCAGCGCCATGTCGATGAGGGCGTGGACGTCGTCCTCGTTCTCGTAGCGCTCGCGCAACTGCTCTTCTTTTTTCAGCGCGTCTTCGAGGGTGATGCCCAGCTCGAAGGGAATGAGCTTGGCGATCTGATCCACGAAACCGTAGGGGTGGCCCATGACGCGGCCCACGTCGCGCACCACCGCCTTCGCCGCCATGGTGCCGTAGGTGATGATCTGCGACACCTTCTCGCGACCGTAGTGCTCGGCCACGTAGTCGATGACCCGGTCGCGGCCTTCCATGCAGAAGTCCACGTCGAAGTCGGGCATGGACACGCGCTCGGGATTGAGGAAGCGCTCGAACAGCAGGTCGTAGGGGAGCGGATCCAGATCGGTGATCATGAGCGCG
>JBFXES010000282.1:0-2964 GCA_050179875.1 Thiohalomonadaceae bacterium
TGCTGAACATCGCCGTGCGCGCCGCGCGCAAGGCGGGCAACATTATCGCCCGTTCCGTGGATCATGTGGATCGCATCGCCGTCGACAGCAAGTCGAAGAACGACTACGTGAGCGAGGTCGACCGCAATGCCGAGCGCGAAATCATCAGCGTGATCCGCCAGGCCTATCCGGACCACGCCATCCTGGGCGAGGAATCGGGGGAACAGGGCAGCGGCGATTTCCGCTGGATCATCGATCCCCTGGACGGCACCACCAACTTCCTGCACGGCTTCCCCCATTACGCCGTGTCCATCGCGGTCCAGCACAAGGGACGCCTGGAGCACGCCGTGGTGTACGACCCCATCCGCCAGGAGCTGTTCACGGCGTCGCGCGGCGGCGGCGCCACCATGAACGATCGCCGGCTGCGCGTCGCCAAGCGCGCGGGCCTGGAAGGCGCGCTCATCGGCACGGGCTTTCCCTTCCGCCAGCACCAGAACCTGGAGCTGTACCTCAACACCTTCCGCGAGATCTTCCCACAGACCGCCGGCATCCGCCGGGCGGGCTCCGCGGCCCTGGACCTGGCCTATGTGGCCGCCGGCCGCATGGACGGCTTCTGGGAATTCGGCCTGAACAAGTGGGATATGGCCGCCGGCGTGCTGCTGGTGCAGGAGGCCGGCGGCCTGGTGGGCGATGCCCGCGGCAACCACCTGTACATGGAGACCGGCAACGTGGTGGCCGGCTCGCCCAAGGTGTTCAAGGGCCTGCTGCAGGCGCTGCATCCGCACCTGCCCGCCGACCTGGTGGGTTGATTGCGCAGGGGGCGCGCAGCTCACGTTCCCAAGCGGCGCGACATTCCCCGGCCGCGCCCGTCACGTAGCCGCTGCGCGGCAACGTGACCTACGGGGTGTGGGTATGCGTAGGTCACATTGCGAAGCTACGTGACATTCCCGGGCCGCGCTCCATCCGCAAGCCGGTAGGAAAACTGCCTAAAGTCTCGGCGCCAGCCGCCGACACAGGGACGGAGTCACCGCCTTCAGGGGAGCCCTCGTGTATCGCCGCATCCGCATCACCCGCATCTCGCCGCTCGAACTCGCCATGCGCGACGTGCGTGAGAACATGGCGGACTTCGCGGCGGACTTCGGCCTGAATCCCGGCGCGGCGAACACCTTCCACATCCTTTCCATCGAGCCGCCCATGGTCGAAAGCCGCCGTGCGGCGGCCCGCGTCGTGATGCATCCGCGGGCGCGGCAGCGCGCCTGAGCGGAGGTCAGAGCTGCTTGCGCAGGTCACGTTGCGAAGCTAGGTGACATGGCCGGACCGCGTCTTGTCACGTAGCCGCTACGCGGCAACGTGACCTACGCCGTCGAACATTCGGCACCCACAAAAGAAAAGGCCCGCTGTGTGCGGGCCTTTTCTTTGGCTTGCGGCCGAGCCGCCGGCTCAGGGAATGCTCTCCAGATCGGCGCCTTCCTTCTCCACCGGCATGAGGTTCTCGCGGGAGACACCCAGGTACATGGCAATCGGGCTCGCCACCAGTACCGAGGAGTAGATGCCGAACACGATGCCGATGGTCAGCGCCAGCGCGAAGTTGTGCAGCGCCTCGCCGCCGAAGAAGAACACCGACAGCACCGCCAGTTCCGTGGAGAAGTGGGTGATGATGGTGCGCGACATGGTGCGCGTGATGGCGTTGTCGATGATGGTCGGCACCGAGGCCTTGCGCATCTTGCGGAAGTTCTCGCGGATGCGGTCGAACACCACCACCGATTCATTCACGGAGTAACCGAGCACCGCCAGCACCGCCGCCAGCACGGTGAGGTCGAACTCCCACTGGAACAAGGCGAACATGCCCACGATGATGACCACGTCGTGCATGTTGGCGATGATTGCCGCGACGGCGAGGCGCCACTCGAAGCGCAGCGACAGATAGATGATGATGCCGGCCGCGACCACGATGAGCGCCAGGCCGCCGTTTTCGTAGAGTTCCTGTCCCACCTGCGGACCGACGAACTCGACGCGCTTGAGGTCGACGCTCGCGTCCTGGCCGCGCAGGATCTGGAACACCTCGTTGCTCACCTTGTCGCTGCTCGCCTCGCCCACGGGCAGGCGGATGAGCACGTCACGGGTGGTGCCGATGTGCTGCACCGCCGCATCCAGGCCTTCTCTCTCCAGCGCGCCACGGATGTCGTCCACGTTGGCGGGCTGCGCGTACGAGACCTCCATGACGGTACCGCCGGTGAAGTCCACGCCCAGGTTCAGGCCGCGGATAAGGATGGCGCCCACGGCGATGATGAAGGTGACCAGCGAGATCGTCGTGGTCAGCTTCCCGTAGCTCATGAACGGGATGTCATGCTTGATCTTGAAGAATTCCATGGTCCGGACTCCCGCTCAGATGGACACGTGGGTGACACGCGCCTTGCGGCCGTAGAAGAGGTTCGCCAGCAGGCGCGACACCATGATGGCGCTGAACATGGACGTCAGAATGCCCACGCACAGCACCACGGCGAAGCCGCGCACCGGACCGGAACCCAGCCAGAACAGCGCTATGCCCGCGATCAAGGTGGTGATGTTCGAGTCCAGGATGGTCCCGAACGCGCGCTGGTAGCCGGCGTCGATGGCCGTGCGCGGCGACATGCCCGCGCGCAATTCCTCGCGGATGCGCTCGTTGATGAGCACGTTGGCGTCGATGGCCATACCGATGGTGAGTGCGATGGCCGCCATGCCGGGCAGGGTCAGCGTCGCCTGGAGCATGGACAACACCGCAATCAGCAGAATGCCGTTGGCCGCCAGCGCCGTCACCGAGAATGCGCCGAACAGGCGGTAGTAAACGAGCATGAAGAGGGCAATGGCCGAAAAGCCGTAGATGTTGGCGTTGATACCGCGGTTGATGTTCTCCTGGCCGAGGCTCGGACCCACGGTGCGCTCTTCCACGATCTGCATGGGCGCAGCAAGGGCGCCGGCACGCAGCAGCAGCGCCAGATTGCGGGC
>JBFXES010000283.1:0-2939 GCA_050179875.1 Thiohalomonadaceae bacterium
CGAAGCGCTCGTCGTTGTCGTAAATAACCGGCGTCTTGCCGCGCGTGGTGCGCAGGTAGACGATGCCATGGGTGTCCAGGGCGCACTCCGTGAGCCGCTCCGCGCTCACCGCGTCGGCGGGATACAGCACGGTGCTGTCCAGCACCGCGCGGAACATGGCGATGTCTTCCAGCCCCATCTGCGAAGGCCCGTCCTCGCCGATGGACACGCCTGCGTGACTGCCGCAGAACACCAGGTGCTGGGGACGGCTGTGCCCGGCCATGCGGATGAAGTCATAGGCGCGCGAAAGAAAACACGCGAAAGTGGCCGCGCAGGGGACGAAGCCGCTGGCGGCGAGCCCGAGCGCCGTGCCCACCATGTTCTGCTCGGCGATGTAGCCCTGGAAAAACCGCTCCGGGTGTCGTTCCGCAAACATTTCGGTGTGCGTGGAGTTGCCCACGTCCCCATCAAGCACCACCAGGCGCCCGTGGCTGTCGCCGAGCTTGCGCAGCGCCATGCCAAAGGCCTCGCGTGTGGCGACCTCCTGGCCGGGCTGGTAAGCGGGCGCGACCGGTTGCGGCGCACCCGCCGGACGCGGACTCATGCCGAGGCGCCGGGACACCACGGCCATGCTGATGTCCTCGCCCTTCAGTTCGGCCAGGGCCAGGTCGCGCTGGGCCGGGTTCAGGGGCTTGCCGTGCATGTCGCCCTTGCCTTCCAGGAAGGAAACGCCCTTGCCCTTCTCGGTGCGCGCGATGATGGCCGTGGGCCCTTCCTTGGCGGCCACCGACAGCGCGTCGGCGATCTGAGTGATGTCGTGGCCGTCGATCTCGATGGCGTTCCAGCCGAAGGCCTTGAAGCGCGCGGAATACACCCCGAGTTGGTGCCGGTAGGGCGTGGGACCGGTTTGCGCGAGTCCGTTCACGTCCACGATGGCCACCACGCGCATGAGTCCGTGCAGGCTGGCGAATTGCGCCGCTTCCCACACCGAACCCTCGGAGCATTCCCCGTCGCCCAACAGGCAATACACATGGGCATCGATGCCGTCGAGCCGGTTGGCCAGCGCGATGCCATTGGCCGCCGCCAGCCCCTGCCCCAGCGAACCCGTGGCCACCTTCACCCACGGATTGCGCGGCGTGGGATGGCCTTCGAGGGTGCTGTCGATGCGTCTCAGCGTGCGCGGGTCTTCGCTGATGGCGCCCGCCTCCCACAGGGCGGCCCACAGGATGGGCGCGCCGTGGCCCTTCGAGAGCACGAAGGTGTCCACGTCACGGGCCTGCGGGTCGCTGGGGTCCCAGCGCATCTGGTAGAAGAACAAGGTGGCCACGATGTCGGCGCACGACAGCGCCGAGGTGGGATGGCCGGAGCCCGCCTCCGTGGTCATGTCCACGGAATGGCGGCGCAGCTTCTGCGCCATCTGTGCAAGACCTTCCACGTCCAGCGGCATGACTGCGGTGCGGTTCATGGCGATGCCCCCGCTGTTGGTGATGGCACACGGATGCCCGACCGGCACCCGCCGGTTGTTGGGTGGACTACGCAAACTATGGATCGCCTTGCGAGTCGGCGCTTCGTAACCTGTGTGAGATCAGCCTTATCCTCGGCGAGGTCGAACGCGTCTTTGCTTGATGAGAGAAGGCACGGAAAAGCCGCGCGCCGTATCGGACCTCCGGGCGTGCGCGTCCCATATTTCTTTTCCTTTCTCCCGCGCCCGTGCATATAGCGGAGCGCGCCGCCGTGACCTAGGCTTTTTTGCGGCAGCAAGGCATCGCGACAACAAGGAGAGCGCCATGGCCGACAGACCGTTCGAAGAAGAACTTGAATCGTTGAAGTCCGACATCGCCCATCTTCGATCCGACGTGGCGGATCTCACCAACGCGATTCGTGGAACCTCCAGCGAAAAGGCCTACGAAATGAAAGCGCAACTGCAGGAACGCATCGACGCGACCCGCGAGCAGGTTCGGCGCAAGCTCAAGGAAGCCCGCGAGCGCAGCGGCAAGGCCCTGGACGACGTGGAAGAAAAGATCGGCGAACATCCGATCGGCAGCATCGCCACGGCCGTGGGTGTCGGTTTCCTGATTGCCAAGCTCATGGATCTGGGGACCCGCCGCTGAACACACTGGCCGAGTTCGTCATCGCCCTTGCCGACCTCTTCGAGGCTGAGGCAAGGGCGATGCGACAATCCATTGCCCGCCTTGCGGGCGCGCTGGCGCTGGTTGTCGCCGCAGTGCTGTTTGCGTTTGCCGGTCTTGCGTTCTGGGTCTGGAGTCTCTACCTGTATTCCGCCCGCCACCTGCCCGCCGACGCTGCCGCACTCGCCACCGGCCTGGTGACGTTGTTGGTCGCGGGGCTGATCGCATGGGCAGCAAAGCGCTTGAACACCTGACACCGCAAGAAGCCAAGGAACGCCTGCGAACCGTCGCCCGCGAGACGGGCCTGGTGCCGTGGGTGCGCCGTCAGCCCATGGACGCCATCCTGGTCGCCGTGGTGGGCGGTTTCGTGCTGGGCGGCATTCCGCGCCTGTGGAGCATGGTGTGGGGGACGGCAGTAGGCAGGCGCGTGGGGCGCAAGGTGGCGGAGAGGATCGTCTGAGTTCGCCGCTGCAGGAACACACACCGTAAGCGAATGCCTTTCGCCCGCCGCGCTCTCCCGAACCCGCGCGTTCGCCCACGATGTGGGCTCCTACAGAAGAAGGCCGTCGTAGGAGCCCACACCGTGGGCGATGCCTTTCACCCGCCGCGGTCTGCCGAATCCGCGCGTTCGCCCACAATGTGGGCTCCTACAGAAGAAGGCCGTCGTAGGAGCCCACACCGTGGGCGATGCCTTTCACCCGCCGCGGTCTCCCGAACCCGCGCATTCGCCGACAATGTCGGCCCCAACAGAGGAAGGCCGTTGTAGGAGCCCACACCGTGGGCGAATGCCTTTCACCCGCCGCTCTCTCCCGAACACGCGCATTAGCCCAC
>JBFXES010000284.1:0-2923 GCA_050179875.1 Thiohalomonadaceae bacterium
AACACCATGAAGATCGTCCGCGTGGGCGACTCCAAGAAGTCCTGATTTCGAAGCACACTTTTTACCTAGGAGAGAGTAAATGGCCCTGATTTCCCTTCGTCAACTGCTCGACCATGCCGCCGAGAACGGCTATGGCCTGCCCGCGTTCAACGTCAACAACATGGAGCAGGTGCAGGCCATCATGCAGGCCGCCGCCGCCGTCGATTCCCCGGTGATCCTGCAAGGCTCCGCCGGTGCGCGTTCCTACGCCGGCGAGCCCTTCCTGCGCCACCTGATCCTCGCCGCCATCGAGCAATATCCGCAGATCCCCGTCTGCATGCACCAGGACCACGGCGCCAGCCCCAGCATCTGCTTCCGCTCGATCCAGTCCGGCTTCAGCTCGGTGATGATGGACGGTTCGCTGATGAGCGACGGCAAGACCCCGTCCACCTACGAGTACAACGTCAATACCACCGCCCACGTGTCCGAGCTGGCGCACGCCTGCGGCGTTTCGGTCGAAGGCGAACTGGGCTGCCTGGGTTCGCTGGAAACCGGCAAGATGGGTGAAGAAGACGGCCACGGCGCCGAAGGCGTGCTCGACCATTCCGCCCTGCTGACCGACCCCACCGAAGCCGCCGATTTCGTCTCCAAGACCAAGGTCGACGCCCTGGCCATCGCCATCGGCACCAGCCATGGCGCCTACAAGTTCACCCAGAAGCCCACCGGCAAGGTCCTGCGCATCGACCGCGTCAAGGAAATCCACGCCCGCATCCCCAACGTCCACCTCGTCATGCACGGCTCGTCCTCCGTGCCGGAAGACTGGCTCGCCATCATCAACAGCTACGGCGGCGACATGGGCCAGACCTACGGCGTGCCCGTCAGCGAGATCGTCGAAGGCATCAAGAACGGCGTGCGCAAGGTCAACATCGACACCGATCTGCGCATGGCCTCCACCGGCGCCATCCGCAAGCACCTGGCCGAGAACAAGGCCAACTTCGACCCGCGCAAGTTCCTCAAGGAAGCCACCAAGGCCATGAGCGGCATCTGCCAGGCCCGCTACGAAGCCTTCGGCGCAGCCGGCCAGGCCAGCAAGATTGGCAAGGTGTTCAACCTGGAAGAGATGCAGAAGCGCTACGACAAGGGCGAACTGGATCCGAAGGTCAACTGATCGGCCACGGCTTTAGCGTGACGTGAAACGTCGCGAAGCGACTCCGTGTCCCCCTCTCCCGCGTGCGGGAGAGGGATGGGGAGAGGGAGGGCAGCGCCGGTTTCATGGTCAGGGGTGGCAACAGGCCATGGCCGTTAGTTATACGAAAGGCGGTTCCGAAAGGACCGCCTTTTTTGTTCTGGCGGACGCCGTTGCAGAACATAAGAGGAGAACAACATGGAGATGCATAACCCCGCTCACCCCGGTGAACTCCTGCGCGAATATCTCCCGGAAACCATGACGGTGACCGAAGCCGCCGAGCGCCTCGGGGTCACACGCCAGACCCTGTCGGCCGTGCTGAACGGTCGCGCGGGTATCAGCGCGGATATGGACCTGCGCCTGGCCGCCGCACTCAAGACCGCGCCCGGCTATTGGCTACGATTGCAGGCCCAGCGCGATTTGTGGCAAGCTACCTAAAGTTCGTGGCCAAAGATGGTGCCGTTCAGGCGTGTGGCTTGAACTGGGAAACGCAACCGGATGCATTAGAGGAGACGGGGGGCCGTTCCGAGGCTGTGACTTGGGCGCTGGCGGGATTTCTGGGTTGCCCGGACGTCGCATGCAGGACCGCACCTCGCCGCGAGCACTTTCGCTCAAGGAAATGCTACAGAGCTAGACCTGTCCCCCGAAGTCGTCTTCGTTACGCTTCGCGCCAGATAACAGCGAATTGCGGGGTGCGCTTTTTTCAGTTGCACGCCTGAACAAGGGGAGGGGAAAGCGTGGTTCAAATCAATTCCGTGGGTGCATGGCCATCTGCGCCTAACGCCTCGTTGGAGCGAACACGTTGCTGGTCAAAGGAGAGACCAATGAGAACGATCGTTGCATCGCTGCTGCTTGTCGCTTCAACTACCGCAGCCGCCGAGCCGACAAAGGCAAGTCAGTCCATCTACGAGAATGACATTCGAAAAGCCACGACGAGCCAAGGCTTGACGAAGGCCGACCTCGCTTGGCACGCCTTGAACACATACGGATGGGACTGCGAGGAAGTCACGGCGCAGAAAGCTCCGACCAAGGAAGGTTACTTCGTCATTACCTGCAGTAGCGGCAAGAAGCTGCGCGTTTATCCGCGGCAAGGACAGCATCCGAAAATTACGAACATCAAAGGCACATACAACTGAGGTCGTTGACTGCCAACAAAGCGTTCCAGCAAGCGTAGCCCGGATGAAATGAAATGGAATCCGGGGAAACCGGCCTGAACAAACTTGTCCCGGATTTCGCTCCGCTGCATCCAGGCTACGCTTGCTGGGTGTTTGGATGTCGCAATGCACGACCGCACCCCGTCGCGAGCAATCCCGCTCAACAAAATGCTACAAAGCTAGACCTGGCCCCCGATGCTGCAGTTCGACAGGATATACGCCGTGCTCGCGGCACCACGCACTCCTGCCCACCTCGTCCAGCGCCGCCGTGGTGATGACCGCTTCGAGCCGGGCGCCCGCGGTCCAGGCCCGCCCTCGGGCGGGCCTGGACCGCGCATCCTCACGCCACCGTTCCAATGTCTGCACCGACACGCCAATCTCTTTCGCCACCGCGCCCACAGGGGCGCTCTCCGGCGGCAACAATCGCGCCACCGCTCTGTTCCTGAATGCTTCTCCGTACCGAGCCATCTTTCATCCTTATCGCCCCCAAGTTTCAGATTCTATCGAGGCGACAACTATTCTGACGCGGGGGGGCAGTCCTGCTTGAGCGATGGACTTGGCATCGCCGGGCTGGGCACGAGAATCCATCCCTACCGTCTCCCAC
>JBFXES010000285.1:0-2894 GCA_050179875.1 Thiohalomonadaceae bacterium
CGGTGTGGGCTCCTACGGGCGGTCGATGAAGCTGTTGTAGGAGCCGACACTGTCGGCGAACGCGGTGTCCCCGCCGGCGGTATGAAAGGGATTCGCCCACGGTGTGGACCTCTACGGGGCGGTGCACCGCCTCTATTCTGGTGACCACTCCCCCGCCTCGGTTAGCATAAGCGGCGCCCATCCCGGGACACGGACAGCGGGGCGACGAAGGGCCAGACTTTCGTTGCCTCATCATTTCTTGCAGGAACGTGCATGGCCCGCATCCCCTTTCCCATTCCGGTTTTCGATCATTCGGCCGAGCCCAATGCGGGCCGCATGCCGCCGTGGGTGCGCCAATCCCTGGCCGGCGGCGCCTACGCCGACACCGCGGCCGCGGTGCGCAGTGGGCGCCTGCATACGGTGTGCGAGGAGGCGCGTTGCCCCAATCGCGGCGAGTGCTGGAGCAAGGGCACGGCCACCTTCATGCTGCTGGGCAACACCTGCACCCGCGCCTGCGGCTTTTGCGCGGTGAAGACCGGCCGCCCCGGGGCCCCCGACGCCGACGAACCGCGCCGCGTGGCCGATGCCGTGGCGGCCCTGGGCCTGGACTACGTGGTGCTCACCTCGGTGAACCGCGATGACCTGCCGGACGGCGGCGCGGGTGTCTTCGCCGAGACCCTGCGGGAACTGCGCGCACGCCAACCGCGGCTGGGCCTCGAGATCCTCACCCCAGATTTCCGCGGCGTGCAGGAGGCGGCGGTGGAACGCATCGTGGCCGCCGTGGACGGCGCGCCACTGGTGTTCGGCCACAATGTGGAGACCGTGCCGTCGCTGTACCGCTCCGTGCGCAAGGGCGCGAAATACGAGCGTTCCCTGCGCCTGCTGGAGCTGGCGGCGGCCCGGCCCGGCGTGGAGGCCAAGTCCGCCCTCATGCTCGGCCTGGGCGAGGCGTTCGAGGAAGTGATTGCCGTGATGCGCGACCTGCGCAGCGCCGGTGTGACCCGCCTGGCGCTCGGCCAATACCTGCGTCCATCGCGTTATCATCTGCCGGTCCGCGAATACGTCCACCCCGACGCCTTCGCCCACTACGAAACCGAGGCCCGCGCCCTGGGCTTTGCCTGGATCAAGGCCGGCCCCATGGTGCGCAGTTCTTACCACGCGGAAGAAGACAAAAGCGTGAACACGGGGGACACGGGGAACACGGGGATTTCTTGAGGGCTGTCATGACCACCTGTAGGAGCGGGCTCAGCCTGCGATTGCGCTTGCCGTTATCGCCGTCGGCGGCTCAAACCCATCGCGGCCTGGGGCCGCTCCTACAGATGACTCCCCGTGTCCCCCGTGTTCCCCGTGTTTAAGCTTTTCAAGAACAACAGGAGAAGCACGTGCCTAATCGCACACCGCTCTACGACGTGCACGTGGCGCTCGGCGCCAGGATGGTGGATTTCGCCGGCTGGGAGATGCCCATCCATTACGGCTCCCAGATCGAGGAACACCATGCGGTGCGCCGGGACGCGGGCATGTTCGACGTCTCGCACATGGGCATCGTGGATCTGCAGGGCGCGCGCGTGCGCGATTTCCTGCGCTATCTGCTCGCCAACGACGTGGCGCGGCTGCGCGAGCGGGGCAAGGCGCTCTACACCTGCATGCTCAACGAGAGCGGTGGGGTGATCGACGATCTCATCGTCTATTACATGGGCGACACCTGGTACCGCATCGTGGTGAACGCCGGCACGCGCGCCCGGGACCTGGCCTGGTTCCGCCGCCACGGCGATTCCTTCGGCGTGGAGATCGAGGAGCGCGACGACCTGGCCATGATCGCCGTGCAGGGTCCCAACGCCCGCGCCAAGGTGCATGCCGTGCTCGGCGAGCGTGCCGATGAGGCCAAAACGTTGGTCCGGTTCGCCGCCGTCGACGTGGGCCACGACATGTTCATCGCGCGCACCGGCTACACCGGCGAGGACGGCTACGAGATCATGCTGTCCGCGGACGACGTGGAAGACCTGTGGCATCGCCTGCAGGCGACGGACGTCGCGCCCTGCGGCCTCGGCGCGCGCGACACGCTGCGGCTTGAGGCGGGCATGGCGCTCTACGGCCAGGACATGGACGAGGACGTCTCGCCCCTGGAGGCCGGGCTCGCCTGGACCGTGGCCTTCGAGCCGGCCGATCGCGACTTCGTGGGTCGCGTCGCCCTCGAGGCGCAGCAGGCCGCGGGACCGTCACGGGAACTGGTCGGCCTGGTGCTGGAGGACCAGGGCGTGTTGCGTGCCCATCAGCGCGTCCTGACCGACAACGGTGAGGGCGAGATCACCAGCGGCAGTTTTTCACCGACCCTGGGCCGCGCCATCGCCTTCGCCCGCGTGCCGGCGGGCACGGGCGGGCGCTGCCGGGTCGAGGTGCGCGGCAGGCTGCTCGCCGCGCGCGTCGTCAAACCACCTTTCGTGCGCAATGGCCGAGCCGTCATCGCGCTTTGATCACACCGCGAGAACAACAACGGGAGAAACCAATGAGTAATGTGCCGGCCAACCTGAAATACGCCAAGAGCCACGAATGGGTGCGCACCGAGTCCGATGGTAGCGTCACGGTGGGCATCACCGATCACGCCCAGGACCTGCTCGGCGACATGGTCTACGTGGAACTGCCGGACGTGGGCCGCACGCTCACGGCGGGCAAGGAGTGCGCCGTGGTCGAGTCGGTGAAGGCCGCCTCCGACGTGTACGCACCCATCGCCGGCGAAGTGATCGCCGTGAACGACGCCGTCACCGCTGGCCCGGATCTGGTCAACAAGGACCCGTATGGCGAAGGCTGGCTGTTCCGCCTCAAGCCCGCCGACGCCGCCGAACTGGACAAGCTGCTCGACGCGGCGGGCTACGAGCGCGTCGTGGCCGACGAGAGTCACTAAAGGCAAAAAGCGTTAA
>JBFXES010000286.1:0-2889 GCA_050179875.1 Thiohalomonadaceae bacterium
CCCCGGAACCCATGAAATCCCCCGTGTTCCCCGTGTCCCCCGTGTTTGTTCTTTTCTCCCATGCGCTATCGAACCCTCGCTGAATGGCTCGCCTGGCAGGAGACCCTGCATCCCAAGGCCATCGATCTGGGCCTGGAGCGGGTGGGGGAGGTGCTGGGGCGCATGGGGCTGGGGCGGCCGTCCCATGCGGTGGTCACCGTGGCGGGGACCAACGGCAAGGGTTCGAGCGTGGCCATGCTCGACGCCATACTGCGCGCCGCCGGTTACCGCGTCGGCACCTACACCTCGCCCCATCTGCTGCGCTACAACGAGCGCGTGCGCATCGACGGCAGGGAGGTCTCCGACGAGGCCTTGTGCGCCGCCTTCGACCGCGTCGACCGCGCGCGCGGCGACATCTCCCTGAGTTACTTCGAGTTCGGCACCCTGGCGGCCCTGGACCTGCTGGAGCGCGCCGAACTGGACGCCGCGGTGCTGGAGGTGGGCATGGGCGGGCGCCTCGATGCGGTCAATCTCATCGATGCCGACGTGGCCCTCATCACCACCATCGACGTGGACCATGCCGAATGGCTCGGTCCCGACCGCGAGAGCATCGCGCGCGAGAAGGCGGGCATCTTCCGCCCGCACCGCCCGGCGGTGTGCAGCGATCCCAACCCGCCCCAGGCCCTGTTCACCGAGGCCGAGCGCCTGGGCACGCCCCTGTTCATCCTGGGCCGCGATTTCGATTACGGCGTCGAAGGGCAGCAGTGGTGGTGGCGGGGGACCCTGCAACGTCGCGAGGGCCTGCCGCTGCCGGCCTTGCGCGGCGTCTCGCAGCCGCAGAACGCCGCCGGCGTGCTCATGGTGCTGGAGCAGCTCACCGCCCGCCTGCCGGTCTATCAGCAGGACGTGCGCGCCGGTCTCCTGTCGGTGCAGTTGCCGGGGCGCTTCCAGGTGCTGCCGGGCGCGGTGCCGCGCATCCTGGACGTGGGCCACAATCCCCACGCCGCCGCCGAGCTGGCGCGCAATCTGGCGGCCTGGCCGTGCAGCGGCAAGACCCGCCTGGTCATCGCCATTCTCGGCGACAAGGACGCGGCCGGCGTGGTGAGGGAACTGGCCCCGCAGGTGGGCGCCTGGTACGTGGCCGGGCTGGAGGGCGCCCGCGGCGCGGGACCGGAGCGGCTCGCGGCCATCCTGCAGGAGGCCGGCCTCGGGCCCGTGCAATGCTTCGCACGGGTGGAGGACGCCTGCCGCCGGGCCGATGAGGAGGCGCAACCGGGCGATCGCGTGGTGGTGTTCGGCTCCTTCCACACGGTGGCCGCGGCCCTTTCGGTGCCCGTATAATCCCGACGGTTTTCCTCCGAGGCAGGAACGGTGAACGAACAACTGAAGAAGCGCCTGACCGGCGCCGTGGTGCTCGTGGCCCTGGTCGTCATCTTCGTGCCCATGCTGCTCGACGGCGGGGACAACGAAGGCATGTCTTCCTTCGGCAGCAACGTTCCGGACCGGCCTGACCACGCCTTCCAGACCATCGAAATCCCGCTGGAACTCCCGTCCCGGCCCGCCGGCGTGCCGCAGCGCGTGGTCGAATCCGTGCAGCAGGCGGAGAGCTACGAGGCGGCGCACCGCATCCCGGCGCCCGAATCCACGGCCGTGCTCGCCACCGCGCCGCCGGTGCAGGCGCCGGCCCCGGCGCCGGCGGACAAGCCCGCCGTGCGCGGCCCCGAGTCCTGGGTGGTGCAACTGGGCAGCTTCGGCAATGCCGCCAATGCCATGGCCCTGCGCGACAAGGCCCGCAGCAAGGGCTTCACTGCCTTCGTGGAGCAGGTGAAGGTGGAGAACGGTGCGCTGGCCTATCGCGTGCGCGTCGGCCCGGAGCTCAAGCGCGAAAACGCGGAGGCGCGCAAGGCGGAGATCCGCAGCACCCTCGGCATCGAAGCCGTGGTCATGAGCCATCCGTGATTGACCTCTCGTTCCGGCGCGCGCTCTGTTAAAATTGCCGCTTCCGTCCCGTACGCAACCGCCGTCCACGCCCCGCGATGAACTGGGTCGACTACGCCATTCTCGCCGTCATCGCCACCTCGATCCTCATCGGCCTGTTCCGCGGCTTCACGCGTGAGGCCCTGTCCCTGACAGGCTGGATCCTGGCCGTATGGGTCACGCTCACCTTCGCCGACGAGTTCGAACGCCTGTTGCGCCCGTTCATCGAGTCGAAGTCTGGCCGGCTGGTCGTCGCCATCGCCCTGCTGTTCCTGACCACCATCCTGGTGGCGGCGCTGGTGAATCACCTGGCCACGGAACTGGTGAAGAAGGCGGGACTGAGCGGCACCGATCGTGTCATCGGCATTGCGTTCGGGTTCGCACGCGGCTGCGCCATCGTGGTCGTCCTGGTGTTGCTCGGCGGCCTCACGCCCATGCCGCAGGACAGTTGGTGGCGGCAGTCCTACCTGCTGCATTATTTCGAAGACATGGCCATCTGGCTGCGCGGCTACCTGCCGCCGGAAGTGGCCGCAAGCATTCGCTACAGCTGACTACAGGCAGACAAGCTCTGCAGAGGAACACCCATCCATGTGCGGCATCATCGGCATCGTAGCCAAGAGTCCCGTTGCGCAGGCCCTGTATGACGGCCTGACCGTGCTCCAGCACCGCGGTCAGGATGCTGCCGGCATCATGACCTGCGACGCGGGCCGCCTCAACCTGCGCAAGGACAACGGCCTGGTGCGCGACGTGTTCCAGCCGCAGCACATGCTGCGACTCACCGGCAACACCGGCATCGGCCACGTGCGGTATCCCACGGCAGGTTGCTCCTCCTCGGCGGAGGCCCAGCCGTTCTACGTGAATTCGCCCTACGGCATCGCCCTCGCACACAACGGCAATCTCACCAACACCGCCCAGTTGCAGGAGGAGGTGTTC
>JBFXES010000287.1:0-2846 GCA_050179875.1 Thiohalomonadaceae bacterium
CACCGTTTCATGCGAGGCAGGACGCGAGGACATCATGAACAGGCAAGCACCGTGGATCATGGCCCTGGGCCTGGTGGCGGCGCTCACCCTCACGGGCAGGTTGCACGCCGCCGCGCCCGGCGGGGGCGCGGTGTGGGGCGCAAGCTATTTTCCCGACGTGGAGCTCACCACCCACGACGGCCGCAAGATCCGTTTCTTCGATGACCTCATCAAGGACAAGGTGGTGGCCATCAGCTTCATGTACACCCATTGTCCCGACGTGTGTTCGCTGGAGACCGCGCGCATGCTGGAGGTGTACCGCCTGCTCGCCGATCGCGCGGGCAAGGACGTGCACTTCTACTCCATCACCATCGACCCGCAGCGCGACACGCCGCAGGTCCTGGACGAATACCGTAAGAAGTGGCGCATCGGCGCGGGCTGGACCTTCCTCACCGGCGACGAGCAGGACATCATCCAGATCCGGCGCAAGCTGGGGGTCTACCGCGACGACGAGCGCGATCTGACCCAGCACAATTTCAACCTGGTGCTGGGCAACCAGGCCATGGGCCGATGGGTGAAGCGCTCGCCCTACGAGAACGCCCACGTGCTGGCCTCGCAACTGGGCGGTTGGCTGCACAACTGGAAAATGACCGCCGCCACCGGCGGCAACTACGCGGACGCGCCGGCGCTGCGCCGCGTCTCCGACGGCGAGATGCTGTTCCGCACCCGTTGTTCCTCCTGCCACACCGTCGGTCAGGGCGACATCATGGAAGTGGATGCACGGCGCGTGGGCCCCGACCTGCGCGACGTCACCAGGAAACGCGAACGCGCCTGGCTGGTGCGCTGGCTGGCCGAGCCCGACAAGGTGCTGGCGGAGCAGGACCCCATCGCCCTGTCCCTGCTCGCGCGCTACGACAACCTGCCCATGCCGAACCTGCGGCTCACCCCCGGCGAGATCGCTTCCCTGCTCGGCTACATCGAGGAGGAAAGCCGGCGCCTGTCCACGCGCGAACATGTCGCGCAGCAGGATGGACAGGCGCACGAACACGCCCATCACGGCCATGAGCATGGGCCGGGGGAACACGGCGGCAGCCCGGAAACCCATGTGGAGGCCGAAGCGCGGAACGACTGAGCCATGATCGGTAAACCGCGCCCGCCGGAGCCGCCCTCTGGCGGGCGCGGGACCGCCGCGGTTATCCTCGGACTCCCTTCATTGCAGGAAAGTGTCCCATGCGCAGCCTCCTGACTTTTCTCATTGCCGGCCTCATGCCCATGGGCGCTGCGGCCGTCACGCTCATCGAATCCACCGCCGAGGGCGAGGTGAGCCGCTTCTGGGTGGAGGGCGTGCGCGCCCGCATCGAATCGCGCGACCAGCAGGGCTACATGCTCATGGACCTGGGCAAGGGGACCATGCTGCTGGTCAACCACGAAGACAAACAGGTGGTGGACATGAGCAGGCAGCTCCAGCGCGCCGACGGCAAGAAGGCGGGGCCCGCCATCAAGCTGGTGAAGAAGGGCAACGGGCCGCGCATCGCCGGCTACGACACCCAGCACTACCAGCTCACCGCCGACGGCCAGGTGTGCCAGGACCTCTACATGTCCCGCAAGGCCTACCAGGATGCGAAGCTCGAGGCCTATGCCAAGGCCTTCGCCAAATACGTCATGGTGCCGCCCGTCGTCCTGGGTCCCTGCGACCAGGCCGGGCTTTCCGTGGACAGGCATCTGGCCGAAGGCGGCCTGCCGCTGCGCGTGGTGGAAGAGGGCGAGGTAATGGACGAGGTCACCCGCATCACCCCCAATGCGGCGCTGCCCGCCGGCGGATTCGAGCCGCCCGCGGGTTACGAGCGCGTGGACATGGATGTGCTCATGCAGGAGGGCATGCGCGAGATGGAGGAGCAGATGCGCCGGATGCAGGAGGGCATGACGCCCGAACAGCGGCGCGAGATGGAGCGCATGATGCAGGAGTTCATGCCGCGCGGGGAATGACCCCGGCAGTGACACGCGAAACGAAGCCTCCGCCGCGGACGGCGGAGGCTCGTTCACACCACGCCGGCATCAGCGCATGCCGGAATCGGGCGAGCTGGTGCCACCCTCACGCATGGAGCCGGAGTCCTGCGGCGAGGACGATTCCGGGCTCACCGACGGGCTGCTGGTCGATTCCTCCTCGATGCCGAAGGCGGCGAACTCGGAGCTGTCGATGTCCAGCGCGGTGAGCGTCTCGGCGTTGATCTCGCCGGAGGCGTCCAGGCCCTGATCCTGCTGGAACTGCCGCAGCGCCGCCTGGGTCCGCGGGCCCACCAGGCCGTCCACCGGACCGGCGTCATAGCCCTTTTCCTTGAGCGATTCCTGAAGTTTCTTCACCGAATCGGTGCTCGCCCGCTGATCCGACCATGGCTTGTCCTGCGAGACGCCCGAACCGGAGCCCATGCTCGGGCTTTCCATGCGTTGTATGTCCTGGGCCAGCAGCGGCGCCGACGCCATGGCGCCCGTGACCGCGAGCATGGTCATCCACCCTTTCAGTTTCATATCCGTTCCTCCTGTGCATGAATGCGAACCTTTCCCCGGGAAGGCTAAGCACGATCCGGCGTTTCTGATATGAAGGGAGTGGATGAAATCGCTGCACGGTTGCACGGCGCGGATCCGGGCAATTCCGTAGATCGGCCGAAGGATCCTTGGGTGGATTCATGTCAGCGGCCGGAAGCATCAGGGAGCCGCAGTCACGCGCTCCCCCGGGCGCAGCAGACCTGGTTGCGTCCCGCCGCCTTGGCGGAATACATGGCGCGGTCGGCGGCACTCACCAGGGCGTCCACGCTGTCGTATTCCGGATAACTCGCGCCGCCGATGCTCACGGACAGCGACAGGGTTTC
>JBFXES010000288.1:0-2790 GCA_050179875.1 Thiohalomonadaceae bacterium
CGGCCCCACAGAGACCCACTCAGGGTAATCGACAAGTCCCCCGAACCCCGCAATCATCACAATGCCAACAACCCGATTCACAAGGAGATGCCCCATGAAAACCGTCATTTCTCTCACCCTCGCCGGCCTCGCGCTGGCCAGCGGCGCTGCCCTGGCGCAACAGGGCGTCAGCAAGAGCGAAATCACCCTCGGCTCGATTCAAGACCTGTCCGGTCCCATTGCCGGCTTTGGCAAGCAGGTGCGCCTGGGCATGATGCTGCGGGTGGACGAGATCAACGAACAGGGCGGCATCCACGGCCGCAAGCTGGTGCTCAAGGTGGAAGACTCGGCCTACGACCCCAAGCGCGCCGTGCTGGCCGCGCAGAAGCTGGTCAACCAGGACAAGATTTTTGCGATGGTGGCCCACATCGGCACCGCACAAAACCTGGCCGCCATGCCGGTGCAGTTCGACAAGAACGTCGTCAACTTCTTTCCCGTGACCGCCGCCCGCGAAATGTACGAGCCCTACCACCGGCTGAAGTATTCGTTCGCCGCCCCTTACTACGAGCAGATGCGCATCGCCGTGCCCAAACTGGTCAAGGAAAAGGGCGCCAAGAAAGTCTGCACCATGTACCAGGACGACGAGTTCGGCCTGGAAGTCATGCGCGGTGGCGAGGCTGGCCTCAAGACCATCGGCATGGAGTTCGCCGAAAAGACGTCTTACAAGCGCGGCGCCACCGACTTCTCATCCCAGGTGGCCAAGATGAAGGCCGAAGGTTGTGACTTCGTCGTGCTGGGCACCATCATCCGCGAAACCATCGGCGGCATCGCCACGGCACGCAAGCTGGGCTTCAACCCGACCTTCCTCGGCTCCAGCGCCTCTTACACCGACCTGATCCACAAGCTCGGCGGCAAGGCCATGGACGGCCTGTACGCCACGATGACGGTGCAACACCCCTACCTGGACGAGGCCTCGCAACCCATCCGCTTCTGGGCCAACAAGTACAAGACCAAGTTCAACGACGACCCGACGGTGTTCTCGGTGTACGGCTACAACGCGGTCGACACCTTCATCCGCGCGGCGCAGAAGGCCGGCCCCAACCTGACCACCGACAGCTTCATCAAGGCCATGGACACGATGGTGGTCCCCCCTGACATGTTCGGCAGCCCCGAGGCCACCTTCACCTCGAAAAAGCGCCTGGGCAGCGACGTGGCCCGGCTGTCCCAACTGCAGGACGCCAAGTGGAAAGTGGTGTCGGACTACATCAAGCCCTGAGAGATCCTGGCCTCGGAGCCCCATGCGGGCGAAGTATTCAAAGGGCTGGCGGGTGGCGGCCGATGGCTGGGGCGGTCTGAGGCACCTGGGTGACCTCTCCCGGTTCAGAGCGTGTAGTCATAGCGGATAAAGCCGCCGTACTTCGCAAGCTTGTTGTAAAGGATGCGGGCCGCGGCGTTGTTCTCCTGCGTCAGCCAGTAGTAGCGTACAGCGCCATGCTCGCGCGCCGCCGACGCAACGGCCTCGATGAGCGCTCTGGCGACGCCTTGCCCACGGGCCGCAGGGAGTGTGAACAAGTCCTGGAGGTAGCACGCCGACGGCGCCCAGGTGCTGGTGTGAAAGAGGTAGTGGGTGAAACCAACCAACTGGCCGTAGACGCATGCGCCAAAGCCGTGAACTCCGTCTTCTGCCAGCAAGCGCTCCCATGCTTTCGAGTACTCGCTGTCGGTGGTAGGTGTGTTGTAGAAGTCCTTGTAGCCGCGGGCCAGGACCTCCCAAGCGGGGCGATCGTCTGACCGGAACGGGGCAATTCGAATGGACATAATAAGGTGGAGTGGGAGGACGGTGTTTTGATCGGAGTCGATGATCGAAATGGATTCCGTGATACATCGCTGCGCGAAGCACCACGGTGAGGAAAGCGTTTGACTTTCGTAGGGAGCCGTTGTTGCTGGAGTTTAGCGGCCCGCCCCTGTTTCAGCCGCCGTCCCAGATCCGCCCCCTCTGAAAACGCCACCTTGGCACCGGTGACGGGGGCTAGATCAGGGCCACCACTTCCCGAAGATGCGCGGCGGTCTGTGGTAGCCCGCGCATCTCCAACAGATCAACGAGCGCGGGGCCATCGTATCGAGGTCGTGCCCAACGCTCGCGCATCCGCTTGATCGCAGCGAGTGCCCCCGCCGTTTCGAGCATCACTTGATTCAAAACAAACTCGTCCGGCGTCTGCAGTTCAATGCCAAAGGAGCCGAGCACTTCTTTCGGGAAATCCTTGCCGTTCCAGGTCACAATCGCGTCCGCGTGACCGGTGATTGCGGCGGCCAGGACGTGACGGTCGTCGGGGTCGGGCAACGTCAATCCCTCAATCAAGTGCTCGTATCCTGTGACGAGGCCATCGGGAATGGCCTCCTCCATGGCCTGTGCGGCGGACGCAATTTGCACCCCCATGTCTGGCCTGTCCTGCAGGAGGCTGCGCGACCATTCGGCCCGAATGTGCGCGGACCATTTCGCGCTGTAAAGGTCCGCATGCGCCAGGCTCAGCAGGAGGTCTCGCAGCAGCGCCGGGTAGAGGACGTTGGCATCGAGCAATGCGGTGTAACGCGCGCTGCCCGCCACTCACAACTCCTCGCCCATTTCGTGGGAGAGGTCGATCAGTCGCTTTAGCGCCGCTTCGGAACGCTGTTTCTGCGCCTCTTGATAGCGGATCAGTTCTTCGAATTCGATGCGCCGGTGCCGATTCACGAGTCGACACTTCAGCCTTCCGGTTTCGATTTCCTTGATCACAAACGGGCGCGAAACGTTCAAGAACGCAGCCGCCTGCT
>JBFXES010000289.1:0-2778 GCA_050179875.1 Thiohalomonadaceae bacterium
AGGCGGCGAGGCGCAATTCCTCCTCCGTCTTGCGCGTGCGCGAAAGATCATGGATGCCGATGAGGGTGCGCTGGGGATTGCCGTCACCGGCGGGAATGACCTTCACCATCACCTCCACGGGCCGGCCGAAGGCATTGTCGGCATGTTCCATCTCGACGGTGATGAAGGCGTCGCGTCCGTGCACCAGCGCCTCGCACACGCGACACGGCTGCGCGATACCCTCCGGATAAAGCACCTCGGCGAACACCTTGCCGACAACCTGCGAGGGCGCGCCGTCCACCAGGAGGTAGGCGGCATGATTGGCGCGCAGGACGCGCCGATCGGAATCCACCAGGAAAATGGCGTCTTCCAGGAAGTCCATGGCATAGGTCCACTCCGCCGCGGAGCGCGCCAGTTCGCGCTCGGCGAGCACGCGCTCGGTCACGTCGCGCCCGAGGGTGAGCAGGCCGTTGCGATTGCCCTGGTCGTCGAACAGGGGCACGCGGATGGTGTCGAGGATGCGTTCGCCCGCAGGGCCGGGGATGGACTCCTCCAGACGCAGCGGGGCGCGGATCTGCCAGGCCTGCTCGTCGTTGGCGGCGAATCTGAGCATCATGTCGCGCATTTCGCCGCGCATGCACTGCGCCATCTCGACGCAGCTGCGGCCGAGCAGCAGGCCTTCGTCGAAGCCGAGCAGCGCGCGCCCGGACTGGTTCACCTCCAGGCAGCGCCCCTGCCCGTCCTTGAAACAGATGAGATCGGGACTGGCGTCGATGAGCGTGCGCAGACGCTCCTCGCTGGCGCGCAGGGCCTCCTCCGCTTGCACGCGCGCCGTGATGTCGCGCGCCACACCGAACATCTCGCGGTGGCCGCCCGGGCCGACGGCGACACGTGCATTCACCTCGAGCACCCGCGCGCGACCGTCGGCACGGGTGGCGTGCAGTCGGCTGGACGGAAGCTCGCCTTCGCCAACGGCATCGTGGGAAAGGCCGATGAGCCTGTCCACCAGCTCGGCCGGCAGTTCGTCGGGGCCGAACCCGAGCACCTCGCGTACGTTGCCGGACACCGTGCCGAGCCTGCCGTCGCTCACGTGGAAGACGAAGCTGTGGGCGTATTCCAGCATGGCCTGCTGTTCGGCACTCGTGGTTTGCAGGCGCTCGGCGAGGCCGATGGCGCGCGCCGCCAGCGGGCGCAGCAAACGGTTTGTGCCCAGAAAAGCTGCGAGCAGCATGAGCAGCATGGCGAGGGCCGGCACCGCCAGTTCCTCCAGCGCGGGTGCATACACCACCACGTCGGGAAGCGACACCAGCAAGGCCCAGCCGCCGCTCACGCCGGCTGCGAACAGGACGTCGTCGCCCGCGTGCAGCATTCCCCTGGCGCCGCGGGCGAGCATGTCGCGCATGTTCGGCGGCAGCTCACGAGGCACCAGACTGCCCCGGGGGTGCAGGTACGCATGTCCTCCCGGTGCGACCACGAAGATGGTGGCGCCTGGCAACAACTCTTCGAGATCGCTGAGGATGGTGTGCAGTACCTTATCGCGAAACACCACCACGTCGGTGCCGATGCGCGCGCCGTCACGTCCGAAAATGGCAGCGGCGGCGGCCAGGTAACTCTCGCCGGCGTGGTGATGGGGGGGAGCGATCAACGGCGTCGCGCCCGCCGGCAGCGGCCAGTCCATCCCGGGCGGAACCTCACCGATGGTGACCAGGGTTTCGCCGGCCGGCCCGAGCCGCACCATGCCCACGGCCTCCGGATGCAGGATCAGCGCATCCTTGAGCTTGGGCTCGCTGAACGCGCGCAGTTCCGCAAGGTCAATGCGGCCGTGAACGTAGTCCTCGAGCCGGTCGCGGATCACGCTGCGGCTGGTCACCTGCAGCGCCATGTCGCCGAGGCGCGTGGTGAACTGGCCGATGGCCAGGGCCTGCAGGCGCACGTTGTAATCCACCGCGGACTCCAGCGCCGCCTTTGCGGAATGGAAGGCCGGAATGGCCGTGCCGAGCCCGACCGCAAGACCGGTGATGAGGATCGCCGCCAGCGCAAAGGCGACGATGCGGTTTTGCAGTCTCGTGGTTTCCGTCCGGCCGTCCTTGCCCTGTACAGCGACGACGGGCTGGCTCACGCGACCGCCCGGATGCGTTCGAGGATGACGAAACTGTACGCGTACGCGTGACGTTCATCGGCGGCGTGCTCGTGGCGTTCGATCTCGCGCCATTCGCGCCTGTCCAGCGGCGGGAACCAGGCGTCGCCCGCGATGCGCGCGTGGACCTCGGTGAGATACAGGCGCTGGGCGCGCGGCAGCCATTGCCGGTAGACGGATTCACCGCCCATCACCATCAGTTCGCCATCACCCGCAACGGCGAGCGCCTCCTCGTCGGAGTGCACCATGGTGCAACCGGGCGCCTGATAATCCGCGTCGCGCGTGAGCACCAGGTTGCGCCGGTCGGGCAAGGGCCTGCCGATGGACTCGTAGGTACTGCGCCCCATGAGGACGGCCTTGCCCAGGGTATGGCGGCGGAACCACTTCATGTCCTCGGGCAAATTCCAGGGCAGACGGTTCTCGATGCCGATGACGTTGTCTTCGGCCATGGCGACGATGATTGAAATCATGGGCATTGGCGGTTGAGCGGGCGCGGCCGTTTGCATGAGCGGCGCGGCGCAGAAACGCGAAGGGTGCAGAGGCGTTCATCGAAGCATTCCCTCTGCGCCCCCCGTGTCTCCGCGTCTGTGCGTCGGGCGATGTTCGTCGTTTTCATCAGGTCCCCTGTCGCCGCCCTATACCGCCACCGGCGCCTTGATGTG
>JBFXES010000290.1:0-2778 GCA_050179875.1 Thiohalomonadaceae bacterium
GCAGGTCGCCGTGGGCGCGGATTACCTCCGTGCCCGGGCGCAGCATGAGATGGAAGGTGTTGCCGAGGATGATCTCCGCGCCGATCTCGCGCAGTTCCTCCGGCGTCATGGCCTTCACCGTGCCATAGGTACCCACCGGCATGAACGCCGGCGTCTCCACCGTGCCGCGGGGAAATACCAGCCGCCCGCGTCGGGCCTGACCGTCAGTGGTGTGCAGTTCGAAGTTCATTTGGAAGAAGAAGAGTTAACCACGGGGGACACGGGGAACACGGGGAACACGGGGAGATCGAAGGTTTGCGCCTGTAGAGGTGTGGGCCGCAATGCACCGTCCGTCGCGAGCAGAAGCTCGCTCCCACAGGTGCGGTGGAACTTCAGCGCTCGTGGAAGCGAACCTCCCAAGGCAGCACATCGGGCCATATTCATACTTCCCCGTGTCCCCCGTGTTCCCCGTGGTCAATGCTTTTCCCGTCTCCCTTCGGCAGCACGAACATGGCGTCGCCGTAGGAGAAGAAGCGGTAGCCCTCGGCCACGGCGTGGCGGTAGGCGGCCATGGTGTGTTCGTAGCCCGCGAAGGCGCACACCAGCATGAGCAGGGTGGATTCGGGCAGATGGAAGTTGGTGACCAGGGCATCCACCACGCGGAAGCGGTAGCCGGGGTAGATGAAGATGTCGGTCTCGCCCGTGAAGGGCTGCAGTTGGCCGCTGCGCGCCGCGCTCTCCAGGCTGCGCACCACGGTCGTACCTACCGCCACCACGCGCCCGCCCCGGGCCCGCGCCGCAGCCACGGCGGCGCAGGTGGCCGCGGGCACTTCCAGGTACTCGGAATGCATGCGGTGCTCGCGCAGGTCGTCGGCGCGCACCGGCTGGAAGGTGCCCGCGCCCACGTGCAGGGTCACGTAGGCCATCTCGACGCCCATGGCCCGCAGGCGCTCCAGCATGGCCTCGTCGAAATGCAGCCCCGCGGTGGGCGCCGCCACCGCGCCCTGGCGGCGGGCGTAAACGGTCTGGTAGCGCTCGGCATCCTCCGCGCCCGCGGCCCGCTCTATATAAGGCGGCAGCGGCAGGCGGCCGTGGCGCTCCAGCAGCGGCAGCACGGGCCCTGGAAAGGCCAGTTCGAACAGGGCGTCGCGGCGGCCCAGCACCTCCACCGTGATCGCCTCCTCCAGCAGCAAGCGGCTGCCCGGCTTCGGCGACTTGCTGGCGCGTACGTGGGCGAGCACACGCTCACCCTCGAGGATGCGCTCCACCAGCACCTCCACCTGACCGCCGCTCTCCTTGCGGCCAAACAGCCGGGCCGGGATCACCCGCGTATCGTTGAACACCAGCAGGTCGCCGGCGCGCAGCAGCGAGGCCAGGTCCTGGAACCGGTGGTCCTCCACCGCGCCGCTGGCGCCGTCGAGCACCAGCAGCCGGCTCGCGCTGCGTTGCGCGGCGGGCGCCTGGGCGATGAGCCCGGGGGGCAGGTCGAAATGGAAGTCGGAGCGCCGCATGGGGGGCGCATGTTACACCGACGAACGACATTTTGCCCGCGCGCCGCGCCATGCCTATAATGCGCGCTCCCCTGCCGGGGTGGCGAAATTGGTAGACGCAGCAGACTCAAAATCTGCCGGGGGCAACCCCATGTCGGTTCGAGTCCGACCCTCGGCACCATCTCACTTCCTACGCTGCGTTTAATCCCTCGATTTCCCCTCTCACATACCGAGAGGCGCGGTTCGGCCGCCTGTTCCTTGAAACGGACTCAGTAGTTGACAATAGTTGACGTACTGGGAATAATCCCCCGCCCAATGGACAAGCGACTCAACCTCGAGAATCTCAAGTCCGCCATGGAAAGGGCCGGGTTGAGTCCCGCCGCCGTGGCACGCGAGCTCTCCGTTTCCAGGGAGAGCGTCAGCAAGTGGTTGAACGGCGAAAGCCTGCCGCGCCCGGACAAACTCCTCCGCCTGGGCAAACGTCTGGGCCTCCCCTTCGCCGATCTGGTCATCCGGGAGGAGGCCAACGCCCCCATCGTCGCCTTCCGACGGATGAAGGGCACCAAGACCAGGGACCACCACATCGAGCGCGCCCAGACCATGGGTCGGATGCTGCGCCATCTGGTCCCCTACCTCCCTTCGGATCGTCTCGCCATGCCGCCCGTGCTCAAGGAGCCGAGGTGTGAGTACGGCTATCTCCAGCAGGTAGCCGCGATGATTCGGCAGGAGATCCATGTGGAACCGCTCGGGACCGTGGACTTCGCCCATCTGATCCGGCACTTCCGCAAGCTCCAGGCCGTGGTCATCCCGGTTCTTTGGGGCAGCAAACAACGGCACGAGAACGCGACCCACATCTTCCTGCCCGATTCCCAGACCACCTGGGTCTATCTGAACCTTGACGTCAACGTCCATGACTTCAAGTTCTGGATGGCCCACGAGCTGGGCCACTGCCTCGCGCCCTCCTTGCGTGGCGACGAGGCGGAAGACTTTGCCGATGCCTTCGCCGGCATGCTGCTGTTTCCCACCGAACTGGCAGAGGCCTGTCACGCCAGGCTCGCGCGGCTGAAGAGCGAAAAGGGGCGGCTTGGGGAAATCATGAAGACGGCGGATGAGCACATCATTTCGCCCTGGACCGTCTACAAGCAGACCAACGCCTATGCCAAGGCCTTCGGCAAACACTCCTTCAACCTGGATCAGGCCATGGGGCCCTGGGTGACCCGCTTCAACGCGGGGTATCTGAACGTCAGCAACAGCCTGTTCAGCGGTTCGTTCCCTCCCGAAGCGACAAGCTACGTGGAAGTCGCCACCG
>JBFXES010000291.1:0-2764 GCA_050179875.1 Thiohalomonadaceae bacterium
CGGTCCAGCATGTTGAGGAAATCGGTGTTGCCGCCGGTGTTGAGCTGATAGGTGCGATCCAGGCTGGCGCCGCGCTGGCGGAACAGATCGGCGAGGGCGCGATGGACGATGGTGGCGCCCACCTGCGATTTGATGTCGTCACCGATGAGGGGCAGATTCTGTTCGCGGAAGCGCTGCGCCCATTCGGGGTCGCTGGCCAGGAACACGGGGATGTTGTTCACGAAGGCGGCGCCGGCGCGCAGGGCGCATTCCGCATAGAAGCGCGTGGCCTGTTCGCTGCCCACCGGCAGATAGTTCAGCACCACCTCGGTGCGCGTCTCGCGCAGGATCTGCACCACCTTGCCGGCGTCGGGCTCGGGCAGCCTGGCAGGCCGGCAGCTCACGGCGTCGGGATATTCGTTCATGTGCTCGGGGAAACCGTCGAGCACCCTGCCCATGGCGACCTTCACGCCCAGCGGCGCCATCTCGGGCACGAAGCGTGTGGTGCAGTTCGGCTCGGCGAACACCGCCTCGGCCACGTCGCGCCCCACCTTGCGCTCATCGATGTCGAAGGCGGCCGCCACCTCGATGTCCCCGGGCCCGTAACCGCCGATGCTCGCATGCATGAGCCCGACGCTGCCGGACGGGCGCGCACGGTAATACTGGATGCCCTGCACGAGGGAACTGGCGCAGTTCCCCACACCAATGATGGCGATCCTGATGGGTTCCATATCACCATCCCTGTGGTCTCCCTGCCATAGCCTAGCAGGCGCTTGAAAAACGGCCGATTGCTGAAGAGAGAAGGAGCCGCGCGGGACGATAAGCAACAGCCTGCGCGGTCCGTTGTCGGTCACGTTGGCGCGACAGCGCCTGTGTGACAGGCACGGCCCAAAGACGTCACGTAGCTTCGCAACGTGGCCTATGTCACTGATCCCCTCATCCCGTCCTTGTCCAGGAGGGAGAAGGGACGAGTCTTCTTGCGGACGCTGGTCAGCTCCCCACCGACCGCAACCAACCATCGGCAAGCAGCGCCACAAACAAAGAGGTCAGGTAGACGATGGAATAGCGGAACGTCGCCATGGCGTACCCGTCGCCGGGCGTGCGCAGCAGGCGCCAGGCATGGCGCAGGAAACCCGCGCCCAGCACGACCGCGCCCGCCAGGTACACCAGACCCTGGAAGCCGAGACCGAAGGGCAGCAGGCTCACCGCGAACAGCATGACGGCGTAGATGAAGATCTGCTGCTTGGTGAATTCCACGCCGTGGGTGACGGGCAGCATGGGCAAACCTGCGCGCGCATAGTCCTCGCGCCGGCGGATGGCCAGGGCCCAGAAGTGCGGCGGGGTCCAGGTGAAGATGATCAGAAAGAGCAGCAGGGGCTCGACGCCCAGGCTGCCCGTGACCGCGCACCAGCCGAGGGCCGGCGGCGCCGCCCCGGCCACGCCGCCCCAGACGATGTTCTGCGGCGTGCGGCGCTTGAGGTACACGGTGTAAACCACCGCATAGCCCACCATGGACGCCAGCGTCAGCGTGGCGGTCAGCACGTCGGTGAAGCTCACCAGCAGGGCCATGGACGTGAGCGCCAGGACGCCGCCGAAGGCGAGCGCATGCAGCCCGTCCAGGCGGCCGCTGGGAAGCGGACGATGGCGCGTGCGATCCATCACCGCGTCGATGCGCGCCTCAGCGGCGTGATTGAACACCGCGCCCGCGGCCGCGGCGAGGGAAATGCCCGCGAGCCCGGCGGTGAGGCGCAGCCACGGCACCGGGCCGTCGCCGAGGGCGAGCAGCATGCCCACCAGCGCCGTGAAGATGATGAGCACGATCACCCGGGGCTTGGTGAGCTCCAGGTAATGGCGCCAGGTATGCGGGCGTACGCCGGCCGCTGCGATCTCAGTGCTTGCCATCGACCCTCCAGTTCTTCGAAACCCGCAGCAGGCGCTCCAGGTCATCCAGCAAATCAAACGGTGAAAAACCCTTCCCGTAACGCAGCACGGCGTTGCCCATGGGAT
This sequence comes from Thiohalomonadaceae bacterium, assembly GCA_050179875.1. Taxonomy (GTDB): domain Bacteria; phylum Pseudomonadota; class Gammaproteobacteria; order Thiohalomonadales; family Thiohalomonadaceae; genus JALOAT01. The sequence continues at coordinate 1,987 of JBFXES010000291.1, forward strand.
CGACGACCACCAGGGCCGTACCTTCGTCCAGTGCGGCGGCCAGTCCTGCGCAGGGTCCTTCCGCACCGGACGGGACGCAGGCCACGGGCTGGACACGCCGCGCCTCCACGCCCAGGGCACGTTGCACGCGCTTGAGCAGCAGCATGGTTTCCGCGCAGGCGCCCGTGCATCCCTCGGGGGCCGGCACGGCCAGGGTCCAGCCGCGGCCGCCGCCCACCTGCACCGGCGGGTCGATGATCTCGCCGTGATTGCCGCCCTCCGGGCGCCACTGGGGCTGGAACACCAGCGTCCAGGCCGCGACCAGCGGCAGGGCGAACACGATGAGCAGCCAATAAAGCGGTGCGTGACGCATGTCAGCGGTTCCGGAACAGGGCAAAGGCGGCCACGGCGGCCACCAGGGCAAAGACGAACCACTGGATGGCATAGCCAACGTGCATGGCGCTCTTGAGCGGCGGCAGCGGCGGCGGCTTGGCATGCAGCACCAGCGGCGCGAGATCGATGTGCAGTTCCCGCGCGATGGCGTCCGGATCGAGAAACGGACGCACGGACCCCGTGGGTTCGCCCATGCGCAGCGGCGGTTGCTGTACCGGCACCAGCACCCCTTCCACGCGCACACTGCCCCGCGGCGCGACACCCTGCGCCGCCGGCGTGAATCCCCGCTCCACCAGGATGTGACGTCCGCCTGCGTGCAGCACCGCCACGGCGCCATAGCCGGTACGGCCCAGCTCGCTCCTGCCTTGCAGGAAATACTGGGCGGGAAGGAATTCGCCTTCGCAGA
>JBFXES010000292.1:0-2719 GCA_050179875.1 Thiohalomonadaceae bacterium
ACCACCGCCGACGCGCTGCACGCCTTCTGGGTGCCGGAGATGGGCTTCACGAAGGACGCCATTCCGGGCTACGTGACCGAGTCCTGGACCACCATCGAGAAGGAAGGCGTGTTCCGCGGCCAGTGCGCGGAGTTGTGCGGCACCTGGCATGCGCGCATGCCCCTGGTGGTGGAGGCGGTGAGTCCCGAGCGCTTCGACGCCTGGATCACCGAGCGCAAGGCGCGCATCGCCGCCATGGCGGCGGAAGACAATGCCGATCGGCAGTGGGCCCGTAACGAACTCATCGCCCGCGGACAGACCGAATACAACACCTATTGCGCCGCCTGCCACCAGCCGGGAGGCGAGGGTATGCCGCCGGCATTTCCCCCGCTCAAGGGCAGCGCCATCGTAAGGGGCCCGTTCGAGGCCCACCTGCATCGCGTGCTGAACGGCGTGCCCGGAACGGCCATGCAGTCGTTCGCGCATCTCAGCGACGCGCAGATCGCCGCCATCATCACGTACGAGCGCGCCGTCTTCAACGAGATGGATGAAACCGTCCAGCCCGCCACGGTGCGGGCGGCACGCTAGGGGAACGGTCCATGAGCACTACCGCCATTGCCCTCGAACAGGAACGTCACCATCACGACCGCCCGCGCGGCTGGCAGCGCTGGCTGTTCTCCACCAATCACAAGGACATCGGCACCCTGTACCTGACGTTCGCCCTCGTCATGTTGTTCCTGGGCGGCGCCAGCGCCATGGTGGTGCGGGCCGAACTGTTCATGCCGGGCCTGCAATTGGTGGAGCCCGATCTCTACAACAACCTCATCACGAACCACGCGCTCATCATGATCTTCGGCGCCGTGATGCCGGCGGCCGCGGGCATGGCCAACTGGATGATTCCGCTCATGATCGGCGCGCCGGATATGGCACTGCCGCGCATGAACAACCTGAGCTTCTGGCTGCTGCCCGCGGCGGCGCTGCTCATGATGCTGTCCTTCGTGGTGCCGTTCTTCCCGGGCGGCGGCAGCCAGATCAACACGGGCTGGACGCTCTATCCGCCGCTGTCGCTGCAGGTCGGCATGTCCATGGACTTCCTGATCTTCTCCCTGCACCTGTTGGGCATCTCCTCGGTGCTGGCGTCCATCAACATCATCGTCACCCTGCTCAACATGCGCGCGCCCGGCATGACGCTCATGAAAATGCCCATTTTCTGCTGGGCCTGGCTGGTCACCGCCTTCCTGCTCATCCTGGTGATCCCGGTGCTCGCAGGCGGCATCACCATGCTGCTGTTCGATCGCCACTTCGGCACCAGCTTCTTCACCGCCGCCGGCGGCGGCGACCCGGTGTTGTTCCAGCACCTGTTCTGGTTCTTCGGCCACCCGGAGGTCTACATCCTGCTGCTGCCGGCCTTCGGCATCCTGGGGCACATTATCCCCACCTTCGCCCGCAAGCCGCTGTTCGGCTACAAGGTGATCGTCGGCGCGATGCTGGGCATCGCCGCCATCGGCATGCTGGTGTGGGCGCACCACCAGTACACCATCGGCATGTCCATGGCCGCCGTCACCTATTTCATGGTCGGCACCATACTGATCTCCATCCCGGTCGGCCTCATCGTCTTCAGCTACATCGCCACCATGTGGCGCGGCGCCATGACCTTTGAGACACCCATGCTGTTCGCGGTGGGCATCCTCATCATGTTCACCTTCGGCGGCCTCTCCGGGATCATGCTGGCCGTGGTGCCTGCCGACATGCAGTACCACGACAGCATGTTCGTGGTGGCGCACTTCCACTACGTGCTGCTGCCCGGCGCCCTGTTCGGCCTCTATGCAGGCGTGTTCTATTGGTTGCCCAAGTGGACCGGGCACATGTACGACGAGCGCCTGGGCAGGCTGTTCTTCTGGATCAACGTCATCGGTTTCAACGTCACGTTCTTCCCCCAGCACTTCCTCGGACTCGCAGGCATGCCGCGGCGCATCGCCGACTACAACGCCATGTTCACCGAGTTCAACATGGTCTCCAGCATCGGCGCCTTCGTATTCGGGGTGTCGCACCTGTTGCTGCTGTACATCGTGGTGAAGACGGTGCGCGGCGGGGTGCCGGCCACGGACCGGGTCTGGGAAGGGGCGCGAGGACTGGAGTGGCAGCAGCCGTCACCGCCGCCGTTCCATAGCTGGACCAAGGCGCCGGAGATCGCGTGATGGACGAACGCCTGCGCCGACGCAACCGCCGCCTCGCGTGGCTGCTCGGCGCGGCCGCCGTGATCATCGGCGTGCTGTCAGCAGGTTTCTGGATGCGCATCGCCGAGGCCATCTCATGAGCGCGAGCACACGACGTGCGGCCCTCAGGCTCGCCGTGATTGCGCTCGGCATGTTCGGCTTCGGCTTCGCGCTGGTGCCGCTATACGGTTGGGTGTGTGAAGTGGCCGGGTTGCAGCGCGCCGGGGCCGTGCAGGCCGCGAGCGGCGCGCCGGTTCCCGTATCCGATCGCACCGTCACCGTGCGCTTCGACGCGACGGTGCATGCCTCGCTGCCGTGGGCGTTCGAGCCCGTGGAGTCATCGCGCACGGTGCGCCTCGGCCAGACCCATGAGGTGAGTTACCGGGTGCGCAATCTCTCCAGCCGCACCATCACCGCGCAGGCCGTGCCCAGCGTCACCCCGTGGCAGGCCACCGGCCATTTTTCCAAGATTGAATGTTTCTGTTTCGATCGCCAGACCCTGCAGGGCGGCGAGGAACGGGAGA
>JBFXES010000293.1:0-2709 GCA_050179875.1 Thiohalomonadaceae bacterium
TGGTGGTGGACGAACTCATCTAGGCCATGGTCGAGGCAGCTGCGCGTCGGGATTTCGACCTGGCGGCCCAGTACCGCGACCAGATCGCGGCCCTGCGCCGGGTGCAGGAACGCCAATACGTGAGCGGGCAGGGTGGTGATGCGGACGTGATCGCAGCGGTGAGCCGCAACGGCGTGGGCTGCGTGCAGGTGTTCTTCATCCGCGGTGGTCAGAACTTCGGCAACAAGACCTTCTTTCCACGCAACACGGGCGAGGCCGACGAGGCCGAGATCCTGGAGGCCTTTCTCTCCCAGTACTACCTCGCCTCGGACGAACGTCCGGTACCGCGCGACCTCATCGTGAACCGCGAGCTGGAGGACACGGGACTGCTCGAGGAAGTGCTCGGCGTGCGAGCCGGGCACAAGGTGAGCATCACGGGCCGGGTGCGCGGCGATCGCGCGCGCTGGCAACGCATGGCCGAATCCAACGCTGAGGCGGCGCTCGCGGCCCACCTCGCCAGCAAGGCCAGCCTCATGGTGCGCTTCGAAGCGCTGCAGGAGGCGCTGGATCTGGATGAACTGCCCAAGCGGCTCGAATGCTTCGATATCAGCCACACCATGGGCGAGGCCACAGTAGCCTCCTGCGTGGTATTCGACACCAACGGACCGGTGAAGTCGGACTACCGCCGCTTCAACATCGAAGGCATTGCCCCCGGCGACGACTACGCCGCCATGCACCAGGCCCTGGAGCGTCGCTACAAGCGGCTCAAGGAAGGTGAGGGCACTTACCCCGATGTGCTGTTCATCGACGGCGGCAAGGGCCAGGTGGCGCAGGCCCGCGAGGTGCTGAGTGCGTTGGGCGTGGCGGCGGTCACGGTGGTGGGCGTGGCCAAGGGCCCGTCGCGCAAACCCGGCCTTGAGCAGCTAGTATTGTCCGACCATAATGCGCCAATTGCGCTGCCGCCGGATTCTTCGGCCCTGCATCTCATCCAACAGATCCGGGATGAGGCGCACCGATTCGCGATTACCGGACATCGGCAGCGGCGCGCCAGGGCGCGCACCACGTCCGTGCTCGAGGACATCCCCGGGCTGGGCAGCAAGCGCCGGCAACTGCTGTTGCGGCAGTTCGGCGGCTTGCAGGAGGTGGCGCGTGCCGGCGTGGAGGATCTTGCCAAGGTGCCTGGCATCAGCTCGTCCCTCGCGCAGAAGATCTATGACGCCTTTCATCCCGACGGGTCCAACTGATGCCGCTGAACATTCCAAACCTGCTCACGCTTCTGCGCATCGCGCTCATTCCCGTGTTCGTGGTGTTGTTCTACACGGATGCGCAGTCGGCGCCCGCCGCCACTGCCTTGGTGTTTGCGCTGGCGGCCGTGACCGATTGGTTCGACGGCTACCTGGCCCGCCGGCTTGGCCTCACCTCCGCCTTCGGCGCTTTCCTCGATCCCGTCGCCGACAAGCTCATGGTGTCCACGGCCCTGGTCCTGCTGGTGGATGCCAATCCGGGCGACTTCCCGGGGGTGGTGCTTGCCGTTCCTGCGGCCGTGATCGTTGGTCGCGAGATCACCATCTCCGCATTGCGTGAATGGATGGCCGAACTCGGCGCCGGCGCGAAGGTGGCGGTGTCCATGGTGGGCAAGGTGAAGACCACGGCGCAGATGTCGGCGCTGCTGCTGCTGCTCTATCGCGAGCCCGTGCTTGGTTTGCCCGTGGTGGAACTGGGCATCATGCTGCTCTACGTCGCCGCAATCTTGACACTCTGGTCCATGGTTCTGTATCTTTCCGCGGCCTGGCCGGTACTGAGCACCGGCAAGCGATTGAAGCCCGAAGGCAGCTCAACAGAGTATTGACAGACGGCCGAAAATCACTAAAATTTGCGCCTCTCAAGCGGGAATAGCTCAGTTGGTAGAGCACAACCTTGCCAAGGTTGGGGTCGCGAGTTCGAGTCTCGTTTCCCGCTCCAAACAAAGAAACCTCGGCACCATCACCGGGGTTTTTTTTCGTACCAGGGAGTTCCAGGAACTCTCCGCAGTGCACCCGGGCTGGGTGGCAGAGTGGTCATGCAGCGGACTGCAAATCCGTGTACGCCGGTTCGATTCCGACCCCAGCCTCCATTTTCCCTTTCTCCGTCGCGTCCCGCGCCGTAGACTCCCAAGCCACGCCCGGGTGGCGAAATTGGTAGACGCAAGGGACTTAAAATCCCTCGGCCGCAAGGCCGTGCCGGTTCGATTCCGGCCCCGGGCACCAACACCAACAACAGGTTAGGGTTTGCGCGGGTTTCGACGTGCGGACACGTGTCCATAAAGTGTCCACCTTAGGCTGGCCCGAATGTCGCCCAGCCCTCCAACGTAACCGCGGATCTCGACGTGCGTAGGTCACGTTGCCGCGCAGCGGCTACGTGACAGGGCGCGGCTCGGAGATGTCACGTAGCTTCGCACGTGACCTACGGCTTAGTTAAAATCCCTCGGCCGCAAGGCCGTACCGGTTCGATTCCGGTCCCGGGCACCAACGCCAATAACAGGTTAGGGATTTGCGCGGGTTTCGACGTGCGGACACGTGTCCATAAAGTGTCCACCTTAGACTGGCCCGAATGTCGCCCAGCCCTCCAACGGAGCCACGGAGCTCGTCGTGCGTAGGTCACGTAGCTTCGCAACGTGACCTACGGCTTACCGCCGATTTCGATTTCTCCGTGGCCTGCGGGTGTTCTTCTCAGATGCGCCGCTGGAGTCCC
>JBFXES010000294.1:0-2689 GCA_050179875.1 Thiohalomonadaceae bacterium
CATCGTGGCGGTGGCGGCCTTCAACATCGTCTCCACCCTGGTGATGGTGGTGACCGACAAGCAGAGCGATATCGCCATCCTGCGCACCCTGGGGGCAAGTCCGCGCAGCATCATGATGGTGTTCATGGTGCAGGGCACAATCATCGGCATCATCGGCACCTTGCTCGGTCTGGTCGGCGGCGTGAGCCTGGCCCTCAACGTGGAGACCATCGTGCCGGCGCTGGAGCGCCTGTTCGGGGTCCAGTTCCTCCCCGCCGACGTCTACTACATCAGCGATCTGCCTTCGGAACTGCATTGGGAGGACGTGGCGCGCATCTGCGGCGTGGCCTTCCTGCTGAGCCTGGTGGCGACGCTGTATCCGGCCTGGCGCGCGTCGCGCACCCAACCGGCGGAGGCGCTGCGTTATGAGTGAAGTGGTGCTGGCCTGTAGCGACCTGAAAAAGAGCTTTCGCGAAGGCGGTCTCGCCGTGGACGTGCTCAAGGGCGTGGACCTCAGCATCCGGCGCGGCGAGCGCGTCGCCATCGTGGGCGCGTCCGGTTCCGGCAAGAGCACGCTGCTGCACCTGCTGGGCGGTCTGGACGTGCCCACGGACGGCAGCATCGAGGTCGGCGGCCGCGCCATGGCCGCGCTCAACGAGACCGAGCGTGGGCGGCTGCGTAACCGCAGCCTCGGCTTCGTCTACCAGTTCCATCACCTGTTGCCCGAGTTCACCGCCCTGGAGAACGTGGCCATGCCCCTGCTCATCGGCGGCGTGGCCACGGCCGAGGCGCGCGAGCGCGCGGCCGCCATGCTCGGGCGCGTGGGCCTCGGCGAACGCCTGATGCACAAGCCCGGCGAGCTGTCGGGCGGCGAGCGCCAGCGCGCTGCGGTGGCCCGCGCCCTGGTGGCGCGGCCGGCCTGTGTGCTGGCCGACGAGCCCACCGGCAACCTGGATCAGCAGACGGCCGAAAAGGTGTACGCCCTCATGCTGGAACTCAATCGGGAACTGGGCACCAGCTTCGTGGTGGTGACCCACGATTGGGGGCTGGCGCGGCGCATGGATCGCCTGCTGGCGCTGGAGAACGGGGTGCTGGTGGAGAAGGAGAAGCGGGACGGGTGAGCGAAAGGCTTCAGGCGGCGCGGCGCGCGCGCTCGTCCTTCTTGCGCTGCCAGTGTCGCACGATGCTCAGCCGCCACAGGCCGCGCACGGCAAAATAGGCGGTCACGGCGCAGATGCTGCCGACCACGAAGCAGCCGAGCAGGAACGGCTGCCAGATGGCGCCGAGTTCCTGCATGAACCATTCGGCAGTGACCTCAAGCTCCAGTTCCCGGGCCGGGGTGCCCAGGATCCAGGCCCCCACCTTGTAGGCGAAGTAGAAGACCGGAGGCATGGTGACCGGATTGGTGAGCCACACCAGGGCCACGGAAATGGGCAGGTTCACCCGGAACAGCACCGCCAACGCCGCCGACAGCACCATCTGAAAGGGAATGGGGATGAAGGCGACGAATACGCCCACGCCAAAGGCGCCCGAAGCGGAGCGGCGGTTGAGGTGGAACAGGTTGGGGTCGTGCAGGAGGGTGCCGAGAAAACGCAGATGACGGTGATTGCGGATCGTCTGGTGATCCGGCATGAAGCGCTTGATCAGCTTTTTCGGCATGGAAGCATCCCCTAGCAGGGCCGGAATTATCCAATAAATTCAAGAACACGCAAATATGGCGTCATGGACGATCGCCTTTCTGCTGGGTGTCATCACACTTCAGCGCCTGGCCTTTCTGCCGGACCCCGAATGGGCGGGTGGGATTCTCCTTTTCCTGATGCTGTTCGCGGCCGCCGGATCCAGGTGGGCCCGCCACGCATTTGTCCGTCGCCTGTTCCTGTGGTGTGTCGCCGCGGCCTTGGGGTTTGCCTGGGCGTATCTGCACGCAACGGTTCGGCTGGCGGATACGCTGCCGGCGGAACTGGAAGGCGTGGATCTTCAGGTGGAGGGCATGGTGGTGGGCTTGCCCGAACCCGACGAACGGCGCCTGCGCTTTCTCTTCGAGCCTTCCGGTCTGGTCCTCAATGAGCGCGCCCATGCCTTTCGCGGCCGGTTGCGGCTCGCCTGGTACGACGAGCCCCCGGCCATTTCTCCGGGTGAGCGCTGGCACCTCACGGTCAGGCTCAAGCGGCCCCACGGCATGGCCAACCCCGGCGCATTCGATTACGAAGCCTGGCTTTTCCAGGAGGGGATCCGGGCCACCGGCTATGTGCGCGCAGCCGGGCGCAACCATCGGCTGGCGCAACCGCTATGGTGGCAAGCCCCCGTGGACCGGACACGGGCGGCCGTCCGGGATCGCGCCGCGGCATTGGCGGGGGAGGCGCCCTTTGCGGGCGTGCTGCTGGCGCTCGCCATCGGTGACCGCAGCGGGGTGGCGCCGGCCCAGTGGGACGTTTTCACGGCCACCGGCACCAATCACCTCATGGCCATTTCGGGCCTGCACGTGGGCCTGGTCGCCCTGCTGGCGGGCGCGCTGGTGCGCCTCGCCTGGCGCGGCCGCCTGGCACTGTACCTGCCCGCCCAGAAGGCGGCGGCCGGCGCGGCGCTCGTGGCGGCCGCACTCTACGCGCTGCTCGCGGGGTTTTCCGTGCCGACGCAGCGTTCCCTCGTGATGATTGCGGTGGTCGCGCTCGCGCTCATGGCGGGGCGGCCCGTGCGACCCACGGCGGGC
>JBFXES010000295.1:0-2683 GCA_050179875.1 Thiohalomonadaceae bacterium
ATGGCCGTGGTCGGCGCCGCCATGCGCAAGCTCGTGCATATCGCCTATGGCGTGCTCAAGAATGGCACCCCCTTTGACGCCGAAATCGCCATGAAGGGGGCTTGACGGGAAAGACGGTATCTACAGGCCGGCGTGTCACGTAGCCGCTTCGCGGCAACGTGACCTGCGAATTCCATCCCGACGAATATTCTCCGTGGCCTTGTGGTTAACTCTGAATACCGTACTGGGCGCGGTAGGCACGGATGGCTTCGACCTCGGCAGTACGGCCCTGTTCTTCCAGATAGGTGATCAGATCGGCCAGGGTGACGATGCTCACCACCTTGAGGCCGTAGTTGCGCTCCACTTCCTGGATGGCGGAAAGTTCGCCGGTGCCTCGTTCCTGGCGGTCCAGGGCGATCACCACGCCCACGGCGCGGGCGCCCGTCGCCTCGATGAGGGCCATGGACTCGCGGATGGCTGTGCCCGCCGTGATCACGTCGTCCACGATGAGCACGCGCCCGGCCAGCGGCGCCCCCACGATGTTGCCGCCTTCGCCGTGGTCCTTGGCTTCCTTGCGGTTGAAGCAGTAGGGCAGGTCGCGGTCGTGATGCTCGGCCAGCGCGATGGCCGCGGCGCTCGCCAGCGGGATGCCCTTGTAGGCGGGGCCGAACAGCACGTCGAAAGCGAGCCCTGAATTGGCGATGGCGGCCGCGTAGTAACGACCGAGGCGCGCCAGCGCGGCGCCCGAGTTGAACAGGCCCGCGTTGAAGAAATAGGGGCTCACGCGACCGGATTTCAGGGTGAACTGGCCGAAGCGCAGCACGCCGCGTGAGATGGCGAATTCGAGGAATTCCCGCTGGTAATCGTGCATGGAGGTGAACCGGGGCTGGAGAAAGGCGGCCATTATAGTCGCGCCCCGGGGCGCCCGGAACGGCACCGAAGCGCGCGGCGCGGGTCGAACGGACGTACGACCTGCGCCTTCGTTAGGGTATGCTCACGCCCCCATGAGAATCATCAGCGCCAACGTCAACGGTATCCGCTCCGCCGCGAGCAAGGGCTTCTTCGAATGGCTCGCGGGCCAGCAGGCGGATGTGGTGTGCGTGCAGGAGACCAAGGCCCAGGAACACCAGCTCGACGGGGCCGTGTTCCGTCCGGACGGCCTGTCCTGCCACTACTTCGATGCCTTGAAGAAAGGCTACAGCGGCACCGCCCTGTTCTGCCGCAAGCCGCCCGACCGGGTGGTGCGGGGCCTGGGCTTCGCCGACTGCGACGACGAGGGTCGCTACATCCAGGCGGACTACGGCAATCTGAGCGTCGCCTCGCTCTACCTGCCTTCCGGTTCCGCCGGCCCGGAGCGCCAGGCTGCCAAATACGCCTTCATGGACAAGTTCCTGGAGGTCCTGGCGCGCATGCGCAAGGACGGCCGCGAATACATCATCTGCGGCGACTGGAACATCGCCCATCGCAACATCGACCTGAAAAACTGGCGCAGCAACCAGAAGAATTCCGGCTTCCTGCCCGAGGAGCGCGCCTGGCTGGACGAGGTGTTCGACGAACTCGGCTGGGTGGACGGTTTCCGGGTGGTGAACCAGGAACCGGAGCAGTACACCTGGTGGTCCAACCGCGGCCAGGCCTGGGCCAAGAACGTGGGCTGGCGCATCGATTACCAGATCATCTCGCCCGGGTTGCGGGAGCGGGTGAGGGGCGCCCACATCTACAAGGACCAGCGCTTTTCCGACCACGCGCCCCTCATCATGGACTACGCCGGAGACCTGTAGCCGCGGCGGTCCTATCCTAAGTTCAGCCAGTGGGAGATTCCGCCATGCACCGTGCCATCGTCTACGTTGCTGCCGCCGCCCTGCTGACGGCCTGCGCCACCTCGCCGCTGGGACGCCAGCAACTGCGCTTTTTCCCCGAGGACCAGATGGCCGAGATGGGCGCGGCCGCTTTCGACCAGGCGCGCAAGGAGACCCCGCCGGTGAAGGACGCGGCGCTCACCCGCTATGTCACCTGCGTGTCCGACGCCATCACGGCCCAGGTGAAGGACGGCGAGTGGGAAGTGGAGGTGTTCGACAACCCGCAGGCGAACGCCTTCGCCCTGCCCGGGGGCAAGATCGGCGTGTACAAGGGGCTGCTCGACGTGGCGAAGAACCAGCATCAACTGGCCACGGTGATCGGCCACGAGATCGCCCACGTCCAGGCCCAGCACGGCAACGAGCGTGTCTCCACCGCCTACGCCACCGAGGCGGGCCTGCAACTGGTCCAGGTGCTCGCCGGCGGCCAGGGCGCGCAGAACGACAATCTCATGGCCCTGCTCGGGTTGGGCGCGCAGGTGGGCATCATCCTGCCGTTCTCGCGCACCCAGGAATCCGAGGCCGATCTCCTCGGCCTCGATCTCATGGCCAAGGCCGGCTTCGACCCGCGCGAGAGCGTGAACCTGTGGAAAAACATGACCGCGGCAGGCAACGGGGCGCCGCCCGAGTTCCTGTCCACCCACCCCGCGCACGGCACCCGTATCGACGATCTCAACAGGCGCATGAAGCGGGCCATGGGCCTGTACGAAGAGGCGCGCCGGCAGGGACGTACGCCGAACTGTACGCGGTAAGCACGATGCCGGGGCGAGGGGAGTGGGAGCGAGCTTCCGCTCGCGATTCTTTCTCCGCGCCTTCCCCCACGATTATTCCCACGACATTTTCTCCCCCCG
>JBFXES010000296.1:0-2570 GCA_050179875.1 Thiohalomonadaceae bacterium
GTTCCTGGCGCGGGGGTACTGGGACCTGGCCCTGGTGATGTTCGCCTTCAGTTTTTTCTGGAACGCGGTGCTGCCCCAGTTCGAGACCAACACCCTGGTGCACCTGGGCGACCAGCACCACCGCTATAGCCAGATCCGCCTGTGGGGCTCGATCGGCTTCATCCTGTCCGTGGTGGGACTCGGCGCCCTGTTCGACGTCACGGGCCCGGCGCTGCTGCCTGCGGTATTGCTGTCCATGTTCGCCGCCATCTGGGCGGCGAGCCTCACTGTCCCCGAATCGGGCATCGCGCGGACCGGCGATGGCGAGCGGCCCATCGGTGAGGTGCTCCGTCGCCCGGACGTGATCGCCCTGCTGGTGGCCTGCCTGCTCATGCAGGCCAGTCACGGGCCGTACTACACGTTCTTCACCATCTACATGGAAGGCCACGGCTACACGCGCACCGCCATCGGCCAGATGTGGGCCATCGGCGTGGTGGCGGAGGTCGGGCTGTTTCTGGTGATGCACCGCCTGTTGCCGCGCTTCGGTGCGCGCGGACTGTTGCTCGCCAGTTTTGCCCTGGCGGCGTTGCGCTGGACGTTGACCGGTCTGTTCCCGGAGGTGTTGTGGATCGTCCTGCCCGCCCAGACCCTGCATGCGGCGTCGTTCGGCATCTACCACGCGGCGGCCATCGCGCTGTTTCACCGTCATTTCGCCGGGCGCAATCACGGCCGCGGCCAGGCCCTCTATTCCAGCGTCACATTCGGCGTGGGCGGTGCGCTGGGCGCGTGGTACAGCGGCGTGCTGTGGGATTCCGCGGGGCCGGTAGTCGCCTTCCTGTCGGCCGCGGTGCTGGCGGGCATGTCGTTTTTCATCGCCCGGCGCTGGATCGGCGACTAAGGTGGCCACCACGCCGCCTGAGCAGACCCTGGTTTTCACCATCGCAACGATGAACGTGGATGCATGGCAGGAACACGACCTGTCAATGCCGCGCAGCACAGGTGACGATCTCGCTTGCGATGGCGTGCAGGGGCACCAAGCGGTCCACGGCGCCGCGCCTCAGGGCCTCCTTGGGCATGCCGAAGACCACGCAGCTTTCTTCGTCCTGGGCGAGGGTGTGGGCGCCGGCCTGGTGCATTTCCAGCAGGCCCGCCGCGCCGTCGTCGCCCATGCCGGTCATGATGATGCCGAGCGCGTTCTTGCCGGCGGCGTGGGCTACCGAGCGGAACAGCACGTCCACTGAAGGGCGGTGGCGATTGACCAGCGGCCCGTCGCGCACTTCCACGAAATACTGCGCGCCGCTGCGCCGCAGCAGCATGTGGCGCCCGCCGGGCGCGATGAGGGCACGCCCGGGGATGACGCGGTCGTTGGTTCGCGCCTCGCGGACCTCGATGGCGCACAGGGCATCGAGGCGCGCCGCGAAGGCGGCCGTGAATTTTTCCGGCATGTGCTGGACGATGACGATGCCGGGACACACGCGGGGCAAGGCGCTGAGCACGGTTTCGAGGGCCTGGGTGCCGCCGGTGGAGGTGCCGATGGCCACCACCAGATCGGTGGTCTGCGCCATGGCCCGCTCGGTCGTCGGCAGGACGGCGTCGGCGGTGAGCTTCGGCGAGGGCTTGAGCGCCGTCTTCGCTGCCGGGGCGAGGCGCTTCAGATTGGCGTGCACGGCACCCTTCACGGCGGCCGTCAGGTCCATGGACGCATCCACGAGATAGTCGCGCAGCCCGACCTTGGGCTTGGTGACGATGCCGACCGCACCCGCTTCCAGGGCCTGGATGGTGGTCTCGGCGCCGTTCTCGGTCAGGCTCGAACAGATCACCACGGGCGTGGGCCGCTCGGCCATCACCTTCCGCAGGAAGGTGATGCCGTCCATGCGCGGCATTTCCACGTCCAGCACGATGACGTCCGGCCACTCCTTGCGCATCTTCTCCAGCGCGAAGATCGGGTCTGCCGCGGTGGCGATGACGTCGATGGTGGGATCGGCCTTGAGCACGCCCGAGAGCACCTGCCGGACCACGGCGGAGTCGTCGACGATCAGGACCTTGATCTTCGCCCCTTTCAACATGGATTGACCTTGGGAAGCATGGGCCCGGCGGGCGACAGGTCGAACTGCTCCACGCTCACGCGCCCGGCGTCCAGATCCAGGACCACGCGCCGATGCCCGATGCCGCCCAGGTGCTCCATGGCCACGCGAAAACCGTGGGCGCGCAACAGTCGCCAGCCGGCGTCGATATTCATCTGCGCCACGTCGAAGGGGCAGGTGGCCGCCACGCGGAACATATGTCCGCCGCCGAACAGGCCGACGTCGTACTCCTGCGCCGGATGCCCGAGCCGCTGCACCTCGCGCATGAACAGCATCATGGCCTCGTCGGCATACAGGCCCGGCGGCTCGTTGCTGTGCCTGGGTCGCCGCGGCAGCAGGTAATGGCACATGCCGCCTGTCTTCCTGGCGGGCAGCCAGAGGGTGATCGCCACGCAGGTGCCGAGGATGGTGTGCACGCGCACGTCGCCCTTGCCGAAGTAGAAACCTCCCGGTTGCAGATACACGTCAGCCATCGGCGGCCTCATGGCTTGCGGTACACCGACGGGA
>JBFXES010000297.1:0-2535 GCA_050179875.1 Thiohalomonadaceae bacterium
CACGACCGGGATCAGACTGGCCCACAGGGTGGTGCGCATCACGGCCAGATCGGCGGAGATGGGGTTGGCGAGCGCAATCGGGGCGTTGTCGGGGTCGAGCACCGCCTGGACCTTGGGCTCCACGAAGCTGAAGGTGACCGCTTCCTGGTAACCGCGCTCGATCATGACGCGGCGCAGGGCGCCCTCCTCCACTCGGCCTTCCGGCTGCGCGAGCATGGTCAGCGGCGCCACGGGCGCGGTGGTGGGGATGCGGCTGTAGCCGTGCACGCGCGCCAGTTCCTCGATCAGGTCTTCCTCGATGCCCAGGTCGAAGCGCCAGGCGGGCGGCGTGGCCAGCCAGCCTTCCCCATCGGCCTCCACGTGCAGGCCCAGGCGGGTGAGGATGTCGTGGACTTCGGCGTCCTCGATGGCGGCGCCGAGCACGCGCGCAATGCGCGCGCGGCGCAGCCGGATGGGGGCGCGCTGGGGCATGTGTTCGGCAGCGCACACGTCGGTGACCGGGCCGGGCTGGCCGCCGGCGATGGCGACCAGCAGCGCAGTGGCGCGCTCCAGGGCGATGCGCTGCAGTTCGGGCGATACGCCGCGCTCGTACCGGTGGGAGGCGTCGGTGTGCAGGCCGTAGCGGCGGGCGCGGCCGGCGATGCTTTGCGGGTTGAAGTAGGCGCTCTCGAAGAAGATATCGACCGTGTCGTCGGTCACCGCGGAGGCGTCACCGCCCATGACGCCGGCCATGGCCAGCGGGCCTTTTTCGTCGGCGATGACCAGGGTGTCGGGCTCCAGCCTGGCGTCGGTGCCGTCCAGCAGCTTGAGGGTCTCGCCGGCCGCGGCGCGGCGCACGCGGATGCCGCCGCTCAGCTTGGCCAGGTCGAAGGCGTGCATGGGCTGACCCAGTTCGAGCAGCACGTAGTTGGTCACGTCGACCACGGGGCCGAGGCTGCGCACGCCGCTGCGGCGCAGGCGCTCCTTCATCCACAGCGGCGTCGCGGCGCGCGCGTTCACGCCGCGCACCACGCGGCCCGCGTAGCGGGGGCAGTCGGCGGGGGCGTCCAGGGTGACGGGGAAGGTGGCGTCGTGGGCGGCGGGTACCTCGGCGATGGCCGGGGCGATCAGCGCCATGCGATTGAGCACGGCCACTTCACGGGCGATGCCCATGATGCCCAGGCAGTCGGCGCGGTTGGGGGTGAGGCCCAGCTCGATGGTGTTGTCGTCCAGTTGCAGGTAATCGCGCAGGGACGTGCCCACGGGGGCATCGGTGGGGAGTTCGAGCAGGCCCTCGGAGGCCTCGGACAGGCCCAGCTCCTTGGCGGAACAGAGCATGCCGAAGGATTCCACGCCGCGCAGCTTGGCGCGCTTGATCTTGAAGTCGCCGGGCAGCGTGGCGCCGATCACCGCGGTGGGCACGCGCAGGCCGACGCGGGCGTTGGGGGCGCCGCAGACGATCTGCAGCGGCTCGCCCTGGCCCACGGACACCTTGCACACACGCAGCTTGTCGGCATCCGGATGTTGCACGGCTTCGATGATCTCGCCCACCAGCACGTCGGTGAACGGCCCGGCCACGGGCGCCACGGCGTCCACTTCGAGGCCGGCCATGGTGAGCTGGGCGGAAAGCTGTTCGGTCGAAATGGCGGGATTCACCCATTCCCGCAGCCACTGTTCGCTGAATTTCATCGTTCTTCCTCAGGTTGCGACCTCGCGGTCGCGCGGGTTGTCCGCACCCGCTGTTCGGCGTCTGCTGACGCGGTTGTCACGTAGCTTCGCAACGTGACCTACGAAACATTCGCCCACGGTGTGGGCTCCTGCTCCCTCTCCCCCAGGGAGAGGGTTGGGGTGAGGGGGTGAATTGACCACCTGCAGTGGCCTCTTTGATCCCCTCATCCTGTCCTTCTACCCCATTCGGGGCATAAATCCCGGAGGGAGAAGGGACGATTCGTGTTGGCCCGGCGGTGAACCGGGCTGTTGTTCCTTCTTTCCGTCGGTTTTCACCCCGCGGGCTAACCCGACCTGCGCGGCTGTTCCGGCCATCTGTAGGAGCCGACATTGTCGGCGAATTCGCTTTCGGCAAGGCGCGGCGGTCATGGACCGTTCGCCGGTTAAAGCCATTCGCCCACGATGTGGGCTCCTACAACGGTGCAAACCTGTCACGTAGCTTCTCGACGTGACCTACGAAACATTCGCCCACGGTGTGGGCTCCTGCTCCCTCTCCCCCAGGGAGAGGGTTGGGGTGAGGAGTGAATTGACCACCTGCGGTGGCCTCTCTAGATCCCCTCACCCTGTCCTTCTCCCGGAGGGAGAAGGGACGATTCGTTTTGGCCCGGCGGTAAACCGGGCTGTTGTGCTTCTTTCCGTCGGTTTTCGCCCCGCGGGCTAACCCGACTTGCCCGGCTGTTCCGTGCATCTGTAGGAGCCGACATTGTCGGCGAATTCGCTTTCGGCAAGCGCGGCGGTCAGGGGCCGTTCGCCGGTTAAAGCCATTCGCCCACGATGTGGGCTCCTACAACGGTTGCAAACCCCTAACCCGACCTGCGCGGCTGTTCC
>JBFXES010000298.1:0-2525 GCA_050179875.1 Thiohalomonadaceae bacterium
TCATCGCCAGCGTGGGTGTCTCCATGTTTCCCTTCATCCTGCCTTCATCGATCGATCCCTCGGCCAGCCTGACTGTGTGGGATTCCTCGTCGAGTCACCTCACGCTGTTCGTCATGCTCGTTTCGACGGTCATCTTTATGCCGCTCATCCTGGCCTACACCGCTTGGGTGTACTCGGTCCTGCGCGGCAAGGTCGACCCCGAAGCCATTCAGGACGGCCAAGGCCATGCGTACTGATCCGCAGACACTTTCATTCAAAGGACATTGACCATGTGGTACTTCGCCTGGATCCTTGGCTTGCCCCTGGCGGCCGCTTTTGCCGTTCTCAATGCCATGTGGTTCGAGTTGATGGAAGACGATGCGGTCCGGCACGACCGGCTGCAGCCGCGCAAGCCCTGATCCGCACGGCACGTCGCTATACGGCGGGCTGGCACTGTACAACCGCCGGTGCCCAGTCTCGATGCCCGTGGCGCGATGGGGTCGGTCGCCCCAGCGAGACTCCGGACGTGATCTGTCCGACGGCTGCGGCTGTCGTCGACGAGGTCACCGGGATGGGCCTGACTGCCAGCGACTGAGACCAAGCCTGGGCCTGCTTGTGCAGGCCTGTGGCCGCGGGCCGGCCGGCGTGGCGCAAGCGAGAGGATGCGGAATCCGCAGGGCCGTGACGATGGGGTGAACCGCCCGGGGGAGTTGGCCGCTTTCATCAGCACGCCTTCCCAGCAGGAGCGGTGCGCGGACGGGTCAGGCCGACCATCGGATTAAAATACCCTGAAATATTTTATAAAAAAATATATTATAATTTCACAATGCATACCGCAGATACAACCGTACTCCCCGCCGAGCAGCTGCGCGAGCACGCTGGGGAGGCCTGCGCCTTGCTCAAGGCACTGGCCAACGAAGACCGTCTGATGCTTCTGTGCCAGTTCGCTTCTGCTCGCTACAACGTGGGTGAGCTGGAAGACCTCACCGGCATTCACCAACCCACCTTGTCGCAGCAGCTGGCAGTGCTGAGAGCGGAGGGCCTGGTGGAGACCGAGAAGGAGGGCAAGTTCGTCTATTACCGGCTCGGCAATGACAACGTGGTACGCGTCATGCGTGTGCTGTGGGACATCTACTGCGCTCCTAAATCACTGGGTACAAGACCATGAAACACCACCAGAACCATGTCGGCGAAGACAAGTCCATGGGCGAATCAATCAGCCGGCGCCGTGCGCTGTGGACGCTCGGCGCCGCCGGTGCCGCGGGCATCGCGCTGACGCCGGGCATGGCCAATGCTGAAAAGAAGGTCGGGACCACGGCCCGCATCGTCATTGCCGGTGCCGGTGCAGCGGGATTGGCGGCGGCCTCGCGGCTTTCCGAGGCGCTGGACGGCGCGAAGATCACGCTGATCGATGCGCGCAGGGAGCACTTCTACCAGCCTGGCTTCACGCTGGTGGGTGCCGGTATCAAGCCGACGGATTACGTGGCTTCCTCCACCGCTGAGTACGTGCCCGCTGGCGTCGAGCTGGTGCAGGAACGGGTCGTGGAGTTCGACCCCGAAGGCAGGAAAGTCGTCACGGAGAGCGGCCAGGCCCATGCCTACGACTTTCTCGTGGTCGCCACCGGCATGCAACTGGAGTACGGCCTGATCGAGGGCATGAGCGAAGAGCTGATCGGCCAGCACGGCATCGGCAGCATCTACCACAGTCCGGCCAAGGCCGAGGCCACGTGGCAGGCCATGTCGGCCTTCGCGGACAAGGGCGGCCGCGGGGTCTTCCTGCGCCCCAACACCGAGATGAAGTGCGCGGGGGCGCCGCTGAAGTACACGTTCATCACGGACGATTACCTGAGCCGGCGCGGCCAGCGCAGCAAGGCCGAGGTTGTCTACAACTCGAACAACAAGGCGCTGTTCAGCGTTCCCATCGTCTCTGAGAAGGTGCGCATGCTGTTCCAGGGGCGCGGCATCCAGGTGAACTATGAGCGGGTGCTCAAGGCCATCGATCCGGGCAAGCGCATCGCCACGTTCAGCACACCTGCCGGAGCCGAGGAGCAGGACTACGACTTCATCCACGTCATCCCCCCCATGCGTGCGCCCGAGCCCATCCGCAACAGCCCGCTGCCCTGGCAGTCCGGTCCATGGGCGGCCGAAGGCTGGCTGGAGGTCGACAAGGGCACGCTGCGCCATGTGCGCTATCGCGAGGTCTTCGGCGTGGGCGACATCGCCGGCGTACCCAAGGGCAAGACCGCGGCGAGCGTGAAGTGGCAGGTGCCCGTGGCGGTCGACCACATCGTCGCCGAGATCGCGGGCAAGGCCTCCGATGCGCTCTACACCGGCTACACCTCGTGCCCTTTGATCACCCGGCTGGGCCGGGCCATGCTGGTCGAGTTTGACTACCAGAACAACCTCGTGCCTTCTTTCCCGGGCGTGATCGCGCCGCTGGAGGAGCTGTGGGTCAGCTGGGTCATGAAGACCATGGCGCTCAAGCCCACCTACATCAGCATGCTGCGCGGCCGCGCCTGAGGAGAAACCGCCATGAAAGAACTCGA